>DEIJ01000009.1:2601-15288 GCA_002352365.1 Dehalococcoidia bacterium UBA2777 | reverse complement strand
CCAGAAAGGAGTGGGTATGCAATTTTAACGTCACTTTGCGTTGACATTCCCTTGACTTTTTACATAACAGTGCTTTGTTGGATGGTTTTCTTCACTCAGTTTGCCAGGAAGTATGATTTCGAGATACCCTGCACAAGAATGCACACGGACACGCTCTCGCAGAAGCAAAGAGCATTTTACCGAGGCCCGAGGAAACGGTCACCATTGAAGTGAATGAGATGGTCAGGGATTTCAGCAATCCATACCTCGGTCTCCCAAGCAATTTCTCGAAGGTGCTTGCGAAACTCAGCAAAATCTGGAAAGGCACTGAAGAATATAAGGCTTGCCTTGCAAGTTGTGAACATAGTATTCAATTCGACGACTCTCTTTGGCATTACTGGGCCATGAGATGTGACAGCTTCGACAAGGAATATCCAATTGCGCTTTTCATCGTGGAGGATAATGTCCGGTAGTTTATCATGCTCAGTCACGGGCACTCCGAGTGCAGTGAGACGGCCGGTGTCTATGTGGAGATTCTTTTTCGCCGTATCGCCCAAATAGAGCAGTCGGGCACCGGGTGCGAAACGCGCTGCAAACTGCTCCACAACAGCTGCTTGCACTTCGTTATGCTTTCCCGGTGATAATTCGAGCGACATTACTTCTGGCAAACGAACAGGCACGAGGCGTCTTGACCATTTTCTTTGATACACAGTGATTAGGCTTCCTTGTTGGGCCAGGAAGCCCCGGGCTGCTGCCTCCCAAGTCTTGGTCCCGTAGGTTTTGACAGCAGCGAGAGCAGCCTCAGTTATTGCATATATTGCATAATGAGCACGAGGACTATTTTGGTGGGAAGATTGGGCTCGTTGGGATTGTAGTCCGCAATGTGCGCTTGCACAAACTGGTGAAGAACTTGCCTACGGAACGTCTCGCGCGTGTTCGGCGCATAGGTTTTTCCATATTCCTTGGCAATGAAACTCATGATGCCTTTCGTCACGGTCAAGCCCTGACGATGAGCTTTGTTCCACGCATCATCTGGCCCAAGGCCACACAGAGCTAAAAGAGTCAACGCGGACAATTCGTTTTGTTGTGGAATTGGAAGCCCCAACGCCTTGAGAATTTCTTGTGCTTCTTTTACCTTAGCCATAAGCAGCCTGCCCAGCTTTGGTTCTTTGAGCGCCTGCCCTAAGACTATCCTCAATCAACAAATCTATTTTCTCGCTGAGATTATCTAGAGCCATAGCATGCTTGCCAAGTTCGACGATAACGTCAAGCGTAGGGAGCGGCATAGCCCTTAACTCTGTGGCGCTGACCTGTGTGTTGCCATTGTATGAGCGGAAATAGGTATCCAGCAAAGTGCTGTTGAACAGTACAGCTAATCCATATGCCTCTTCCGCAGTTAAAGAACCGCCGGGCCGATGGATATAGTTTAGATGATTTTCAAGACCTATAAATGGGGAACTCATGTTCCGTGCCAGGAAAGGTGCGGCAGTCAAACGCCGGTTTTGTTCCTTTGCACTGAATCGCCGCAGGAGAACATAGTTCTTTGCGGCCACAAGCAGTGGCAGCGAGGATGCATCAACGATGATGTATTGCTCTTTGCCTCTTGCTTCTGCGGGCCACTCTACCTGCATAGTAGTTACGTTCTGCATCCAGAGAAGCGGTGCATGAGTATCTGGCACATTGCCGGTCTTGGCTAGCAATGAGGCGGCTCTGAAGGGAACGACGGGACCAGTTGAAATTTCCAATCCATAGGTGCGCAGTTTACCTTGCCAAGAGCGTACTAGTTGAGCAGTATCAGCATCCTCATCGCCAACCGGAATTCGAAGAACCTTGTCCTTAGTGGTAAAATCCAAAACCTCGGAAACCGCAACGTCACGTTGCATCGAATTCAGTAGATGGTCTATTCCAGCACTGGAAGATACCCTAACTGTTTCGCCATTAAACTGTGCAGGCCAGCCATCTAACCGCCGTGCGTACAGAATCACGTTCTCCTGTAGAACTTCGTCGCGGCTAAATGCATCGCGGCGTGAACCGAAAAGATGAATGGCTTCCGGCCTCATGTTTTCAAAGAAACATTTGCGGAAAACCCGGAAGTACGGGCCAGCTGCATAGCTCCGTGGGGTGATGAATATAAACTCGCCACCCAATTTGAGCAGGGAGGCGGACACGGCCATGAAAAGCGCGTAGATGTTCGGTTGCCCGTGGACTACAAGGGCTGCAGCTTTAGCACGAGGGTCGCTTTTGGGAATCTTGAAGTACGGGGGATTTGAAATAACTATGTCAAATGGTTCAATGTGCGCATAACTTGTTGGAATTAGCCTTGGCCGGTTGTCCAATGATTGAGCATACGTCATCACAAAATCATCGGTGTTGACCTTGAAGTCTAGCAGCACCCTGCGTATTTTGAGCCATTGCTTAAGGTATGACAAACAAACTGCTAGATGATTCGCAAGAGCAGTGTCTGTCTCATAGGTTTCTAAAACAATCTCTTCTGGTGGATTTTGGTAGTTTGCCACTGTTTCGCAAAGTGCACATGAAAGAATACCCGTGCCAGCTCCTGGGTCAAGTACTCGTAACTGAACGCAGCCCTCTGGATTGCAGAGTTGGGCCATGAACATAGCGATTTCAACGGGTGTCAGATATTGGCCGAAGGTCTTTTTATGTGTTTCTGAAACCAATGAGGCATACCATTGACCAACACGGTAAGCATAGAGGGTTGGAGACTCATCTTTGCAAGGAGGTGGGGTATTGTATTGCATTTGCATATCAGGAAGCTGAGCCACTCCTTGGCCTACGTATTGTTACTACCAAACAAATACTAATCTATTTGCGCTCTATATTCAGCGGGCTTATGAGTTCTTTTGGGATTTCTCAGTTAGTTGCTGCTCGAAAACCATCCAACAATCAATAGACGGCAAAAACGCCCTATATCACAATAATTATTGGCGTTCCTGCAAAATCGTTTGATAAATTATCAATACGCTACAGAATCTGCAGCCAGTTGTCAAGGAGCCAAAATGGATAAGCAACCTAAAAAGCTCTTGGATCAAGTCCGGGACGATCTTCGATTGAGGCACTATTCCCTCCAAACTGAACAGAGCTATATTTCCTGGATCAAGAGATATATCATTTTTCACCATAAGAGGCATCCCCGCGAGATGGGGAGGCCCGAAATTGAGGCCTTCCTTACCCGCCTGACCGTGGACTTGAAAGTTTCCGCCTCCACTCAGAATCAGGCTTTCAATGCCTTCGCCATGTGCTGAAGCAAAAGCTGGATGATTCCATCAATTCAGTCCGCGCCAAGAGGCCCAAACGATTGCCAACAGTGATGACCAGGAAAGAAGTGATAAGGGTTATTAACTCTATGGAAGGTACGCACCAGTTGATCGCCAAACTCCTTTACGGGGGTGGCTTGTGTCTTATGGAAGGCGTAAGGCTTCGCGTTAAGGACATTGATTTTCAAAGAAATCAGATTATCGTGCGAGACAGCAAAGGAACAAAGGGTCGGATTAGTGTCCTTCCTCTCTCCGCATGGTAGACACTTACCCCATCTATTTCTCCCGAGCAGCAACCCCAGCATCAGTTTCTACGAAACTCATGCTATCCTCACCACACCTCCCCAGCTTAACTGAAGAGCAAGTTAATTGTCTCATAGCCCAGGCTAATAGCCTCCGTGATAAGGCTATCATTTCCCTCCTAGCTGATTCTGGCATGAGACTGGGTGAGGTAGCCAATATAAAGGCTAAGGATAATCTGAAGCGATTTTTACGGCGGATGGCTGCCATCGGGCAGCTCCAGCCCCTGGCGGGAGGTGCAGCGCCCCCCACATGCGCCGTGTTGTTCCTGCCACCGTGCGCCGTACTTGAAACACAATGCCCCTTCGGATGGTTGCCTAAAGGGAAGGCTAAGTGATATAATACATCATTGTTGTGAGAATCATAGAGTAGTGAGGGGATAAAAATGAAATTGACTAGAGAAGAGGTAAGGCATATCGCCATTTTGGCTCGTTTAGGCTTGAGTGAGGCTGAAGTTGAGAGATTTCAGGAGGAATTATCCCACATCTTGGAGAACTTTGAGGTGCTGCAGCAGGTGGATACCACCGATGTCTCCCCCACAGCACACCCCATCCCCACTCACAATGTGCTGCGGGAGGATGAGGCAGCGCCTTCGCTCCCTAAAGCTGAGGTATTGGCCAATGCCCCCCGCCAAGAAGCAGGCTGCTTTAAGGTCCACGCCGTGCTAGAGTAATCCACCCAGAAAGCAAGTCAAGGAGGGCAAATGAACCCAACCTTAATAGAACAGCTTGACCGTTTATTTGATGCCCACTCTGTGGCGGTGATCGGTGCTTCCAATTCCTTTGGCACCTGGGGGTTTGGGGTGATGAATACTCTCCTCAACTCTGGTGAGAGAAAAATCTGGCCGGTAACCAAAAAAGCCTCCGAGGTTTGTGGGCTGAAGGCTTATAGCAACATAGCTGAAGTACCACAGGCAGTTGATTTTGCAGTAATCGCTATCCCCTCCGGCGAAGTTCCTAAAGTCATGGAAGAATGTGTGGACAAGGGTGTTAAGGCAGCACTGATTATTTCTGCGGGACTTGCCGAGCTCGGCGAAGAAGGCAGAGGAGTTGAGGAAGAGATACTCCGTATTGCCAGAAGTGGTGGATTGCGCTTTATCGGCCCGAACAGCATGGGCCATATGGATAACTACTCACAATTCTCTACCCTTGCCTGGATGAAGGAGATTAGGGAAGGCCCAATAGGTTTCATTTCTCAAAGTGGAACCTATGGCCAGCGTGTTGTTCGAACCGGCCTGGCAAGTGGTTTGGGGTTCAGTAAATTTATCTCCAGTGGCAACGAAGCTGATCTCCATCTTGAGGACTATTTAGAGTATTTGGCTCAGGATAAACAAACTAAAATAATTGCCCTTTATGTTGAAGGACTCCGAGAGGGGAGGCGCTTTTTCCAACTGGCCAAAGAGATTACCCAAAGGAAACCTATCGTGGCTATGAAGTCAGGGAGGACAACGGGATCAGCCAAAGCAGCTAGATCCCATGTTGCTGCTTTGGCTGGCTCAGATACCTCATACGAGGCTATGTTTAAGCAGTCGGGGGTTATTAGGGTAGAAAATGATGATGAGCTCTTTGATGTAGCTATGGCCTTACTCCATCTGCCGCTGCCCCAAGGCAGGAGGGTGGGGATATTAACCGAGGGGGGAGGTATTGGTGTAGTGGCTGCGGAGGCTTGCGAACGGGTGGGGTTGGAGATCCCCTCTTTCTCATCGCTTACTTGGGACAGGTTGAATGCCCTCTTGCCGCCACGCTGGTCGCATGGGAATCCAGCAGATATGACGGATGTGATCACCGCCGGAGAGCTGGTCACCTTCCCTTGCCTGTGGGCAATAATGGAGGATGAAAATGTGGATGCTGCCATGGTAATCGGCGGCATAGGGGCGACAGTTTATTTCCGCCGATTTTATTCTCCAGAAAATCCCACCTCTTCATTAAAAGAAAAACTTGAGCCGCTGATTGAATCTCTTGAAGATCAAGAAAGGCGGAATTCAGCCATAATTAATGGACAAATAAACAAATATCAAAAACCAGTAGTCATAACTAAGTTATTTCCTGAGGTTATGGTCGAGCCAGAAATCTTTAATCTACTTCGGGAAAAGGGAGTCCCCATCTATCCTAATCCGCAAAGAGCAGCGAAGGTGCTAGCGCATCTCGCCTGGTATGGAGAATATCTCAATGCCTCAGCAGGCTAATCTAAGGATTGGCGAGGGCACAAGTTGGATTTGTGGCAATTAACTATCCACGAAGCCCATGAGTTGCTTAAAGGCAAGGAAATCTCCTCACTTGAGCTAACCCAGGCTGTTTTGCAGTCTATCGGGCAGGCTGAGGAGAAGATACATGCCTTTGTCACCATTACCGAAGACTTGGCATTCAAACAAGCAGACAGGGCAGATAAGCAGATTCGCAACGGCCAGATGACCCCACTTACTGGCATTCCGGGAGTAATAAAGGATGTCATCTGCACCAAAGGGATACGCACCACCTGCTCATCAAGAATGCTGGAGAACTTTATACCTCCCTATGATGCCGATGTGGTAGAGCGATTGAATGCTTATGGAATAGTGATAGTTGGCAAGTCAAATATGGATGAATTTGCCATGGGCTCATCCACGGAGAACTCGGCTTTCTTCCCCACCTATAACCCTTGGGATTTAACATGTGTTCCCGGAGGCTCAAGTGGTGGTTCAGCAGCAGCAGTAGCTGCTGGAGAAACCATCTATGCCCTTGGCTCCGACACCGGGGGGAGTATTCGCCAGCCAGCAGGGTTCTGTAATATCGTCGGCCTGAAACCAACTTATGGCCGGGTGTCAAGGTACGGCCTAGTTGCCTTCGCCAGCTCCTTTGACCAGATTGGGCCGCTAACCAAAGATGTCACTGATAGCGCACTAGTAATGAATGCCATCGCTGGCTATGACCCCAGAGATTCAACTTCCCTGCCTTATCCAGTGCCTGATTATACCCGAGCGCTTATCGGGGACCTTCATGGGTTGCGCCTCGGAGTCCCCCGAGAGTATTTCATTCCCGGTATGCACCCTGAAGTGGAACAAGCGATACGCTGTGCCGTGGGCAAACTTGAGCAGTTAGGGGCAAAAGTCGACTGGGATGTATCCCTGCCCTCAACCCCTTATGCCCTGCCTGCTTACTATATTATCGCCCCCTCCGAGGCGTCGGCAAATTTGGCTCGTTATGATGGGGTGAAGTATGGCTTCTCCTATCAAGATACCTCCAATATGTGGGAGGCAATGGGGAAAACCAAACAGTTCGGTTTCGGCCCTGAAGTGAAGCGACGCATCATGCTGGGGACTTACGCCCTATCGGCCGGCTATTATGACGCTTATTATCTCAAAGCACAGAAGGTGCGTACCTTGATAAGGGAGGAATTCAGTCAGGCTTTAGGTAGATTTGATGCTCTACTTACCCCTACCTCCCCTTCTCCGCCATTCAAGCTCGGTGAGAAGGTAGCTGATCCGCTTCAGATGTATCTTAGTGATGTCTGTACTCTGCCGATAAATATTGCTGGCATCCCGGCTATATCAGTCCCCGCTGGCTTCAGTGATGGTCTGCCTATAGGGTTGCAGATTATCGGCAAGCCATTTGCTGAGGAGGTGCTGTTACACATCGCTTTTGCCTATGAGCAGGCAACCGAATGGCATAAGAGGAGGCCGCCAATTTAGTTACCTTTGTGCTTTACCAATAGAGGAGGTGTTGGTGAATCTTGTTGAGCAGCTCGAATATCTATTTAATCCCCGCTCTGTCGCCGTAGTGGGAGCCTCTAATACCTTTGGTAAGTGGGGGTTTGACATGATTAATAGTGCCTTGGCTACCACACAGGAGAGGAAAGTTTACCCAGTAAATAAGAATGCCTCAGAGGTGCGGGGGCTGAGGACTTACCAATGTGTTCGGGATATCCCGGATCGGGTTGATTTTGCAGTGATAACTGTGCCCTATCAACAGGTTCCTGGAATAATGAATGATTGTGTGGACAAGGAGATCAAAGCCGCCCTTATTACTTCTGGGGGGCTGAGCGAGACCGGCGAAGAGGGGGCAAAGGTTGAAGCTGAAATAGTCAGCATTGCCCGACGAGGCGGGCTCCGCTTCATAGGGCCAAACTCCATGGGGCATTTTAACACCTCTTCGGATTTTTCCACTACCCCCTGGATTCCCCAGGTCAAAAAGGGATCGGTAGGGCTTATTTCTCAGAGTGGAAATTGTGGGGTATATATTCTTCGCTGTGGCTTTGAGCTGGGCATTGGCTTTAGCAAGTTTGTCTCCAGCGGAAATGAAGCTGATCTATGCCTTGAGGATTATCTTGAATACTTGGCGCAGGATGAAGAAACAAAGGTCATTATCGCCTATATTGAGGGTTTACGGGGGGGCAGACGCTTTTTTCAGTTAGCTAAAGAGATTACCCCAAAGAAACCTATCATTGTTATGAAGGCAGGCAGAACAGCAGGAGGAACAAAAGCGGCCAGGTCTCACACCGCCGCCCTATCAGGCTCAGAAGCCATCCATGAGGCAATGTTTCGCCAGGCGGGGGTGATAAGGGTAGATGAGGTTGATGAGCTTCTTGATGTGGCCGGAGCCTTACTCCGCCAGCCCTTGCCCAAAGGCAAGAGAGTGGGAATACTGACCGCAGGTGGAGGCTTTGGCGTCCTCGCTACAGATGCTTGTGAACGGCTGGGACTCCAAGTAGCCCCTTTATCTCCAGCCACTATTGAACGATTGAACACCATTCTACCTTCACGCTGGTCTCACGCCAACCCGGTTGACACGGTGGCAGCATACTTGGATACTTTCCCCTGCCTTTGGCCATTAATGGATGATGAAAATGTCGATGCTATACTTTTAAGCGGCGGCGTCGGAACAGCTGCCGCGGTACCAAAACTGGATGGGGTTCCTTTGTCAACAATGGAAGAGATCAAGCAAATCCTCAAAGCTAGAGAGGATGAGGAGCTGAGGAATTGGGACTTAGCCATTGAGCGCATGGACAGGGATCAGAAACCTATTGTTGTGTTAACTATGGCCACCAGCGCCTTCAAGGACCTGGAAACCTTTAACAAGCTTCGGGAAAACGGAATTCTGATCTATCCCACTCCGGAAAGAGCAGCAAAGGTGCTCGCCTACTTAGCTCAGGCGGGCGAATATCTTGGCATATCTCGAGGAGGACAGGCTGAACCTACTTGCTAAATATAGAGGGGCAGAGCCAGTTTGGGTTACCTGCTATTCCGGCTATACTTATGCTGAGCGACCAGAATATTTTATTTACCGGGGCATCACCCATAGGGTGCAACAGGTGGCCAAACAATGGCGGGAACCCGGGGAGAGGCACTTTCTGGTTTGTGACGAAGAGAACAAGCTCTTCGAGCTTTGCTATAATGAGTCAAAGGATGAATGGTCACTGATTGAGTAGTAGCCGGCGTTTGACAGGGGCAAAGCCCTTCTTCGGGATTATTCTTCCTCTCTACGAGGAGAGGGGACAGGGGGTGATAAAACTTATGAAGGAAGTCTTTGAGATTCTGGAAAGAGATGCTCGCACTACGGTTGGGCAAATCTCTACTATGACTGGCATCCCCCTTGCTGAAGTGGAACAGGCAATCAAAAAAGCAGAAGAAGAGCGAGCTATTGTGAAGTATAAAACCGTGATCGACTGGGAGAAACTGGGGGAGGAGCAAGTTTGGGCTTTGATTGAAGTCAGGATCCAGCCACAAAGGGAAGTAGGGTTTGATGCCATTGCGGGGCATGTCTATCGCTTCCCTCAGGCTCGCTCTGTTTACCTCGTTTCGGGAACTTATGAGCTCGCTGTGCTGGTTTGTGGTAAGAGTATGCAAGAGATTGCTGCTTTTGTAGCCCAAAAACTTGCCCCCTTGGAAGGGGTGCAACGAACAGTGACTCATTTTATCCTCAAGCGTTATAAAGAGGATGGTGAAATTTTAGCCGAGAGGGAAGAGGTTAGGCGATTGCCGCTCACTCTTTAACCGGGGTGTTTGCTATGCCACCAGTTTATCCGGCTCAGTTGCAAACTCGTCGTAACACTACCTCATACCGGGCAAGTCAAATCTCTTCCTCGGGTATCAGGAAGTTCTTCGACTTGCTTTCCTCTATGGGAGAGGTGGTTTCTCTGGGGGTGGGCGAGCCTGACTTCGTCACTCCATGGCACATTAGGGAGGCAGCAATTTATTCCTTGGGGAGAGGAGATACCATGTATACTTCTAACTCAGGGTTACTGGAGCTACGCCAGGAAGTGGCTAGCTACTTACACCAAGCTTACCATCTGGATTATGACCCACAAGTTGAGCTAATCATCACTGCCGGAGTTAGTGAGGGGCTTGACCTAGCGATGAGGGCTATCCTTGATCCCGGAGACGAGGTTATTTTGCCCGATCCTGCCTATGTGGCTTACCCTCCTTGCATTCTCCTTGCCGGAGGTATTCCTGTCCCTATCCCCACAAGGGGGGAGAATCAGTTTAAGCTTAAGGCGGCTGATATTGAGGCAAGGATCACTGACCGAACCAAAGCTATTTTAATTGGCTACCCCTCAAATCCTACCGGGGCGGTAATGAGTAGAGAGGAGTTAGCCCAGATAGCCAAGCTAGCCCGAAAAAACAACATTATGGTGGTTTCTGATGAAATTTATGCTCAATTGGTTTATGGCATAGAGCATAGTTGTTTTGCCTCCTTACCTGGAATGCGGGAAAATACTATCCTGCTGGGTGGTTTCTCCAAAGCTTACGCCATGACCGGATGGCGCATCGGCTACGCTGCCGCCAGGGCGGAGATTATCCAGGTGATGACTAAGATACACCAATATACCATGCTCTGTGCCCCAATAATGGCACAAATGGCAGCCATCGAGGCCCTCAAGTTTGGCGAGGCTGATGTACAGCAAATGAGGCAGGAATATGACCGGAGGCGTCGAGTTATGGTCGCCGGGCTAAATGATATAGGGATGGCTTGTTTTGAACCTAAGGGGGCATTCTATACTTTCCCCGCGGTGAGGGGCACCGGCTTAACCTCAGAGGAATTTGCTGAGAAGCTGCTAGTTGAGGAAAAAGTTGCGGTGGTTCCTGGCACTGCCTTTGGGGAGTGTGGGGAGGGACATGTTCGTTGTTGTTATGCCACATCTTTAGCCAACATTGAGCAGGCACTGGAGCGGATGTCCAGGTTTGTAGACAGACATCGTTGAACTTGAATCAAGCTTGTCGTCGACTGGGCTTTCCGGTAGACTGGAAATAGTGGGGCTGTGGCTCAGAGGGAGAGCGTTTGACTGGCAGTCAAAAGGTCGGGGGTTCGAGTCCCCCCAGCTCCACTTAAGGGTACGAAACCTGAAACTCCCCGGCAGCTTCGACGAGATTCGAGCTGGCCGGGGATAGTTTTTTCAGTGACCTTTATCTGGCCAGGTGCTACGGGCAAAGTGGAACCACATTAAGACGCGGAATTGGAATTCAATCTGCCAGAGCGAATTGTACAATAGGCAGAACCTTCAGGGTAGTGTTCAGCCTTAACACCTGAGCCAATAAATACTGTCGTAGTTCTGTCAGCATGTCACCTTAACAGTTCTATGATTTTGCCACCGCCAGGGGTTTCCTCCAGGGATGATTCGGGCCTGGGACATGGGGCTTGGTGCTGTTGGTTGATCCTGATTTAGGTTGGCCTAGGGCAGGTGGTAGGGGGAGCGCCTGGGTCCGTGAAGCGGTGGAAGCCAGGTGCGTGCCGTTGCGGGCCCACATAATGGGAGCAGCTGGTGGTGCTGGCCTACTGGCCAGGGTCCTGCCTTGACTTGATAGGTAACCACCAGACTGCGGTCCGGCCGCTCCTTTCACCTCTACGCTGGCGTGGGTGTAAAGGTAGCATTTTCACTGAACTATTAGTTGGTGTCATCATCATAGAGAGCACCAAAAAGCCTTGACGGGAGCACCGTAAGAGTGTAGAGTCCATGTGGATATATCGTGAATGGAAACAAAGTCTACAGTATAACCCAGAAAGGTCGTCAGTTCCTGTCTGAGGGAAAGGACTTAGCCAACGAAGTTGAAAGCCAGATGAGATGTCACTGGAATGCCGAGAATATTGGCAAGCTTGTTCAGATGATGGGCGAGTTTGGCGAACTAAGGAGACTCATGGGTCATCGAGGCCGCTATACAGACCCTGACAAAATGCAGCGTATCCATGAGGTGGTTTCCCGTACCTATTGGGAGATCGAGGCTATACTAGAGGGGAAGGCCGTCGAGAGGATGGGGTAATTGTGTCAAGGAATAATAACATCGACATAGAACTTGATGAAGAAAATCAGGACTGCTGTGTCATTTGGGAACCCATAGCCACGGTATGAGGCAAACAGCTCACCAAGCCTGGGAAGACTTGAGGCAGGCAGCACATTTCGGTGTAGCTACATTTGTTGATTTGAAGTAAACAGATATTAGTAGAGGAAAGGAGAATTGATATGGGCTACTTCTCAATACTAGGAGCTATTCCTGGCTTCTTTTTGAGTTCATTCTTCTTCATGCTTCTGTGGGGCGTCATTGCTCCCAGCCTTGATCTGGCGACCGTCGGCTATCCGACGGCTATGCTGATGACCATTACACTCTGGGTAGCGGTAGCGCCTTTGGCAGCAGCGACTGCTAGAAGAAAATAAGCATTATTCCCGAATGTAAATAACTCATTCTTAGTGCGAAAAATGCGGTGCCAAAGTGGTTGAGCTGGCTGTGGTTCTTATGATCGATTAACCCACATCCTGCTTGTAATGAATTGGACGAAGCAGGAGGCCCTTTATTAATAATAATCCTTAATTTGAGAACTTATGGACTAAAAGGGGATGGTAAAGCTACTTGATTTTGGTCATGGCGGTGGGGTGTCTTGTTCCCCCAAAGCCCGCGGTGACCATAGAGGATATCGCAGGGCCTCTCCTTGATATCGGGAGAGGCCCTATCAGGGAAATTCGGGATCAAGGAGCCCCCAATTTTTATAGAGGTTACTGGGAACTGCCTGGCTTGGCGGGAGGCCACCTCAGATTCCAATGCCACTGCATAACTATAGCTTTATGAACTATAACTTCAATCCGAACTCCCCAGCAAGAGGGAAGGGCACCGGGGGAGCAACCGCTACTATCTCGCCCTGCTGACATTGGTAGACGCAGCAATAATCGA
>DEIJ01000009.1:1554-2564 GCA_002352365.1 Dehalococcoidia bacterium UBA2777 | reverse complement strand
TTAAATTCTCAATGCCAACCTTTTCCAAAGCTATTCTTATCGCCTCAATCCCGAATAGGCAAGAGACCCAACCCGCGCTATAGAATTCTGGAACCTCCTTTGCTTCAAAGCCACGATATCTTTTAGCGCCTTCGCGTATCTCTGCATTTCTTGGAGTTTTTATCCCTCCTATAAACTCTGTCTCCCAAGCGGAGGTAACACCTCTAGTGGTGTACCACCCTTCTGCATCACGCGCCCCCGCAGCCCCAACAATGACCTTATCCAAGCCGTGTAGGGAAGTACAAAACTTGATTCCCTTCTGTTGTAACTCTAGCCTGTGCGCATCCTTTACCACCGTCACCAATGTTGAACCATATAATATGCAATATACGAAATCTGGCTTTTTACCTGCCAGCCTGAGAAGCTCTGTCGAGGTATCAATGCAGCCCACCAGGGGTACAATCTCATAGCCCACCCACTCAACACCATTACGCTCGCAATACTCAGGAATGCCTTTTAGGGATGCAAAAGCCATAGGTTGATTGATACCTACCATTCCAACTCTAAGCGGCCGCGGCTCAGTCCAATTTTCCTTCGCCCATCCTATAACGGCACCAAAGTCCATGTTGAGGCAAGGGACATTATAGAATATCCAGTGGATAGGCTCCGTCCTTCCGGCTTCGGTAGCACCTGCATTATGCAGTAGAGGTATCTTGTCTCTCTGCTGCAAAGGTGCTGTAATCTCAGACCCGAAGAGCCAGCACACCTCCAGCACCGCTCCTGCCGCTTTAAACCTCTTATGCATCATGATGTGCTTTGTTACTTCACTATGCTCATCCTCCCAGATAATCTTGATTGGGATTCCATTAATGCCTCCTTTGTAGTCGTTTTGATACCTAAAACAATCGTAGCCACCTGTACCAAAAGGAAAAGTAGAGGAAGCTAATGCGCCAGTATATGCCTGGCGCATTCCTACCACAATCTCTTTCTTCGGCGCTGCTTGTGTAGGAATATAGGCGCTGGCTACCAGC
>DEIJ01000009.1:0-1476 GCA_002352365.1 Dehalococcoidia bacterium UBA2777 | reverse complement strand
TCTCTGGCAGGTTTTTGCCCCTTCCCGCTTGGCCTCCAGTTATCTCACTCCGCGTAGCCTGCTGAAAGCTTGTGCCCAGCCCAACTAATAACTAATCTTCCCAACCACAAAAGCAACTTTGATGCCTAGCAAATGTTATGAAACTCTGTGCTCAGCAGAAGAGGAGTTATTTGCACTCATCAAGGCATATAAATATAAACTTCTGGAGGAAGAGCATAATCATGCCACTCATCAACAGGCACAATTTTACCTTGCTGAACTTGATACATCCGTTGAGCAGAGCTCAAAAAGGGGCGCTCTTCACTCGTAGTTATTGGAGGTATAAGCCCAGTGTCAAAGTCCTTTATACCAAACAGTATATCTCTTATAACACGCCCAGTTAAATTTTCAAATCCCACCTTCTCTATAGCTAGTCTTATGGCCTCAATTCCAACCATCATTGGTATCCATGAGCTAATATATAACCCGGGAATTTTTTCTGGCTCCCAGCCGCTATATTTCTCGGCTGCTTCATAAAGAGCTTTCATTCCTGGCAAGTCGGATTCAATAGCAGATGGATAATATTTTTCAATATACCATCCTTCCGCTGCTTTTCCGACTACATTAATTATAAACTCATCAAAAACGTAGACACCAGTCAACTTTATCCCCTTTTCCATAATCCCCAATCTGGCAGCATCTTTGATTACTGTCACTTCAGACGAACCAAAGACAGCCATAAAGACCCAGTCCGGCTTTTTATTCGCTAACCTAAGCCATTCAGTAGAGGTATCGATAGTTCCCAATAGAGGCACAACCTCGTAGCCAACAAATTCAATCCCCATTTCAGGTAAGTATTTCCTGCCATAGTCTACGCATTCTAATGCTTCCAAGGTTCTAGAGTAGTCGATAATCATGACTCCGAGTCGAAGTGGACGGTCCTCAGTCCAGTTATCTGAGGCCCACTTCGCAAACCACATAAGCAGCCACGCCGCCGAGGGTGTGTAAGAAAGTATCCACGCAGGCTTAGTTATCATTCCCACAGATGGGCCACCTTGCCACACCACTGGTATCTCATCCCCTGCATAATTTGGTGTCAATACTTCAAGAGTAGTAGCAATATACTCTACCGCCATCTTTATCCCTGCTTCCCTAAGTCTCTTATAACTGGATATTCCCCTGGCTATCCCACCTTGTGTATCTTGCCATTCCATCTCCAACTTGATTCCATCGATGCCACCTTGATCATTGGTGTGCAGGATGCAATCACGAGTTCCATGAAAGAGAGGGACACCATTAGTAGCCTGAGGCCCAGTGAGACCAGCTAAAACTCCAATCTTCACCACCCTCTCCTCAGCTGCCTTAGCAGGAACTACCGAGCCCAGCACTAGGGTCATAGCTAGCCCTAGAGATACAACAGACAATCCGATCCTTTTCCATCCCTTCCACATTGTAGTCACCTCCGTAGATAAAATTCTTCGACCATTTTCATGCCTC
>DEIJ01000166.1:7537-18490 GCA_002352365.1 Dehalococcoidia bacterium UBA2777 | reverse complement strand
GTTAGATGGGGGGCGAGCTGACATAAACTAGGCGCGGGTACAGTGAAGCAAGCCCCGCAATGGCTGAAAGCAAAGCTTGTGTATAGGGATGCATTGTCCTATTTAAGATATCCTCGGTTTTCTCTGTTTCAGAGGTTCGGCATGCTATCGCCAATTCAGGTTAAGTACCTTAAGCATAAAGAAAACACCTCACGAAGTGTTCCTCACCTATTTCTATCTCCCCCGGTCTCTTCTGGCTGCACTGCTTTGTTGTTGAACTACATCGGGGATGAAATTTGCATCCCTGTGGAGGGTTGATCAAACTCGGGCTTGAACCCTCTATTGGTTTTAGGCCCTTGCGTGGGATAGAGTCGAGTAAACCTAGCGTGTAGGGATGTTTACCCCGATTGAGAATTTCCTGGGCAGAGGAATATTCCACGATTTCGCCGGCATACATCACCGCAATGTGATCACACACTCCTGCGGCAACACCCAAATCGTGAGTGATGAAGAGCATGGAGGTGGAGCTTTTCAGCTCCTTCATCAGTTTCAGTACCTCTGCTTGCCTGATGAGATCTAAGCCCCTGGTGGGCTCATCAGCGATGATCAGGGAAGGCTTTGAGGCAAGGGCCACGGCAATCATAGCTCTCTGCCTCATTCCACTGCTGAGCTGGTGAGGATACTCGCTTACCCTCTTTGATGGCAATGGTACCCTTAGGGCTTTTAGTATCTCTACCGCCCTCTCTTTCGCCTGTTTTTTCCCCAAACCTTGATGTAATCTGATAGCCTCACAAATTTGCTCCCCTATGGTAAGGACGGGGTTTAAGGAGGTAAGGGGATCTTGAAAAATCATGGCTATTTCCTTTCCTCTCACCTGTCTCATCTCATGCTCACCGATTTTGAGCAAATCCCTCCCCCGATATAAGATTCTCCCCTCAGTATGCGCATTTTGGGGGAGCAGGCGCATTACTGATAGCCCCATCGTGCTCTTGCCACAGCCACTCTCCCCGATTAAGCCCAGCGCTTCACCATTTCTTATCTCCAGACTCATCTTATCTACCGCCCTTACCATCCCCTCTGGGGTAGAGAAGTCGACCTTTAGCTCAGAGATCTCTAGCAGGCTCACCGTGCTACCTCTCTTCTGGGATTCAATGCCTCCCTCAATCCTTCGCTAAGGAAGATAAATGCCATTGCTGTCACCATTATCGCCAGTCCGGGGAAAACAGTTAGCTGTGGTGCGGTGCGCATGAAGGGGCGTCCCTCGGTTAACATCTTACCCCAATCTGGGGTGGGAGGCTGGGCTCCCAAACCCAGGAACCCCAATCCGGCTACCATCAGGATGATAAAAGCCAGGCTAAGAGTAGCCATTACTATGATGGGTGCCATGACATTAGGTAAAATGTGATGAACCATAATGTGCTGATCACTGAAGCCAAGTGCCCTGGCTGCCTCGATGTATTCCTTCTCCTTTATCGAGAGCACAGACCCGCGCACTACCCTAGCGTATCCCGCCCAGCCCACAATCACCATTGCCAGCAGGATACCAGAAAGACCTGGACCCAATACCCCGGCAAGTGCGATAGCCAAGATGATGGCTGGGAAGGCAAACATAATATCCACCAGCCTCATGATTATCTGGTCAACAATTCCACCGCGATAACCGGCAATCAAGCCCAATATTGTCCCCCCAACCGTGGTTACCCCCACCACTATTATCCCTAATGACAGGGAGGTCCTCGCGCCATAGATGATCCTGCTTAGCACACATCTGCCCAGATTATCCGTTCCCAGAGGATATTGTTTACCTGGGCCAAGCAAACGCTGGCCCAGGTTCTGTTCTACAGGGTCGTGGGGGGAGATAAAGGGGGCAAGAATGGCAACAAGTATAAGCAGTGCGATGATTGCCATCCCAACTAATGCTATCTTTCTTTCCTTTAGCCTTAGGAAAAACTCAAGCCTTCTCATACCTTATCCGTGGGTCTAGATAGGCATAGGATATATCGGTAACCAGATTTATAACGGTACAAGTTGCTCCGAACAGCAATACACATCCCTGAATCATGGGAAAATCTCTGCCCAATGCCGCTTTTACCATCAGCCCACCCACCCCAGGCCAGGCAAAGATCATCTCCACCATAACTACACCTTGAAGTGCCATCATAAGCTGCCAACCTACTACGGTGATGACCGGAATCAACGCATTCTTTAAGGCATGTTTACCGATAACTACCCTTTCACTTAACCCCTTTGCCCTTGCCGCTCTAATGTAATCCTGGCTCAGCACCTCTAACATGCTTGACCTGGTGATCATGGTGGTAAAGGCTGCCATACCTGCCCCCAGAGCGATAGCTGGCAATACCAGATGTTTGATGCTATCACAACCGCAAACAGGAAGAAGGTGGAGATGAATTGAGAAGAGGAGGATGAGCAGCGGTGCCAACCAAAAGACGGGCATAGATATCCCCCCCACTACCCCCACCATAACGAGCTTGTCGATTATGGAGTGTGGCTTAGTTGCCGAGATGATGCCCAGAGGGATCGCCACTATCAGCGATAAAATCATACTGGCGATGACTAGCTTCAGTGAGGCGGGGAAACGAGCTGAAATCTCCTCTAGCACCGGGTCGCCGCTCCCCAGTGAGCACCCCAAGTCACCGTGTAATACATGACCTAGCCATCTTGCATACTGGATGTATATTGGGGCGTCAAGCCCCTCCTGTGCCCTTACCTCTTCTATGATCTCCTCGGTTATAATCTGATGCTCATATCTGGAAAGGGCTATCATCAGGGCGGGGTCACCGGGGGCAAAGTGTGTTAGGGAGAATGCCATCACGGTCACTCCTAATATGACTACGAACATCAGGAGCAACCGTTTGATGATATATCCCAACATTTCCTACTTTTTATCCCTGTCGATAAACCTTGCCCAGTGATCGAAGAATGTCAAATGCATACGCCATTTGGAAACCCTTTACCTCTCTCTTTATTACCGCTCCCTCTGCTGGGTGGATCAGAAATGCTACCGGGTACTCCTCCATAATTATCTGCTGCATCTTGTAGTACAGTTGTTGCCTCTGTTCGTGGTCTGTGGTAGTCATCGCTTGGTCGAAGGCTTGATCAAAGGCTCTATTTCTCATCGTGGTAAAAACGCCTTTGGAGTGAAAGAACATGTTAAGATAGGGATCTGGGTTAACCTCGCCCTTACCCATGGAAGGCTGCAGGGCAAAATCGTACCAGCCTCCCATAAGAGACCCCATATATGCTGCCATCTCCAGTTGCTGTAACTTTACCCTAATACCAACCTGCTTTAGCTGGTATTGAATCATCTCCGCCATGGCGCTCTCGTAAGGGTAGAAAGCACTGAATGTTAGAGTAACCGTGAACGGCTTGCCCATCTTGTCCAGTATTCCATCCCTATCCCGATCCCCCCATCCCGTCTCAGCGAGAAGTTGTCTTGCCTTGGTGGGGTCATAGGGGCAGCCCTCAATGGTGGGATCTGTCCAGCGTATGGATGCATCGTAGCCTATTGGCCCCTTGCAGGGGACTCCATATCCCTCAAAGACTGCCTCTACAATAGCCTGCCTGTCGAGGGCATAGTTCACTGCTTGACGAACTCTAATATCATCAAATGGGCTTCTAGTTGAATTGAAGCGGATAAACTCAAGTAAAGCGGAATTCCCACTGTAGACCCTAAACCTAGGGTCACTCTCCAATCTCTTGACATCAGAGTAAAGAATGCTCATTCCACCCCCTCCCCCGGCTACCATATCCAACTCACCAGCCTCCAGTGCCATGGCCAGGGCTTGAGGATCAGGAATGAGTCTGATAACCACCCTGTCTAATTTGGGTGCACCGCGCCAGCAATCTTTGAACGGCAAAAGCTCTACCCTTCGCTTAGAGTAGCTTGAGAGGATGAACGGTCCCGTCCCGATTGGCTTGGCGAACCTTCCCTCGGGGCTATAGCTCTGGGGGCTCAATATCAAATAGGACATGGAAAGATTCTCCACAAATGCTCCACAGGGCCTCTCTAAATGAACAGCAATAGTGTATTTGTCAACTATATCGACGGATTCTATTTGAGGAGCATAGCGAGCCTCACCACCCATGGCTGACATCATGCCACGCGTCTTTGTCTCTGCTTTATTGATAGAAAACTTTGCCGCCTGAGCATCAAATTCGCTGCCGTCGTGGAATTTGACACCTTTTCTTAAATGAAATGTCCACGCCTTACCATCTGCTGAGATATCCCACGAGGTAGCCAGTGCGGGAGCAACCCCGTTTCTATCCACGATTACCAGTGGATCATAAAGCAATGATGCCAGAACATTCATCGCTGGAGACTCATAAGGGTCGACAGTGAAGTCTGTGCTCATTCCGGCTGCTGCGCCAACCCCCACCACCAGCTCCTGGGGAGATTCTTGAGCCAAGGCGCCGCTTTGTGGCACCAGGCTAGCGATTAACATCGAACCTACTATTAAACCTATTAGCCTACCCTTTCTGCTACTGAACATCTAAGCACCTCTCCTTCCTTTTAATGTGGCTTTACCAGATAAGGTTCAAAGTCTCCTTCAATTCATTGCACATACCCTCTTTCTTTCCCCCGCCGATAAGCCGGGACTATTTCCTCATCCTACTTTCACCTTTGCACCTCCTACTCGTTGTTTGCCCTTTCCTCAAGCCATCCCTCCGTCTCCAGATAAATATCCCTAAGGTTTTTCAGCCTGTCATCGCTTGCCTCCCAGTATCCCCTCTTGTTTGCCTCAAGCAATCTTTCTATCATATTGCCTAGTGCCCAAGGGTTGACCTCCTCCAGCCTTCTTCTTGTCTCTTCATCCAGGATGTAGCGATCCTCGATCCCATCCCAGATCCAGTTATCCACTTTGCCTGTAGTAGCCGCCAGCCCGAGGATGTTTTCTACCCTCTCCTGGATGTGCTGGGCACCGTTATATCCCTCATCAAGCATCCCCCGGATCCACTTGGAGTTTAGAAGTCTGGTCCTTACTCCCCTGTGGATTGCCTTTTCTATCTCTTCAGTCTTTATTAGTTCCTTGGTGGTATCGGTGATCAGCATCTGGGGCTTTTTGCCACTCACTACCTCAACAGCCTTGGCCAGCCCCCCAGAGAACTCGTAGTAGTGGTCGAGGTCGGTTATCTCATAATCATGGCTGTCCCGAACCTGAGAGGTGAGCTCTACTCGAGATAGCATTCTCTCAAACGTTTCACCCGACTTGTAACCGTGAAGATCGGCGGTGTAGGCATACTGCATATCCGAGATATATGAACGCCCCAAATTCTCCTCCGAACTCCACGCTCGGGAGTTGATTAAGTCGCGCAAAGAGGTGGCGTACCCGCTGGGGGAAGGGCCAAATATCCGAGCAGTTGCCAATTTTTGGGCCAGTTTCACGTCACCGATCTCTCCTTCTGTCCGGTCGAATATCTCTTGGGAGTGCTTTTTGACCAAGTTCCCCTCAAGAGACTCTTCCTGGGATGAAACAAGGTTGAAGGCGTCATCCAACAGTTTAATGATGTTGGGGAAGGTATCCCTGAAGATGCCACAGATGTTCACCACCACATCTACCCGGGGCCTTCCCAGCTCCTGGAGTGGAATTAATTTGAGCTCGACCTGCCAGGGGTTTTTCCTCACCGGCACTACCCCGATGTATCTTAGGATCTGCCCCACGCTTTCCCCTCTGGTATTCATGGTCTCAAAGCCCCACAGGATCACCCCCACGCTCTGGGGATAGGTGCCCTGAAGGTGGTGATAATGCTCCAAGGTATCCTCGGCGATCTTGGCCCCTCGGGCATAGGCGGTATCGCTGGGCACCAGCCGGGGGTCGAATTGATAGGTATTTGAGCCGGTGGGGAGCACCTCTGGAGACCTGATGGGATCGCCACCGATGTTGGGGGTAATGTACTTGCCGGAAAGCCCTCTAAGGAGGCTCCCCAGCTCATCGCTTCGACTGAGGTTTTGGGCCACCTCAACCCCAAAATTTAAGGTTTTCTTTGCATCCTCAGAAAATGATTTGGGGGCAGTTAGGCGTTCTATTGTCTTCTTCACGCCACTACTTAGAGCGAGAGCCACCGTTTCTCTTGCCCTCTCCTCAATCTCTCTGGCCAGTTCAGCATAGGATTTGCCATCCACCAGGATCTCCGGGTGGTGCATCATCTCGTTGTAATCAATTCCCTTTGAGGAAGCCAGCACTCTGTGAAGCGACTTTATCTCCCCTCGATCGTAGCGGAGAACAAAGGTGACGAAGTCGACCAGAGATTCCTCACTCGGGGGTTGGCCAAGGATATGGAGCCCTTTAGGGATGATCGACCTTCTGATGGTGAACAGTTCATCATAGATTTCATCGATGGACTCGCTTGAAAAATGGGCTTCTTTAGCCTTGGTTTGAATTTGATCATAAACCATCCTGGCTCGGTTTGGATCCTGAGATTTGGCCTCATGGTATTCGTGGATAAGCTCCTCAAGCTCGGCCAGCTCATCGTAAAGCCCTGAGTCGGTAAACGAAGGGGACATGTGGTTTATTATGGTGGCATAACTTCTCCTCTTGGCGATGGTGGCCTCAGATGGGTTTGACACCATGTACACGTAGAGGTGGGGGAGGTCGCCCATCAAAATATCTGGGAAACATTCCCCTGACATCCCCACCTCCTTCCCCTTGGTAAACTCGAGTGTGCCGTGGGTGCCGAAATGGATTATCACATCTGCCTTAAACTCCTCTTCAAGCCATTTGTAGAAGGCAAGGTATTGGTGGTGGGGGGGAAGAGTCTTATCATGGTAGGACTTAAGGGATTCTTTGACCTCTTCAGTATCCCCTCCATGAGATGGCTGAAGCCCGATAAAGATATTTCTCAGGATGATTCCGGGGATAATGAATTTATCCTTATACGTTAAGACACTTCCCGGAGGCTCACCCCATCTTGCTACCATTGAGTCTCTTGCCTCTTGAGGTAACTTCCTGAACCACTTCAGATAAGCATTGTTTCCTACAACAATGGAGTTCTCCGCACATGTGCTTGGGGGAAGCCACTCACCCTGGTTTACGATACCTCGACGGACAAATAATTCATCAAGCCCCACTCCGGGGGGCAATTCCTCGGTAGTATATCCCTCCTCCTTTAACTTCTTTAGAAGACCCTTAATGCTCTCCATGGTATTTAGATAGCCAGCAGCTCCGATTCCGCTTTCATCAGGAGGGTAGTTGTACATGATTATGGCCACCCTCCTCTCCGCGTTGCCCTTTCTTCTGAGCTGAAGCCAGCCTCTCACCCGACCGGCTATCCTATCCAATCTATCGGGAATAGGAGCCATCGCCCTTACCGGAGCACATATATTTCGATCGAAACTGCACTCCTCTTCATATCCGCAGGGCAAAATGGGCTCAATACAGCCGTCAAGCTCGGGGAGAGTAACGTGGGTAATGGTTTCAATAGGGGAAAGTCCCGCCTCCGATTCCTTCCACCTTCTAACTTCACCTATATACATTGGTGGGGCGTTAAGGACAGAGACATCAAGGCTTCGTAAGGTATTCAAGGTCAGTTGGGGATCCCCACCCATGAAACCGCCATTCATTCGAGCTATCAGAAAGCTTACGGCTAGGTCTACGATGGGTTTACCATCCCTAAAGAAGAAATCCTGCATCGCCTTACAGTTGTTGAAGTCTTGAGAATAGATCGGAATAAGGTTCGCCTCGCCCTCAAGCCTTTTCATGAGTTCCCTCACCCCCACCGCCGAGTCATCCACGTTTAACCCGCCAAAGAAGAGCATCCCCACTGTTTGTTTTTTAGTTAATGGATATTTTCTCAGATAATCATCCAGGCTGGCAAAGACCTCTAAAGTTTGTGGATGATATATGCCAGGTTCGGGAAGCTTTCGGGGTGGATCGGCTTTAACTCTCTGTCCCCCATATACCTTAGCCAGGTAAAGCAGCAAGTTCTTGGTGTTTTCCCTCCCACCATATTGCCAGTACTCCAGTACAGTAGTCCTATCCTTTATCTCTCTTAAGACCCTTGAGGGAAGTTTCCCCATGACTTTGGCCAGTTTCAGCATCCGCTGCATTTTCCCCATATCCATGTCTCTGCCTTCCATCCATTTGCCCATCCAACCTGTCAGCTTGCGTACCAGGAAGGGCTGTTCCCGCTCAAGCCACACCGGCCCGCTTCCAAAGGAAGTAGCCATGCTAAAGCCAAGCACGACATTATCAGTGGTTGAGAGAGTCTCTTTAATAAGATTTATAGCAGAGGTATCACCTCTTACGTCAAGCCATACGATATCGGCATCCCTCAGGCCAGAGGCTATATCCTCTGGCAAGGCATTTCCATCGGCTAACTTTTCCTCGATCTCATCGACGTAATAAAGCTTGAGGTTAATGACCCTTCCATATTGTCTTCCTATTTCGGCCATTGCCTCGGCGATGGATTTTGCCCCGTTCATGGAGGTTAGCACCATGATCTGGGTAGGTTTCGTCTTTGCCATCTCCCCTCCGATGCTAAATGAAAATTAATTTCGTTTGCCATTCCAAGCATTCTAACAACCTAGTAAAGAATCATCAGCAAGCCAAGTTTATCGGGCAAAATTAAAATCCCCTAGCCCTAGGGCTAGGNNTGTCTCCCTTTGGCTCGAAGGGGCTATAACAAGTCTATCTGGGCAGGTCTCCTGACTTAGGGTTCATCGCCTCCTTCCACCTTCCCAGTTTCCCAGTGGCTTTCGAGGAAGGGGCTCCCCCATCACAGTGGCGGCACCGTGTTGGACTTTCACCAACTTCCCTATTAAGGGCAGTTGCCACCCAGATAAAAAATTCAATAGTTAAAGGGCAATTTACATTCCCGAGAATTATATAGCCTTCAGCTCATGTTGTCAAGCTGGCAAATTGAATCATCTAAAATGATTACCTGAAAAAGCCAACCTCCTGAGCAAAATAGGCTAAAGGGGGTGGCACATGGTATATGCTGGTTTAGATTTACCCAAGAACTTTTCGGGCACCACAATGGGTGCTCAAGGAAGGGAGAGGGTAAAACAGCTGGGCGATGGCTGAAGCCATCGTCTTCGCCCCGTTCATGGAGATAATCACTGTGATCTTAGTGAGATTAGGTTTTCTCATTCTTGGTGATAAGCCCTTGCTGTGACCTCCGACGGGGAAACTCCTCGTCGGGGATGCCAAAGGCAGGGGCTCTCGTTTTGCCCGAGGTCTCCTTCGGTAAGACCAAAGTATTGAGCTTGGAGAATTGCATCCCCCTCAGACTGGGAAGGTCAGCAGCGACTATCTTTTCCGATTCCTGCCCCAAATCCTCACAGACATAGGCTCGATAGCCATCCACCCCGCGTTCCAGCAGAACCCTGCCGCTGGCCGCCGAGGAGAATCTCCGCCTTTTGGATAAGCTGACTTGCCCCCGGCGAGAGGCTTGATGCTCCATTGGCACCAACGCCTATGATGTAGACCTTATCTTTCGACATAGGCCCTCCCCAGAACAGTGCCATCATAGTCGCTCATCACGCACTCTACGGCAAATGCCCCATCTACATGTCTGCGGCAACTCTGAGCCGCTAACAGACAAAGCCCGTCGCATACCTTTTTGACATTATCCTCCCCAAGAGTCTTGAGGAAATGGTGAGCATTCATTGCCTCCTGTGATGTTGCCACCACTGACTGAGGCACACCGCAGCTCGCAGCCATGCGTGCTAAGAAATTCACATCGATCTTGGAATCGCTGACATTGGTGTAGAGATCCCCGTTGGCGATCTTGCTAAGCTTACCCACCATGCCCCAAATGATTATCTTGGCTACTCCTCTTCTGGCGCACTCTTCCAGTGCGTAACCAGCGAAATCTCCCATCTGCACAAAGGATTCCTCGGCAAGCGAAAACTCTCTCTGGGCGAATTTCTCGCTTCGCCTTCCTGTAGTGAGCACCACTTCTTGACAGCCGCCGGCCACTGCTATATCCAGCGCCTGGGAGATGGAGACCTTGTAAGCCTCAACCGAGTAGGGTATGACCACGCCACTGGTCCCCAAGATGGAAATGCCCCCGATGATGCCCAGCCGTCGGTTCAAAGTTCTCTTTGCTAGTTCTTCTCCCTGGGGTATAGAAATGATCACCTTCAACCCCCTAGGTGCTTCCATCACTTCTTCAACGGATTGGGTGATCATCATCCGGGGCACCTTGTTGATGGCGGGCATGCCCACTGGCACCTCGAGTCCCGGCTTGGTGACCATCCCTACACCCTTCCCACCTTCGATAGTGATGCCAGGCTCATCCTCCCAGCGCACTGTGGCATAGATCTCCGCCCCAGCGGTGACATCAGGGTCATCGCCAGCATCTTTTATCACTGAGCAAGTCGCCTCACGGGTATCGAAGGCACAGTGGCTCAGCACGAAATTCACCCTCTTTTCGTCAGGGAGAGTGATCTGAACCTCTTTCACCGCTGCCTGACTCAGCAGGGCAAGTGCGGCCGCTTTGGCCGCTGCCGCCGCACAGGCACCAGTGGTATAACCATGACGGAGAACACTCTTCACCCTCAAACGATGGCCCTCCTTACCATCACAATACATCCCTACTAGAAAGGCTGTGCCGAAGGCCGTAAGCGCCAGCAGGGAAAGCCACGGGAAAGATTGTCCCAGACTTACTGCCCGCAGGCACTGACTGGAATGGGTCAGTGGGATGATACATAGGACGATCTTTAGCGCTTCTGGCAACTGGCTTAGGGAAAAGAAAGTGCCGCCAAGAAAAGTCATTGGCAGTAGCACCAGGCTGCTGAAGGTGGCCATGTCCTGATGTTGGCTTGGTCAGGGTAGTTAGGATGCGGATGATGATGAGCTTCCCAGTTACGATCATGTTTCGAGTTTCCCGATAGCGGCTTACGTCGAAATATTAGCATCTGCCCAGCGATTCTTGTGGATGGGAAATCCTTTATTCCGAAAATAGATTCCCCATGTGTCATTGCGACCCTGAGCGAAGCGAAGGGGAAGCAAT
>DEIJ01000166.1:3932-7465 GCA_002352365.1 Dehalococcoidia bacterium UBA2777 | reverse complement strand
TTTCATGATTCGCTGGTGGGCAGCCGCCCATGGGGGTTTGTCTTATACTGAGTATATCCGAAATTTGCGAATTCAAGGAAATAACCTTATTTGCTTTGCTCCTGTAGATATGAGATATAGTTGCCAGATCGGTAATTTCGGGGCCTTTATTGCTTGTCTTACCTTATCTCGATCCCTACCCTGAATGATGTCCTGAAATGGCCAGCTTCCCCAAGAGTGCCTGGTCATTTAATATCTTCAGGGCCGCTGAATAAGGATCGAGGCCACCTCTCTCTACCTTCTCAGCTATTGCCACAAGCCTTTCTTCATTTTGCATAAGCATCAAGAATCGTCCCCCGATCTCCTGCTTTACAGTCTGAACAAGCTCATCTCTCCTTTGCTTCTTGCGCTGTGATGTGAGCTTGCCTGTGGATTCCAGAAACTCTCGATGCCCTTCCATGTGTTGGCAAAGCTCTTCAATCCCCAAGTTCTTGATTCCTTGGGTAGCCAGAACAGGTACCTGCCATTCTGACCGTTTCAGGCTCATGTCAAGTGTTGCTTTGATTGTAGTGATCAAACTATCGGCTCCTTCCCGGTCCGCTTTGTTCACTACGAAGAGATCGGCGATTTCCATAAGCCCTGCCTTCATAGCCTGGACAGCATCCCCCGCTTCAGGGACTAAAACTACAACCACGGTATCCACGCTATCCATAATGTCAATCTCTGTTTGCCCTACCCCCACCGTCTCCACTAAGATCAGGTCTTTACCAAAGGCGTCAAGGAGCCTTATCACTCCTCGAACTGACCTGGAAAGTCCCCCTTGATTCCCATGGGTGGCCATGCTGCGGATAAAGACGTCTTCATCCAGGTAGTGCTGCTGCATTCTTATCCGATCGCCGAGCACCGCCCCACCAGTGAAAAGGCTGGTAGGGTCCACTGCAATTATCCCCACGGTAAGCCCCTTCTTCCTGGCTATAGTGGTCAGCCTGTTAATGATGGTGCTCTTGCCACTTCCCGGGGGGCCGGTAATGCCAATACAGTATGCCCTGCCCATCCGGGGGTAAATCTCCTTCATTATCTGAGGTACCTCTGGGTCATCCTTTTCCACCAGGCTGATCAGGCGCGACAGGCGCCCTATATCTCCAGCAAGCATTCCCTTTACTAACTTCATTTTTCCTCCATAACATCAGCGTTCAATCCCATCCCGGGCGAGAACTCCCTTCTAGTAATAGTCAATTCTCGGAATATCCAACAAATCAACCCCTCCATTCACAACTCTTGCCATATGATCACCAAGGATCAGTTCCTCCAGGCAGGGTGGAAGTAAATAGCCCTTTGATTGATGATAATCCAGATAGGGCATGATTATCTCCTCCTAGCCACTCCCCTTTGAATTTAAATCACCCTCACTACCGAAATCCAAGTTTCCGGATAGCTTCTTTAATTTCTCAGCAAACTCTGGTAAAAAGCCCATTATTCGAGTTGGTTCCTCGGGACCAACGACAATCTCCCAGTCCGGCAGAGCCTGCTCAAGCTCAGCTTTAAATCGGGCAGCTCTTCCGGGGATGACCAGCTTTCTATGCTTTACTCTATCTTCAATCCCGCATTTCTTAATGAACTGCCCGGTGTCATCAGCATTGAGCTTACCTAGTTGCGCGCTGCGCAAGCAGTGATGACACCAACAGAGCACATCTGCTTCTTCTCCTACAGACTTTACGCAAAGAAAGGTAGGGATATTAGTAGCCTCGATTGCTGAGGATAGGATAAGATAGGTCAGAGCCCAGTTTGAGGTAAACAGGATAGGGGACTCTTCACTGGGCTTGCCTATTTCATAAATCCTTTCCTCTACTGATAAGGGCACTTGGGGATCAGTATAGATGTTAAGCCTCAGTGTAAGTAGACTATAAGCTATGGCTGGGGAGAAATGATCCAGGACAATAATGCTACTATATTTGACTATATGTTGTCCGGCTAGAATCGCCTCTTCATCTATTGATGAAGCCCCTTCCCCAGGGAAGCTAATTATGGGATAGCCAAAGGGCTCAAACTTTTTCATTAGGGCTAGCCTACGAACCTGAGTGAAGCTAAGCAATGAGTCGTGGAAGCTGCGATCGCCTGTGTCTAGGATAATATCCCCTACCCCAGCTTTGGCTGCTCTCTCTGATAGCTCTGCAAGTTCGGCTAATCCTTGCGAACTGCGGACAGCAAGAGGGCAAACAAACTTCTTGGCAAGCTCTACCATGTCATTGATATTATCCTTGGTGGCAGCATAGATAGCTGGCTTATATTCGTTGACCTTGTCCAGTGCTGCGCTCATACTGGCAGGGTCTGTAGCCAACAAAATTAAAGGCATATCGGTCTTCGACCTGACTAATTCAGCGCAATTGGCGAAGGTGGAGGGATCTCCGGAATCGTTTTGGATAGCAATGCCATCGAATCTAAATGTTATCCCAATACGCTCTACATTATAGTTAGAGACCTCCTCCGCTGTCTTGCCGATCTCTTCTTGGGGAGCTGTATCCTTGATCCTTACTACCAGTGCTGGGGGGTTGAAGAATTTTTTATCGTGGCGATACATAACTAGCTCGCCGCCGACTTTTATTTGCCTCCCACCGACGCCTACTGTAACCAGACGCATGGGTGGCTTAGAAGCCGCTTGTAGTTGCTTTTTAGCCTCTTCACTAGCGTAAGGACACTTGGAAAGCTCTTCCTGACCGGTTGCCAGCTTCATGGCAAAAGCCATACAAGTAACATAGCCACATTCCTTGCAATTTGTTTTCGGCAGGAGTTTGTAGATTTGAATACCAGTTAACGCCATCTCTAATATCTCCTCTCTAAGCCCTCAGTTTATCGATTACCATTCTGATATGCTCCACCGCTCAGCCGCGACAGGCATCAAGCATTTCCAGTAAGCATCTCCTTGCCAATTGCGTCTTTCTCTCTTTCTATCAGCGTTCAATCCCATCCCGGGCGAGAACTCCATTCTGGTAGTAATGTTTGATCTCCACCATCTCCGTTACCAGGTCAGCAGCGTCAATAAGCTCCGGTGGCGCATACCGTCCCGTGAAGACCACCTCTACACCTTCCGGCTTATTTGCTATTATCGCCAGCATGTCCTCCAGTGACACCAAGTGAAAATAATGAGCGGTGATGATCTCGTCAAAGATGATGATGTCATATTCGCCGGAGAGCATGGCTGCTATTGCCCTCGCCAGACCTTTCTGCTCCCTTCGAACATCCTCTCCCAGGGGAGGATTCTGGACATGAATGAAGGTGTCTTTGCCATACTGCTCGATGGTCATATAAGGATGCACCATTTTTGCTGCTTCAAGCTCGCCGTAGTGCTGACCTTTCATAAACTGCCCGATATATGTTTTTAACCCCCGCCCCATAGCCCGGAAGGCCAGGCCCAAAGCGGCTGTAGTCTTGCCCTTGGAATTTCCGGTGTAAACTTGAACATATCCCTTCCCTAGAGGGTGCGACTCTTTTGGCGTCATGACTATCTCCTTTATATTACTTCGAAAATAGATTCCCCATGTGTCATTGCGACCCTG
>DEIJ01000166.1:0-3862 GCA_002352365.1 Dehalococcoidia bacterium UBA2777 | reverse complement strand
GACAACCTATTTTCATGATTCGTTGGTGGGCACCCGCCCATGAGGGTTTGCTCTGGATAAATCACGATTGTGGAATGCCTTCAGGTCTGAATTTACGTTCTGCAGTTAACGTTTTGCCTTTATCTGTTAAGGAATTTCGCTCAGATTCACATCCCTGATTTTTTTACCGACAATTGCTATATAGTAAAGTTCTTTACCCCCTAGTGAAAATCTGTGACGATAACGCCTTCTTTGGTGGACAGAAAAATTATCTTTGCTAATACCTTCTATAGTATCTTTATAACCCGTATCATCTTTGTTTGCGAGGAATCTATCTTTGATATTAAAAGCAATCCAACCTTCACCTCCTATGAGATTAAATGCATTTAGGAATGCGCCAGGAGGTATGTCATTAAAGCCTAAAGCAGCCACAGTTATGAGAGCATTAAAATCATACTGCTTTAATTTCTCTGCTTCTTCACCATCAAATTGACTCAAATCCATCGCGTAATAGTCATCATAGATTCCGGGGCGATCTCTATCCACTGCATCTTTGGCTTCAGTTAGAATATCAACGCCGACTATCAAGTCACACCCTCTTTCTCTGAGTTGTTCTCCAACCATACCATTACCAGCACCAAAATCGAGTACCCTGAGATCCCTTGCACTGCACCCTGATTTCTCCAATGCACCACTTAACATATCACATATTACCTCCGGTGAATTGCATTGCAAACGTTCATAGAAGATTTCTTCATATAGTCTGGGAATTCTATAAATCGCACCGTAATCGTGAAGTCTCACTTTTCTCTGTCTATTCCCAAAGTCAACTATTATCCATTCTTCATCTTGTTCTAGTTGATGATCCAAGGCTGGAAATATAACTTCGTAATTCAAATCCTGCATGATTTTCTCCTCCTTCCCGATTTGTAATAACGGCGATTTCGCCTAACTGTTGATATCTGAAGGCCTGGCCAAGGGGCGGAATTCATACTCTTTCCCCTCCCCCAGCGCAAAGACAAGCCTCTCCTCCGAATCCTCCTTTATCCAGCCGATGTAAGTCCTGAGGTGTTCGGTATCATGAAAGGCAATCTCGTGGGTAGGCTCTCTGGTATCCTTTTCCAGCAGTGACTTATACTGCGATGATTCCTCAGGGCTCAATTCCCGAACATACGGGTTGAAACATCGTCCTTCTCGCTCGACCCCCCCGGCCTTCATAATCACTTTGTAGTAGTGGTGAGGTAGGAACTTCATTTGATTTTAGCCTCCATGGTGTTTGTAGTTTGATAGCCAGGATGCAGGATCATCGCCAGCTTTTCCACCAGGTCCGCCACTTTGGGCCCGGGACGGCAGATAGTCCGACAGGGAAGGGCGTGGACACGGGCATCCTTGATAGTGCTAATGCCTTGCCACCTATTCCAGCTATACATGTCCTCGATGACTCGCTGGCACGCCGGATCGAGGCGGGTACAGCCTTTGCACCTTGGTTTCGGTTCCTCGCCCCGTTTCCGACCGCAGGTTATGATTATCTCCGGATCGAAATCGATCACCGCTTCTAGGGGAATCTTTACATAGGCGTCTTCGGTATCCAGAGGCAAGGGCTTCCCCCCGCTGAGGCAGATGGCATCATACTGGCAAGAGCCCCGACCGGGAGTAAACAAGGGGTCGCGGCTCATCAGCCGGAAGACCCGGGGAGGGGTGGCACCCTCTGGAATTCTTGCCCTTGCCATATCAATCCTTTCTCTCAGGGAGCCAACCAGGGATTGGGCCCGTTTCCCTTGACCGCAGACCCGGCCCAGCTCCTCCACGCTCTCAAGTATCCCTTCGACGCTTCTGGAAGCGAAAACGAATACCGGGATATTTTGTCTCTTGAATTCATCCAGGAATCGCTCGTGAATCTTGCCGGAAGTCACGACCAGATCAGGCTGGAGCGAGGCGATCATCCCTACATCGGGGTGAGCAAAGGAACCAATCCTTTCCCTGTCTCTTGCCCCCTCTGGGTAATCACACTGCTCGGTCACTCCCACAATCTCCTCACCTAAGCCCAGGAAGAAGAGGGTTTCGGTATTGGATGGGGCGAGGGAAACGATTCTCATGGGCGAGCCCTCTATATCTTTCCCCTTCTTGTTGGAGCTAAGGGTACAATATGCGGTCTTCCTGAATCTTTATATACGGCGACCTCAATCCCATAGATCTCTCTGATGTTTTCTATATTGAGAATGTCGTTGCTTTCCCCGGCGGCATATACCTTACCATCCTTTAGCATCACTAATTTATCCGAGAATCTTGAAGCCAGATTCAGGTCATGAATGGCCATTATTGCCGAGAGTTCTCTTTCCCTTACCAGATTCCTAAGTATATCCATCACCTCAAGCTGATGCCTTATATCCAGGTTGGAGGTCGGTTCATCCAGCAAAAGAACATCCGCTTCCTGAGCCAGGGCACGGGCGAGGAGCACCTTCTGCTGCTCACCCCCGCTGAGCTCACCGAAGTCCCTCAAGGCAAAATCCTCAATCTCCAGCAGTCCCAATATCTCCACCACTCTATCCACATCCTGCTCGCTGCTACGCCAGCTCGCATGGGGTCGCCTTCCCATAAGAACCGTGTCGAAGACCGTGGTGGGGAAGATATGCGCCGCTCTCTGTGGCACATATCCCATGTGCCGGGCGATCTCTATCCGGCTTAGCCTTCTTACCTCCTGCCCATTCAGAAGTATGCTCTCCTGCTGAGGCTTGAGGATGTTATCGATGCATCTGATCAGGGTGCTCTTACCGCTCCCGTTGGGACCCACGATGCCCAGTACCTCCGAGGGGGCAAGCTCTAGTTTTATTTCAGGAAAAGTTGTTCTCATGAAGTTAGCGTGTTCCGGCTGAAGTCGAATGAGCTTAGCAATCTGGGGTCGCCGGTGGCATGGACAATGCGCTTTATTATCTGGTATTCCTCCTCAGAGCAGTCCAATAGCGGCAACAAATCCTCTATTATCGCCATACTGCGTGTCTTGATGTCCTGGGGAGCATAATGCCTCACTGAAAAGCGGCGCGGGGAAAGTTCTGGTGTTGTCTCATGTATGTGCTAACAACAAGGTCAATTAAATGTTCATCTACACCCAGCGTGTTTGCCAAAACGAACTCTACCTCCGCATTGGTCTGCTGATGAGCCAACTGCCTCTTCTAAGTTGGGATAGTTGAATTGTAGCGTTGCCCACACAACTTCCACATCTGGAGGGAGGTTTGTCTTTACCCCGTGAGAGATCTTTCTCAAGATTTCACCGGCTTCACACCCATTGCGACTACCGTGGGCTAAGATTACCCCCCCCTTCTGCCATTTCCCTCTCCTAAAAATAAAAAACCCTTGCCTCCATGAGAAAACAAGGGCTCACCAGAAATACCTAAATATTTCGGCTTACATCCTCTCCCCGGAGGCCTTCAGCTCACAGCAAAAGCGGGCGATCTGACTTATTAGCCTAACAGACTTAGCATCTGGGCTAAATCACAGTTGCGGGACAGTGCCGGATTCTCACCGAGCTTCCCCCTTTAAGCCCTTTTAGGACACCTTGCTGAATCTCTACTCACTGTAAATGTGCTGATACAAGCTAGCTAGATTTCAAACAACCTTGCTTTATGGTAACAGCGCTTAGTCAGGGTGTCAAGGCTATGAATTAAATGTGTCGATGTTATACGATTTTGTCACCATCTAACTGTTAAGCGAAAATGTCACCATGAAGGAGATGGTGGCATTGAACAAGAAGGANNNCACATTAACAAGTAAATAAGGGGTATCTTTGAGCAACAACCCCCTGCCTCGCACTGCAAGCGCGAGGCAGGGAAGATCTCCGCTGAAGGTCTGATCAACCCTCAGACACAGAGTACCAGAGAGTCAGACC
>DEIJ01000129.1 GCA_002352365.1 Dehalococcoidia bacterium UBA2777 | reverse complement strand
GGACTTCAAAGATATGTCGCTAGGCAAAGGGAGCTAAAGGAGCATCCTGAAGGTAGACCAGATTTAATCAAAGTGGGGCGCTACGAATGGTGATGGACATCAGCCTTGTGACTAACCTGAAACAAGAGAGTCTCAGCATTAGGGAGATTGCCAAGCGGACAGGTATACCCAAGTCAACTGTCCTGGAGCTGCTGCACCGGGAGGAAAGGTCAAGGCAACAAAATAGAAAGGCGCTTGAAATGCGAACTGCAAGGGCAAACATCAGGCGATGTCTGGATAGAGGCGAAGTCTATCAGGCAAGGGATTATGCCCTCACCGCCCTGAACAGGGGATGCGTTATACCTGGTGACATTGCAGATTTATTAGTGGAGATGGTGAGATGTATGCCTGTCCGAAGGTGAGCTTGGACAAGGGTCTGCTAAGGGCTATGTTTAGAGACATTTGGAGCAATTCAGCTATAACTCCTTCGATATGGCTACTGCGCTTGCTCTCTACACAAGCTCAAAATCTACAGGCATCGCACTGTGGAGCATCTGTAAAGTCCAGCTATGAGGGAGGCGAGGTGGAATGAGAGAAAAAAATTCAAAAAATCCTGGGGACTGGCAGAAAACGCATTTGTCATCCCTTACGAACCATGCTGACCAAAATGTGGCGCTAATTGAGGATATGAGGAAGTCAAGATGACTGTATCGGGGAAACAGCTTGTAGCAAATAGGCAGAATGCCAAGAAGGGTGGCGTTAAGACAAACGAGGGCAAGGCTCTGACTCGGCTCAATGCCCTGAAACATGGGCTTCTCTCACAAGAGGTATTGCTGGTGGAAGAGAGCGAGGAGACCTTGAGTGAGCTTGAGGAAAGGCTGGTAGCCGAGCTTCAGCCACAGGGGGAGCTTGAAAGAATCTTGACGGATCGCATCGTGTCCAGCGTGTGGAGGCTGAAAAGAGCGATAAGGGTAGAAACGAACTATATCCAAGCGGAATTTGAGGATTGCGGTTCCGATCTCTTTAGCGGACATAGGAAAAGCGAGGCCGAAGCCTGGAACACATTAGTCACCAGAAAGTTGGGGAATAGCCATACCTGGCTCAACTTCAACAGATATGAGGCTGCTATAGAGGGGCAAATCTACAAGGCCCTCCACGAGTTGATAAGATTGCAGATGGCAAGACAAGAGGTGGCAAGACAAGAGGAGAAGCCCCCGGCGCCAGTGGCTATTGACCTCGAAGTATCCGGGCAGAGTTAAATGGGTTTGTATGGGTTTGTTTGGTAAAACTACATCAAAGCAGTTCCACTTCTGCCTACAGAACACTCAGTAAAAGTGGAGCTAAAGTATACCAAAAGTCTAATGATTTAGGAAATTTTGAGAGCAAGTTTTTGTCTAAAGGATTGGCAGATGGGCAGGTGGTCTTGGTCGGATAGGAACATGGTTGAGGAATGCCTTTCCATAGACATTCCCTGGCTTTCCCAACAGGGTTATTTCTGTGGGTTCAAGAGTGAGATAATTCAATGGAAGAATGGCCTTGGTGAGATGACCAGTAGTGTGAGTATTCAAGTGGCAGTGGATAGTGCTTTACTATGAACCTCGTGCCTCCACTAATGAGGACTGGGAGAGGGCAGCTGTAACCTGTCCCCTTTGTCGGCAGCCAACAGCGAGACTCCTCCCCTACGGCTTTTTAGGCAAAAGAAAGGTATGCCCTCAATGTATTGAGCGCAGAGCCAGGCTTCTTGAATACAAGGCCCGGATACTTCAGATACGACGGAGGTAAGTGTAGCTATGACGATAATTATTGGTGCAAGGTGTAAGGATGGGGTGGCTTTGGTTGCTGACCGTAGGAAGATAGTGCATGGGTATGAGGTTTCGTCTCCTGGTTGTAAGTTAGGTGAGATTAAGGGATTGGTAATAGGCTGGCTGGGTATTAACCCTTTGCACGAGGCGGTGGAGAGGGGGTTAATGGCTAAGGATGTAAGTGTAGCTTCGTGTTGGGACTTGGCTGATGTGGTAAGTGAGGTAGCGGAGAAGTACGAGGCTCTTAAGGAAGGGAGACCAGGTTTTCCCGTTGCAGGTTTAGTTGACGGGGTAGCTCACCTTTACCAAGTATTGATTGGTTATGCTCCCGGTGAAATTAGTTATGAGTGTTGGGGTATTGCTGATGAGTATGGTGCTATGGGTCGATTGATTGAGTGGACGGACATGTCTGTGGACTTAGCTTGGAAGGCAATAACGGTTTTTATACGGATAGCTGCCGAGGCAAATGTAGCAGTTGGGGATGGAGTTGACGCTGCTGTGGTGAGGGATGGGGATAGTATTGAGATTATCACGGATACGGGTAAGGTATGGGATAGGGCTCAGACAGTGGTGGATAAGGTCTTGGCTGTTGTCAGGGAGGAAATGGAGCAGGGGTAATCCTGCTACTCCCCTAGGATGAGAAAGGAATTACCAGGGCAAGTTCTTAGGGGTAAGCTAATACAGGAAGAATTCAAAATGTAGGGGGGTCAAAATGGAAGAGGAAAGAAAGATTGTATTAGATGGATTCATATCACTTGAGGGGCGCTTCTTAGAGAAGGTAGAAGCTGCTTATCTGATGAGCCAGCACGTAACGGTTAAAGAAAGGCTTGAAACTGGGGGGTATCACCACGACATATTGGCATCTGATTATTCAACGTCCACCCTTTATGAGTGCACAGGGCAGGAGCGAATGACAGCCAAAAAGATTGAGAAGCTAGGTAGGGATGCATTTCTACTCAAAAAAGCAATTGAGGACGAGGGCGAGCCGGCACTTAAGAAAGTGATTCTGGTTGCCGCAGTTAGCCGAAATTCTTGGGATAAAGAAGCAACAGAAGCCTTTGAAATCCAGCAGAGAGACTTGGAAGCCAACGGCATTGGCTTAGAGAAGGTCGAGGATTACGATGTTCTGTTGCCACTTCTTAGCGAGGGGATTCTGGGCTTCGCTCTTATCCAGAACAAATTATATCCTGTAGGACCAGAGGAGTATGGAATCAGATTT
>DEIJ01000083.1:27969-31673 GCA_002352365.1 Dehalococcoidia bacterium UBA2777 | reverse complement strand
GAGAAAGCTTGAGGAAAATGGGGCAAAATGTACGCTAATTAATGCCCGCTTCGCTAAGCCCTTAGATTCAGAACTTATCTTGAATGTGGCCAGGAGGGTCGAGCGATTGGTCACTGTAGAAGAGAATGCTCTTTACGGCGGATTTGGTAGCGCAGTAGTTCAACTTCTACAAAGCTCATATAATGGGAATATCCAAGTGAAATGTCTCGGCATTCCTGATGTATTTGTGGAGCATGGCCCTCAGTGGCTTCTTCGCTCCCAATATAAGCTTGACGCTGAAGGGATAGCCCAAGAGATTCTGGTCTCTTTCCCTGAACTGGACAGGAGGGTAAAGGTCAATCCTACTAGATATCCTTGAAAAACTCTGTTTTTCAAACGAACCAGATTTACTCCCCTAATTTCGGGCCGCGGTGAAGAAGTTGTTTCGCCTTTTCATGGGGAGTCAAAGATAAATGTTACTCGCCCCTTTTTACCGTTACCGGAGCGAACTTGAAGCAGAGCTGAAAGAGATTGTAGGCCAAAGTGCCCTGCCTCCCTATACCATGCTGCGCTATCACCTGGGCTGGGCAGATGAGCAAGGCCATCCTCAGGAGTATTTGGGCGGTAAACTGCTACGCCCTACTCTCTGCCTTCTTGCTTGCCAGGTGCTGGGGGGTGAGTGGCACATGGCGCTCCCCGCAGCAGCAGCAGTGGAGCTTGTCCACAATTTCTCTCTAGTACATGATGATATCGAAGATAAGAGTGAGGAGCGCCGCCACCGGCCCACAGTATGGAAGATATGGGGACTGTCTCAAGGGGTAAACACCGGTGATGCTCTATTTGTTCTCGCCCAGCTTGCCTTGCTTAGGCTTACACAGCAAGGCATACCCGGGGAGAAAGTAGTGTTGGCATCATGCCTTTTAAACCAAACCTGCCTGCGGCTTTGTGAGGGGCAATATCTAGACCTTAGCTTCGAGAGCCGTATCGATATTGGCATCAAGGAGTATTTAGAGATGATTGATAGGAAAACAGCTCAGCTTTTCTCTTGCTCCGTTCATCTGGGGGCTGTTTTAGCTACAGATAATGAAAATACAATTTCACACCTTTGCTCCTTTGGTAAGAAGCTGGGATTAGCCTATCAGATGCAGGATGACCTATGGGGTATCTGGGGTGAGGAGAAGATCACCGGGAAATCCTCCCACAGCGACATACTGGAGCGAAAGAAAACCCTACCTATAGTGTATGCCCTGGAAAAGACGGCCGGCAGAGAGAGAAAAAAGCTTTTGAGCATCTACCGAAAGAAAATGGTGAACGAGGAAGATGTTATCTCGGTGGTAAGAATTTTGGAAGAGCTAGATGCCCCAGGCTATACTGAACGGATGATCGATGAGTATTGTGTTGAGGCTGCTTATGAACTTGAAGAGGCTAAGATTACCTCCGAGGGTCAACAGGAGTTTCTAGAGGTAGCAACAAGCATCTTGGGATATGGTTTCCCCCCTTCTAAACGAGGTAGGAAATGAAAACGTTTAACAAAAGAGGTGATCGGGGAGAGACCAGCTTGCTTTATGGCCAAAGACGGCCTAAATCTGATCCCCATTGTGAGGCCTATGGCACTATAGATGAGGCGGTCTCTGCCTTGGGGCTAGCTCGAACTCTATCCCAGAAGAAAAGGGTTCAAGATATATTATTTGGGGTGCAAAAGGATTTATTTAGCTTAGGGGCTGAGCTTGCCACCCCTATCCAGCGATACCCAGATTTTGCCCAAAAGCATGAGGTAGTAAGTGAGAAGATGGTAGAGCGGCTGGAAGAAATAATCGAGGCATTGGAAGAAGAACTAGAGATGCCCCAAGCCTTTATTATCCCTGGGGCTTGCGTTAGCTCAGCAGCTCTGGACTTAGCCCGTACCATAATAAGAAGGGCGGAGAGGAGAGTGGTGAGCCTCAAGGAGGCAGGTCTTATGCCCAATGAAGAGGTGCTGAAATATCTCAACCGTTTAGCCGACCTGGTTTTTACCCTTGCCCGTTATGAGGAGGCCATGTACAGTCCTTAAACTGCCACGGAGGTGCAGATATATGGATATTTATGAGGAGTATAAGCAAAAAAGGGAGAAGATAAAACAGATGGGGGGTCCTAAAGCTGTTGAAGCGCAGCACAGGAGTGGTAAATGGACAGCACGGGAAAGGGTAGATTACTTTTTCGACCCCGGCACATTCACCGAAATAGGGCTATTTGTAGAGCATAGAACCACCGCCTTCGGAATGGATAAAAGGGAAGTGCCTGCAGAAGGGGTTATAACCGGCTTTGGCAAAGTGAATGGCAGGCTGGTGGTGGTTGGTGCCGAGGACTATACCTCTATGGCAGGAACCTTTGGGGAATATCACGGTAAAAAGTTCTCTCAGGCTATCGATTTCGCCAAAGAGAAGGGATTGCCCTTTGTAGGGATGAATGACTCAGGGGGGGCTCGACTCCAGGAGGGGATGGACACACTAGAGTGCTACGCTTGGCTTTTCAGATCCCAGATTCTGGCTTCAGGAATAATTCCCCAAATAGCTTTACTTATGGGCCCTTGCCTGGGAGGGCAAGCCTATCATCCAATAATGCAAGACTTCGTTATCCAATGCCGTAAAACGGGATTCATGGGCATAGCTGGTCCCGCCTTTGTAAAAACACAAACAGGTGAGGAGATAGACCTGGAAACCCTTTGTGGAGTCTCTGCCCATGCTGAGAGATCGGGGCAGACTCACCTTGTAGTCGAGGATGATAAGGATTGTCTGGATAAAACCAAAGAGCTACTGAGTTTTTTACCCTCCAACAACACAGGGAAGCCGCCCCGAGTGGAAACAGAAGATGATCCAGAGAGAGAAGATGAAGAACTAAGTACCCTGGTTCCTGAAGAGCCTTATAAGGCTTATGATATGCACCAGGTAATACTAAGGATCGTGGATAATGGCTATTTCTTTGAGTTGATGAAAGGCTATGCTAAGAGTGTAATAATAGGCTTTGCCAGGTTTGGCGGACGACCCACCGGCATAGTGGCAAGCCAGCCCATGTGGGGGGCAGGTGGTATAGATTGTGATACTGCTGATAAAGTGGCGAGGTTTGTAAGGTTTTGTGACCTGTTCAACATTCCCCTGGTCAACCTTCATGATACCCCAGGATACTGGATAGGCTCTAGTGAGGAGTGGAAGGGAATTTTACGGCATGGGGCTAAGATGCTCTATGCTTACATTGATGCTACAGTGCCCAAAGTCACTGTGATAGTGCGCAAATCCTATGCTGGCGCCTACCTTGGTATGTGTTCTAAAGACACTGGCGCTGATTTCGTATTTGCCTGGCCTATTGCCAGGGTCACTATTGTAGGTGCTCCCACTGCCACCAGCGTTATCTTCGCTAAGGAGATTCAGAGCGCCGAGAACCCAGAGGAGACGAGGAGAAAAAGGATAAAGGAATTTGAGGAAATTTACGAGAATCCTTACCGAGGGGCAGAGCGAGGATATATCGATGATATAATAATGCCCGGCCAGACAAGGAAGTACATAACCAGGGCTCTGGATATCTTGGAGGGTAAAACCGAAGTTAGGCCATGGAGGAAATATTCAAATATCAACTTATAAAAAGACCGCTGAAAAATGTCTGAAGGACTTTTTTCAGCAACCTTTGTAAGGCTATCGGGCCCAAAGGCAAACCGCCATGGGCGGGTGCCCACCAGCGAATCATGAAAATAG
>DEIJ01000083.1:0-27891 GCA_002352365.1 Dehalococcoidia bacterium UBA2777 | reverse complement strand
CAGGGTCGCAATGACACATGGGGAATCTATTTTCGGAATAAAGATATGGAAATAATCCCCGCCATTGACCTTAGAGGGGGCAGGTGTGTCCGCCTGTATCAAGGAGATTATGACCAAGAAACCACCTTCTCAAATGACCCGGTAGGTGTAGCTTTAAAGTGGCAATCTCAAGGCGCTTCTAGATTACACCTTGTTGATCTTGATGGAGCAAGCCAAGGCGAGTTATGCCATATCGAGGTTATCAGCAGGATGGTGGAGGCTATTCGTATACCTCTCGAGCTGGGAGGTGGCATCCGAGAGCTAAGGGTGGTGGAGAAACTACTGGGGCTAGGTATTCAGCGAGTCATTCTGGGCACTGCCGCGGCAGAAGACGACAAGCTGGTGAAGGAAGCGTGCTCCAGGTTTGGAGAAGCTATTGTCATCAGCATTGACGCCAGAGAGGGACAAGTGCGAACTCGAGCTTGGCGCGGAACAACCAACCTCACCCCAATCGAGCTTGGCTACCAAATGAAAACTCTAGGGGTGAAGCGGTTTATCTACACCGATATTGCCCGTGATGGTACCCTCGCCGGACCTAACTTTGAGTCGATAGCCGAGCTGGTCGATCACATTGATCTGCCTATGATCGCCGCTGGTGGTATCTCGTCGATTGCTCATCTCAAGCAGCTAAACCAGCTTGGCGTGGAGGGGGTAGTTGTAGGTCGGGCCCTTTATACCGGGGACATTGACCTAAGGGAGGCTCTGAAGGTGATAAAATAAGATGGAGGAAAGATAGGCAACTTTATCAACAAGCGGAGGTTCGAGATGCCCATTGAATTTAAAAGAATGGTGAAAGAATCAAGATTCCTTGATCCGAGGGGAGATTTTGAGGAGAGTTCCCTTCCCTTTGAGATAAGAACCGATCCATTAACTGGCGAGAAGTGCGTGATCTGCGAATACCGCTGGGCCATGCCTGAAAAGCCGGATCTGTCAGAACTAATCAGCAAATCCTTAGAGAGGGGATGCCCTTTTTGTCCCCAGAGTGTTGATAAGGTGACCCCAAAATTTCCTCGGGGGCTTGTTCCCGAAGGGAGAATTCATCTCGGCGAGGCATGGGTTATTCACAATATCATGCCTTATGCTGAATATAGCGCCATAACAACCATTTCCAACCAACACTTTATTGGTATAGCCGACTTCACCGAGGAAATGCTAACCAACTCCTTACTCGCCTCACAGATATACTTAAGCAAAGTTTTTGCATATGACTCCAAGATGAGATATTGCTCTATCAACTGGAACTACATGCCTCTATCTGGTGCTGGTCAGCTACACCCTCATTTGCAAATCATCGCTGGGGAATTCCCCTCCACTTATCAGCAGCAGATGCTAGATGCCTCACAAAGATACTATGAGGGAAACTCCACCAACTTCTGGTCTGATTTGATCGCCGAAGAGAAAAAACTTAACGAGAGGTACCTGGGGACTATCGGCAACACACAGTGGCTGGTAAATTTCACCTCGAGAAGTTGGGTGTTGGAGGTAATGACAATATTTCAGGGGAAAGAATCTATTTTGATGCTCTCTGAGCAGGATTTCAATGATTTTGCTCACGGGATTAATAACGTTTTAAAATATCTAGGCGACCAAAATTTCTATAGTTTCAATCTAGCTCTCTATTCCGGGCTGCCGGGAGGAGATTACTTTTGGGTTAACTCAAGGATTGTGCCCAGATTCCTTGCCCCTCCTTTAGGTGCTGCTGACACATCTTATGGCAGAATATTGCACGATTGGCTGTTTTGTTTTAGGAAATCGGAGGATATTTGTGGCGAACTGGAGGGCTATTTTAGATAGATGTTAAATTTTGATGAGAAGGGACTAATCCCAGCCATAGTCCAAGATGATGATAATGGTGAGGTACTGATGCTGGGGTATATGAATGAGGAGTCACTGGGTAAAACCTCGGAGAGCGGGCAAGTTTGGTTCTATAGTCGCAGTCGGCAGGAGCTATGGCACAAGGGGGCTACCTCAGGTAGTTATTTATATGTGCGCTCGATGTGGAAGGATTGCGATGAGGATACCTTGTTAATTAAAGCAAAACCCGCTGGCCCAGTATGCCACACCGGTAATAGAACTTGCTTCTTTCAGCAACTTGCCTAAGCAGAAGTGTCGAGCTCTTCACCTTCTCTGTCAGGCTGAACCGCTTGGCTTGCCCAGCAGAATCAGCAATCCGCCGTTCACCGGTAAAGAAAGGATGGCACTTACTACACACTTCTACCTTAAGTAATTGCCTAGTGGAACCAGTGGTAAATGCGTTTCCACAGGCACACACCACCTTGGCATCAGTATAATATGGGGGATGAATTCCGCGAGGGAAACATTCCTGCGGGAAGTAGTGCGGTGGAGTTTCTGGAGGCTTGCCATCGCATGATACCCCAGGGTAAAAGGACAGCATACTATCGTTCTGATAGAGTTGCTTATCAGGCAAGAGTGATCAATTGGTGCTTTGAGCATAAGGTGCTATTTACCATCACTGCTCTAGAGGGCAAAGCAGTAAAGGAAGCTATCAAAACCATAAGGGAAGAGGAGTGGGAGCCTTACCAGAAGGATGTGGTGCTGCCCTGATGATGTAGAGGAATTTTCTGAACAAGCTTATGCTGGGGGTTAGGCAGATTTCCTGCCCTTGATGTCATGCTCCTGGCGATGGCTAATCGGCTAAAATTGAGCAAGTTTGCTGCCTAGGATACTAGGGTTTAATAATAGATTTTGGCCTTTATTCAAAAGGTATGCTGAGGAGGTAAAGCAGTGAAACAGGTTACTTTAAATCTACCCCTTGATATAGAAGAAGAGGAGGTGAAGCTTTATCTGGCAATGAAACTCTTTGAGGAAGGCAAAATTAGTCTAGGACAAGCTTCTGCCCTTGCCGGTTACTCCAAAAGAGCCTTTATGGAGATTTTGGGAAAGCATGAAATACCTATTTTCGATTATCCCGCTGAGGAATTAGAGAGAGAGTTGGGGAATGCCTGAGGTCATTACATGTAATAGCAGTTGTCTGATTGCCTTCGAAAGTATAGGAAGATTAGACATCTTAAATAGGCTCTATGGCAAAGACAAAATTTATATCCCTGAAGCCGTAATGCATGACTTTAGCTATGAAATACCTTCTTGGATCGAGGTCGCAACTGTTAGCAATAAACAAGCTGTCCAAATGCTCCTTCTTGATATTGGAGAAGGTGAAGCCGAAGCTATTGTTTTAACCTTGGAGAAAAGGCACAATTTAGCTGAAATTGAGGATAGGAGTTAAGATAAATGCGCCTGCCAATAATTGCTGCCAACTGGAAGATGAATACTAACATTGAACAAGCCGTTGGGCTGGTCGAAGAAATGCGGGATGGACTGGATAAAATAGAGAAGGTAGAGAAAGTTCTCTGCCCCCCCTTTATCTCCCTTGCCGCTGTCAGAGAGCTTATAGCTGATTCCTCCATCAAGCTCGGGGCACAAAATATGCACTTCGAGGAGAAGGGTGCCTATACCGGTGAGATTTCCCCGCTGATGGTTAAGGATCTATGCGAATATATTATCCTTGGCCATTCTGAGAGGCGGCAATACTTTGGGGAAACAGATGAGATGATTAATAAGAAAGTAAAGGCAGCACTGAGAGCCGGGCTTAAGCCTATATTATGTATCGGGGAAAAGCTGGAAGAGAATGAACAAGGCAAAACAGCAGAAGTAGTGACTCGGCAAATAAAGGCAGCCTTGGCTGAAGTTGTCTCTCCCTTGGGGCTAGTCATTGCCTATGAGCCAGTGTGGGCGATCGGCACTGGCAAAGCAGCTAGCGGTGAAGGGGCAAACACTACGATCGGGTTTATCCGTCGGATTATTGCCCAGTTATATAGTGAGGAAATCGCCCAAGCAATATGCATTCAGTATGGTGGTAGTGTTACCAGTGCTAACGTTGCTGACTTCATCGGCCAGCCAGAGATTGATGGCGCTTTAGTGGGTGGGGCCAGCCTGAAAGCAGAAGAATTCATTGGCATCGTAGAGCAAACCGCTGCCGCTAAAGGTTAGAGAGATGGGCCGGGTGGTCTGCCTGGCCTCACCATCATGCTGTTAACATAAAGTTCGAGTGGTGTTTCCAGTGCCTCTGCGGCGGCAAGGTACATCCCAGCACCATCTATATCCCTAAATTCTATATTCCAGAATCCCCCTCTACCACCTGTAGGCATGGCAATATCGCTCCATTCCCTCTGCCCGCTTGCCTGAAACGGGCCATATCTAAGCCCATCAGGGCTGGTTATATATATCGAGCCACGATCCTCCATTTCATAGGTATATAGGATGAATTCACTTACACCTCGCGGCACCATGACCCATATCTTGGCATCCTGCCAATCTATAAACTGAAGCATCCTTGAATACAGGATCTGTGTAGCCACATCAATCCAGAATATATTCCCATTCCTGTATTCATCGGATTTGGGACTCCCAGACAAAGAACTAAGGGTTATGTGGTAAGTGCTCACCTCTTTCACTGTGAGGGTTATATTATCCCAACCATTAGTTTTGAATCTTTCTCCATCTCCTTGGGCTGCTGAGCCAGGCAGATTATCGTAAAGCAAGGTGCCTGTGGTATCCTCGATTACCATCCTGAGGTCTTCGTCGCCATCATATATGCTCACAGTGAGTTCTGTGGTGCCCGAGAGCACATCGGCGTAAAAATCCACGGTATCCACAAAATCTGCGTCTGCTCTTCCCCACCAACTTATCGCGCGTGTTAAAACGAATGCATTGGTTAGCTGAGGTTGAGCCTTACAGGGCTGTGCCAAGTTGAGCCAGCCGCTACCCCACCCCATCACTAAGGCTAAGATTACCGCGCTAATGATCTGAGCTTTCTTCATCTAAACCTCCTGCAGCATCCAGTATTTTGGCTGTTACATTACTATTTGGAACTCAGTCTGAAGTTCCCCTAAACTAGTGGAAACAACCACCACATATTTTCCTGGTGGGACATTCGCTTTCCAAGTCCACTTCAGCGATGTTTCTCCCGGCGCTAAGGGAATTCTCACCTTACCTCGGTCACGCGGGGCAAAAACAAAGCTGCCGTTAGGTCTCTCTATCATCCAAGGACGGGCGCTGGGCAATTCGACCTCGCTAGGCGCATTATTCGTTAGCCAAAATTTTACCTCCTCGCCTATACGGTACTGCGCCTTAGACATTAACAGCTCGACCTGAGGAGCCGCCTCGGCCTCCGAGGTACCTCCTAAGAGGAGCGATGACCCACCACCTAGCCCTAGTAAAAAAACCAAGGCCCAACTTCGGATGATCTGCCCTGTTCTCATTTATATACCTCCTCATCTTAGCAGCCCTCTTTGTGCTACCTAGATGACCGCCCCTGAAAAACTCCGTTTTTCAGGGGATGCTAGATAGCTTATACAACAATTGCTATGACATTGTCAAGGGCGCGCCCCCCCCACTACAGCACAAAGTCCCTTTGCTTTTTAGAGGAATTATGATATAAAATAGAATGAAGTGGTTATTTAAGCCATATGAGGAGGGGAAGATGGCCATTGAAGACAAACTAGAGAATTTAGTGAGGCTTAGACAGCAGGTAAAACTAGGTGGCGGGGTCAAGAGAATTGAAGCGCAGCATGCTAAAGGCAAGCTCACCGCTCGGGAAAGAATCGAACTACTCGTTGACCCCGGTAGCTTTGAGGAACTCGACCCTTTCATTACTCATTGCTGCACCGATTTCGGTCTTGCTGAGGAACACTACCTGGGGGATGCTATAGTCACCGGTTATGGTAATGTCAATGGTAGGCTTGCATTTATCTTTGCTCAAGACTTCACTGTCTTCGGTGGCTCGCTATCAAAGGTGGTTGCCGAGAAAACTTGTAAGGTCATGGATATGGCAGCCAAGAATGGTGCCCCTATTATTGGCCTTTTGGATTCGGGGGGGGCGCGTATTCAGGAGGGAGTAGATAGCCTCCAAGGATATGGTGATATCTTCACTCGCAATACGCTATACTCTGGGGTGATCCCGCAAATCTCGGTGGTAATGGGTCCCTGCGCCGGAGGTGCTGTCTACTCCCCAGCAATCACCGATTTTATCTTTATGGTAAAGGGCACCGGGCAAATGTATATCACTGGCCCTGAGGTGATTAAGTCGGTAACTGGAGAAGAGGTTGCCCTGGAGCAGCTCGGTGGGGCAATGGTTCATGCCAGGAAAAGTGGCAATAGCCACTTTGTCGCTGAGAATGACCCAGAGTGTCTTCAGATGGTGCGCCGCTTGTTAACCTTCCTCCCCCAAAGCAATATGGAAGAGCCCCCTATGGTAAGGAGTGGCGATGATCCCAATAGGATGGACCAAGAATTGCTTTACCTTGTCCCTGACGAGCCCTCTAAGGCTTACAATATGAGGGAAGTCATCACTAGGGTAGTAGACAAGGGTGATTTTATGGAAGTGCACAAAGATTTCGCCCCCAGCCTTATCGTCGGTTTTGCCCGACTGGGTGGGCGAAGTGTAGGCATTGTGGCCCAACAGCCGCTGCATTTTGCTGGGGTGATCGATATCAATGCCTCAGATAAAGGGGCTAGATTTGTCAGATTTTGCGATTGCTTCAACATTCCCTTGGTCACCTTTGCCGATGTGCCAGGGTATATGCCAGGCACCGATCAGGAGTACGGTGGCATTATCAGACATGGTGCCAAGTTTCTTTATTCCTATGCCGAGGCTACTGTACCCAAGGTCTGCGTTATCACCCGCAAAGCTTATGGTGGCGCCTTTGTGGTAATGAGCAGTAAGAGTCTACGGGGGGACATCAACTACGCCTGGCCTACTGCCGAGATTGCTGTAATGGGCCCTGATGGGGCAGTAAATATTGTCTTCCGCAGTGAAATTGCCAAATCGCCAAACCCGGAGGAGGCACGCCAAAGGCTTGTCAGTGAATATAGGGAAAGATTTGCCAATCCTTATGTAGCTGCCTCCCGAGGATATATTGATGATGTCATCGATCCTCGAACCACACGCCCCAAGCTGATCAAGGCACTGGGGATGCTTCAAAACAAGGTTGACACTCTTCCAGCTAAAAAACATGGCAATATCCCTTTATGAAAGAGTATCTTACCACTATCACTATGAAGAGAAGTAAACTAGCTGCTATTATAGCCGCGATCAACATTTATATGCAAGAGGAACAGGTAGGAGTGGCAATAGAAGGGGGGCATGGTGAGCCAAGTTCAAGATGTGGCTAAGAACCCAGTCAAGGTTACTGATCTCACCTTTCGTGATGGGCACCAATCCTTGCTGGCTACCCGGATGAGAACCCCGGATATGGAAGCTTTAGCTGAAGATATGGATAAGGCAGGGTTTTGGTCTATGGAGGTTTGGGGAGGGGCTACCTTCGATGTCCCCATTAGATATCTAAATGAGGATCCTTGGGAGAGACCTCGCCTCCTAAAGGGGCTCATGCCTCATACCCCACTCCAGATGTTACTTCGGGGACAAAACCTGGTGGGATATCGCAATTATCCTGACGATGTAGTCCGCGCCTTTGTCCATCACGCCGCGGAATGTGGCATCGATATCTTCCGGGTGTTCGATGCCGTTAACGATGAACGAAACTTCGAGGTGCCGTTTAAGGCAATAAAAGAATGTGGCAAACATATCCAGGGCTCAATATGCTATTCCCTCACCGAGCGCAAGATGGGGGGGGCAGTTTACAATCTCGATTATTACCTGAAAAAGGCGCTCATCATCCAAGAAATGGGAGCAGATAGCCTTTGTATTAAAGATATGGCTGGACTCATTGCTCCTGACGATGCCTATGAACTGATCGAAGCCCTTAAGCAAGCATTAAGGATACCAGTGGACTTACATACTCACCACACCAGTGGCATGGTCTATATGAGCTTGCTTAAGGCTATTGAGGCTGGGGTAGATATCATCGACACTGTGCTTGCTCCTTTTGGCTCCGGTTCGGCCCATGCTGCTATTGAGCCCATCGTAGTCGCCCTTCAAGGGGGAATCCGAGATACCGGGCTTGATTTAGCTCACCTATTCGGGTTAGGGCAGCACCTTGAGACCATAGCCCAAAAGTATCGTGACTTCCTCGATACCACTAAGCTTGCCAAGATTGATACCGGGGTGCTGATGCATCAAGTCCCTGGTGGGATGACCACTAACTTGGTAGCTCAACTCAGGGAAGCCAACGCCCTGGATAGGCTTGATGAGGTTTATAAGGAGCTTCCCCAAACTAGGGCAGAGCTAGGCTATCCCCCTTTGGTCACCCCAACTAGTCAAATCGTGGGGATTCAAGCAGTGCAGAATGTCCTCTTCGGCAGGTACAAGATGATCTCCGATCAAGTTAGGGACTATGTCTATGGCTTATATGGCAAGCCCCCAGCCCCTATTGACCCCGAGGTACAGAAGATAGTGCTCAAGGGATATAAACGGGGTGAGGAGCCAATCACCTGCCGTGCTGCCGATATAATTGAGCCGGAGATGGACAAGGCCAAGAAGGCTACTTCAGGAGTTGCTCAGGATGTTGGTGATGTGCTTATTTATGCTCTCTATCCCACCACAGGGATGGCTTTCCTCAAGGCTAAATATGGGCAAGCTTCTCCTCCCCCAACAGTAGAGGAAGTGAAGACCGTGGAAGACATAAAGCGAGAGGATGAGCTTAGTGCTCTAGCCAAAGCCGGCAAGCTGGTGGAGAAGGTGGAGGTAAAGGCTCCACCCAAAGGCCCGGCCAGCCGAACATTCAATGTTTTTATAGGAGATGAATATTATAAAGTGGAGGTGGAGGCGGCAGATGGTGTTCCCGGCCCCCCGCCACAGTCTCGAGTAGCTGCCCCCGCCAAGCCGATGGTATCACCAAAGCCAGCCGCCATACCCCCTAAGGCAGAAAAAGAGGAGACGCTAGTACCTCAAGCCGCAAAGCTTGAGGGTGATCAACCTATTTTAGCCCCCATGCCGGGGATAATCGTCTGCTATCAGGTAGAGGTGGGGCAAGAGGTCAAGGCTGATGATGTAGCGGTCACCCTGGAAGCGATGAAGATGGAAAATGCCCTCCCTGCTCCTGCTTCAGGGAAGGTGAAGGCAATAAACTTCAAGCCTGGCGATAAAGTAGCCAAAGGCGATGTGTTAGCCATAATCGGTGCTTCGTGAGCCACGGCTTATAAGACAACAGCCCACTGTAGGGGTAACTTAGGATGGGAAAGACTTTAGCTGAGAAGATATTGAGTGAAAAGTCAGGGGTGGATGCTCGGGCGGGGGATATTGTCACCACCACGGTTGATTTGATCTTCGTCCAGGATGGCACTGGCCCGCTGACCATAAGGCAATTTGACCAAGCTGGCCTCACTCAGCTGTCTTGCCCGCTAAGGACGATCTTATTTATCGACCATGCCTCACCTTCCCCCGCCAAAGAGCTCTCCAATGACCATGTGGCCTTGCGCAACTTCGCCAAGAGAACAGGGTGCCTGCTTTATGATGTTGGGGAAGGGGTTTGCCACCAGTTAGTGGCAGAGTATTTTGCCAATCCTGGTGAGGTAATTTTGGGTGCTGATTCTCATAGCACAACCTGTGGGGGGCTAGGAGCTTTTGCCACTGGGATGGGCTCAACTGATATTGCCGTCGCTATGGCTCTGGGGAAAACCTGGCTACGGGTTCCCGAAAGCTTTAGGGTAGAAATTGGGGGGCATCTAAAGATCGGGGTATATGCTAAAGATTTGATCCTTTACCTCGTTGGGATTATCGGTGCCGATGGGGCAAGTTATAAGGCGTTAGAATTTTGTGGTGAGTGTGTCCAGGGTCTGAGCATGGCAGAAAGGTTTACCATTGCCAACATGGCGGTAGAGGTAGGAGCCAAGGTGGGGATTTTTCCCTCCGATGAGACTACCCAAGGGTTCCTTGCCTCTTCAGGTAGAGGAGGGTGCTGGCGCCCTGTTGATGCTGATGCTGAGGCTACTTACGAACGCACTGTTGAGGTCGACTCAGATCATCTTGAACCTATGGTATCCCAACCTCATGTTGTAGATAATACTGCTTCGATAAAAGAAGTCGAGGGCATTAAAATAGACCAGGTGTTTATTGGTACCTGCACCAATGGGAGGCTTGCTGACTTAGAAGTAGCTACAGCCATTCTCAACGGAAGGAAATGTCATCCCGGCACTAGGTTGATTATTGCTCCTGCATCAAAAAAGGTGTTTGAGGAAGCCTTAATGCGGGGCTATATCCAGACTTTGGTTTCAGCCGGGGCGGTAATTCTCCCCCCGGGGTGTGCTGCTTGTGTGGGAGTACATCAAGGGGTTTTAGGGGATGGTGAATCTTGCTTCTCCACCGCCAACCGCAATTTTAAAGGGAGGATGGGCAATCCTGAGGCTTTTATCTACCTGGGGAGCCCAGCCACTGCCGCTGCTACTGCAATTAAGGGCAAGATCACCGACCCCAGGGAGTTTCTCTCAAGTGCTTAAAGGAAAGGCATTTAAATTCGCCGACAACATCTCCACTGACCACATCATACCGGGTCGATTTTTCCCACTAAGGAGCAATCTGCCCGAGTTGGCAAAGCATGTCTTCGAAGATAGTGACCCCGACTTTGTACTGAAGGTCAAACCTGGTGATTTTGTAGTGGCGGGCAAGAATTTCGGTCTAGGTTCGAGCCGGGAGCATGCTCCGTTGGTTATTAAAATGGCCGGAGTAGGTGCTGTGTTGGCAAAGTCAGCGGCGCGGATATTTTTCCGCAATGCCATCAACTTAGGGCTCCCAGTGCTCATATGTGATACCGATAGCATTGATGCTGGGGATGAATTAGGAGTAGACTTAGCGGCAGGGGAGGTTTTTGACCTCACCAATAAGACTCGGCTCACCTCAGGCAAAATTCCCCCAGTGATGCTGAGAATACTTGATGAAGGGGGACTTGTCCCTTATATAAAAAAGCACGGTGACTTTAAACTGTAACTATTCTCCTTTTCACAACATACAAAACCTAATAAGCTATTAATTATTGTGGAGGGAAAAAAGAGAGCAATTTTCATTTAGAGTATTAATTGATGGTGATATCGAAAGGAGAAGCGATTATGCCCTACAAAGTCACTCTTATTCCTGGCGATGGGATAGGTCCTGAGGTAACTAAAGCCACAAAGATGGTTTTGGAGGCAACCGGGGTGAAGTTTTATTGGGATTTGTCTATTGCTGGTGATGGTGCCCAAGACTTGTTTGGTACTCCACTCCCCGATTATATCCTTGATTCCATAAATAGGAATAAAGTAGCCCTAAAGGGTCCCATTACCACACCGGTAGGGTATGGCTTTAGGTCGGTCAACGTAGCTTTGCGCCGCCTTTTGGATCTTTATGCCTGCCTTAGGCCGTGCAAAACTTACCCCGGCGTTCCTACTCCCTACCAAGGGGTAGACATTGTCATTGTGCGAGAGAATACTGAGGATCTTTATGTAGGAATTGAGTTTGAGAGAAGATCGCCTGAAGCAGCCAAGCTTATCGCCCTGATCTCAGAGACCTTAGGTGAAGAGGTGAAGAAGGATTCAGGATTCAGCATAAAGATGATCTCTGAGATTGGGTCAAGGAGGATTACCAAGTTCGCCTTTGAATATGCCCAAAATTGGGGGAGGAAGAAGGTCACTGTGGTACATAAAGCCAACATCATGCGCTCCTCAGACGGACTTTTCCTAAATACTGCCCGAGAGGTTGCCCGGGACTACCCCCACATTGAATTTAATGATATAATCGTCGATACCCTATGTATGCAGTTGGTGCGCTACCCACAGCAATTCGATATTCTTGTCCTACCCAATCTCTATGGAGACCTTATCTCTGAGCTTTGCGCCGGACTTGTTGGTGGGCTTGGGCTTGCTCCTGGGGCTAACATAGGTGAGGGGATAGCGGTTTTTGAGCCTACCCATGGCAGTGCCCCTAAATATGTGGGGCAAAATAAAGTAAATCCGATGGCAATGATGCTCAGCGGAGTGATGTTGCTTCATTACCTTGGCGAGAGGGAGGCAGCGGAAAGACTTGAGGAGGCAATTGCCCAAGTTATTGCTGAAGGTAAGAGTATTACCTATGACTTGAGACCAAATCCTAACCCTCCCGTGGGAACATCTCAGGTAGCAGACGCAGTAATAGCAAAACTGGAGGAGAAGAGCAATGCATAATAAGATTACTAAAGAAGAGCTTTTGGCTCGAGCCCAAAAACCTCAGCAGGATGCCATGAGGCTGCATCCATTTTATCAAGGGAAGATGCAGACGATGCCCAAGTGCTGCATCCGTGATTTCAACGATTTTGCCATCTGGTACACCCCTGGTGTGGCTGAGCCTTGCAAAGCTATTAAGGCAGAAAAGGAGAGAGTGTATGAACTCACTAATAAATGGAATAGTGTTGCCGTAGTCTCTGACGGAACGAGAGTCCTGGGCCTGGGCGATATTGGCCCTGAGGCTGGACTGCCGGTGATGGAAGGTAAGGCACTCCTATTTAAGTACCTTGGCGGGGTGGATGCAGTGCCCATCTGCCTGGATACCAAAGACCCCGATGAAATAATTCAGGCGGTAAAGTGGCTTCAGCCTTCGTTTGGAGGCATCAACCTGGAGGATATTGCCAATCCCAAGTGTTTCTATATTCTCGATGTCCTGCGCCGGGAGATGGATATCCCAGTTTGGCATGATGACCAGCAGGGGACAGCAGCCGTTATCCTGGCAGGACTTACCAACGCCCTTAAGATTGTGGGCAAGAAGAAGGATGAGATAAGCTTGGCGGTAATCGGGGCTGGAGCGGCAAACATCGCCATTCTTAGGGTTCTATTCAGTGATGGGTTCAAACCAGCCAATACTATCGTGGTCGATAGTAAAGCTATCCTCCATCCTGGTAGAAAGGACATGGAGGAAAAACAGGCTCAATATGCCGAAAAGTGGAGGCTATGTCAGATAACTAATTCGGAGCGAAGGACGGGGGGGATAGCGGAGGCACTACAAGGCACTGAAGTCTGCCTCGCTCTTTCTAAATCAGGTCCTGGGGTTATCCAGCCGGAGTGGGTTAAAAGCATGGCCAAGGACGCAATCCTCTTCGCTTGTGCCAACCCCATTCCCGAAATCTGGCCCTGGGAGGCTAAAGAGGCCGGGGCCAGGATCGTGGCTACCGGAAGGTCTGACTTCCCCAATCAGGTGAATAACTCCATAGGCTTCCCTGGCATCTTCCGGGGCACCCTAGATGTGAAAGCCAAGACCATCACCGATGAGATGTGTATTGCTGCTGCCTACGAGCTGGCAAAGTGTGCCGAAGACCGGGGAATAAATGAGGATAACATTGCACCAACTATGGGAGAGTGGGAGGTCTATATTCGGGAGGCGGTAGCGGTAGGGATGAAGGCTCAGGAGCAGGGGGTTGCCAGGGTAAAGATCAGCCGCGAGGATTTAACCGAAAGGGCTGAAGCAATGATAAAAAGCGCCAGGGAGACAGTTGCTCTCCTTATGAAGGAGGGGTTTATTGCCCCAGCGCCGGAGGAGAGCACGGGACAATGAAGAATCATCTCTTTCCTTGTTTATCTGCGCCAATCTGCTAGCACTTGGCTTCTGCTTATACGTCCCCTCTCCAAACTAGGCCACAAAAGCGTAGCAACTTTTTCCCAGCCACGAGATATTCGATTGTTCGGGATACGTTTGGAGAGCTGCCGTTAGATATTCAGGAGGGATTATTTTGACTAGCCGAAGTAGTCCGAGGTATGGTGTTGTGGTAATAAGTGGTGGGGGGTGAACTATTATGGAAGAGTTTAATATTGTGTATGTGATACTTATGTTTATTGGTCTGGGATTATCTGCCTTCTTCTCTAGCTCAGAAACAGCCTTTATTGCCTTACAGCAGGTTAGGATCAAGCATTTAGAGGTTAGTGGAGTAGCCGCTGCTGAAAGAGTAGGCAAGGTGATCAAGTACCCGGAGAGGTTTTTATCCGCTATCCTGTTGGGAAACAATTTTGTAAATACCGCTGTAGCTGCTTTGGGCACTATCCTGGCTGTTTCCTTTTGGGGTAGGGATACTGGGGTATTTATTGCCACTATAGGGGTGACTATATTGCTGCTTATTTTTGGGGAAGTTACCCCCAAAACTATTGCTGTCCACCATGCCGAGAGGTTAGCCATGTGGTATATTCGGCCAGTAGAGCTAATATCCTGGCTATTCTCTCCACTAATAACTGCATTAAGCTGGGTTGCCTCTCAATTCCTCAGACTGATAGGGGAAAACCATAACCCTAAGACACTGGTGACTGAGGGGGAGATACAGACTGCTATCTCCATAGGGGAAGAAGAAGGGGTAGTAGAAGAGAGTGAGGCCGAGATGCTACATCGGGTTTTTGAATTTGGCGATCGTCAGGTTCACGAAGTGATGACCCCGCGTCCCAATGTTGTCTTCTTGGAGAATGGGGTAAATCTGCCCCAGTTCTTCACCATATTTTCTCAATCACCTTATTCCCGTTTTCCAATGTATGAAGAGAATACTGACAACATAATAGGTGTAATCTCCATAAAAGATGTACTCATGGCTCAAGCTCAAGGTGAGATTGAACCAGAAAGTCACTTAAATAAGCTTATTCGTCCTGCCTATTTCGTTCCCGAGACCAAGCATGTCGGCGAATTATTTGCTGAGATGCAATCTCATGGCTATCAGCTAGCTATAGTTGTCGATGAGTATGGGGGCACTGCCGGGGTGGTGACCCTGGAGCAATTGATCGAGGTAATCGTCGGTGAGATAGGAGATGAACTTGCCAAAGTAACTCGTGAGTTTGAAGCCATCGATGAGCGGACGTATCAAATTGACGGAGGAATGCGAGTCGATGAGGTGAATGAGGAATTGAAATTGGGGATACCACCAGGTGAGTATGAAACCATCGCCGGGTTTGTTCTCAGCACTCTAGGGCATATCCCTAAGGAAGGTGAAAAGCTGCAGTATGATAACCTCAGGCTAGTAGTTACTGAGATGAAGGGTAGGAAGATCAGCAAAATCTTGGTGGAAAGGAAAGAGACTTAGAATGAAACTCTTCTTAGTCCGCCATGCTGAGAGTTTTTGGAATGAGCAGGGGAGGATGCAGGGTGGCCTTAGTGATATTCCTCTGAGTGACCTCGGTAAGGAACAAGCGATGAGGATAGCCACAGCACTGGAGAAGGAGGAAATTTCAGCTATTTGCTCCAGTAACCTTAAGCGAGCCATGGAAACTGCCCAGGCTATTGCTCAACTACATCAACTTGGGGTGGAGATTGATCCCGACCTCAGGGAGATTGAGGCTGGGGAGTTAGAAGGGATCACCTTGGAGGAGCTTATAGCCAAGCATAACAACTTTTGGCTGAGCTTTAAGCGAGGCGAGGGCTCCCTCCATTTTCCTGGTGGCGAATCATTAGCTGAAGTTCAGCAGAGAGCCTGGAGAGCCATCCAGCGTATAAAAGAGGCACATCCTGATGAGGTGGTAGTTGTAGTTAGTCATTACTACGCCATCTTGACTATAATCTGTCGTGCCCTTGGAGTTGATCTCCCCGCAATTACTAGGCTTAGGCAGGACCGAGCAGCGATAAGTATCCTTGATTTTAGAGGAGGAAATATAGTCCTGACCCTACTTAATAATACCTGCCATTTAACCAATAAAGGGGTATAAGATGGCGTTAGCGGATAAAGTACTCCAATTTATCAAGGAGCATAGCCTTATCTCAGGGCAGGAAACTATAATAGTAGCAGTTTCTGGTGGTCCCGATTCGGTCTGCCTGCTTCATCTCCTCACCACAGTAAGAGAGAAGCTTGGCATCGAGCTCCACGCTGCCTATCTCAATCATATGTTGCGGGGGGCCGAGGCAGAGGCTGAAGCGGCCTATGTTCGGGAGTTTGTCCATGCTTTAGACACGCCATCGACCATCGAAGCTTTTGATGTGGCCAGTTATAGCCGGGAGCATCATCTATCGCTGGAAGAGGCGGCAAGAGAGGTAAGATATCGATTCTTCTCCCAGGTAGCCAAATCTTGGGGGGCAAAACGAGCAGCAGTGGGCCATACCGCTGCTGATCAAGTGGAAACAATCCTACTCCATCTTATTCGGGGGGCAGGGACTAGGGGACTAAGTGGTATGAGGCCACAAGCTTTATACAAATATCGCCAAGGGGAATTGATAGTGATAAGGCCGCTTCTTTGCCTAAGCAGGGAAGAGACTGAGGCATATTGCCAAGAGCACAATCTCACCCCCCAGAGAGATTCCTCTAATCTTTCCCTGTCTTATCTCAGGAATCGAGTACGCCACGAGCTTTTACCATTACTGCGAGATTATAATCCCAATATTGACCATGCCTTGCTCCGTACTGCCGCTATAGCCTCAGATGAGGCCGCCTTCTTCGAGCAACAGGTTGCCGAAGTTTGGAGCAAGGTAGGCCAAGAGGGGAATGGCGGCATAGCTTTAGATAAAAGGGAATTTTTCACCCTTCACCCGGCTCTAAAGCGGTATTTGTCCAGGGAAGTATTACAGGTGCTTTTAGGTGACATGAAGGATATCGAGGCAAAGCACATCGAGGCTATGAAGGAAGCCTTGTCCTGGGAAGCGGGTAAGAAATTGTCCCTGCCTCAAGGCCTAACCCTGACCACCGAATACGATAGATGCCTTATAAGTAGGGGCAATTCTCTTTGCCCCTTCCCAGCTTTATGGGACGATGAATATCCTCTAAACATACCTGGGGAAACGGTAATAGTTGGCTGGCGGGTAATCTCTGAAATTATGCCTCGCCAGGCAGCAGAAATCGCCGCTGATGGCTTCGATGCCTGGGTTGATTTTGAAGCGGTAGGGGAAAATCTAGTGCTGAGAACCAGAAGAAGGGGAGACAGGTTTCAACCCTATGGGATGAATCGAGCTAAAAAGCTTCAAGACTTTATGGTAGATGCTAAAATCCCCCAATTTTGGCGGGATAGCATCCCTTTAATGTGCTCCTCGGAGGAGATCTATTGGGTGGTGGGCTGGCGCATCTCGGAAAAAGCCAAGGTTGAGGAGAAAACAGAGCAAGTTCTTCACCTCAAGGCTATCCCGCCGTGTTTGTGAATGGTTTGCCTCAAGACGGCATCTGTGCTATACTTAGCTAAAATATGGCAGCGTAGCTCAGGGGTAGAGCGAGGGACTCATAAGCCCAAGGTCGGGGGTTCAAATCCCTCCGCTGCCAGTTTTTGCTTGACAACCAGCAGCAATAGATCAATAATAAGTCTTTACAGCCATGGTAAAGATCAGATTGCAGCGAGTAGGAACTAAAGGCAAGCCACACTACCGGGTGGTAGTGGCAGATGCCAGGGCGCCTCGTGATGGTGCCTTTATCGGCATTATCGGGCATTATGATCCACTAACCGAGCCGGCAACAATTGTCATTGATGAAGGGAAGGGGCTGTGGTGGCTTCAGCATGGGGCACAGCCCAGTAAAGTTGTGGCTAGATTGCTTGCTAAGGTGGGGGTTATGGAGAAGTTTGCCGCAAGCAAGGGTGCCTCAGGGCAGATTGAGGGGGCAGAGTGAAAGAGTTAATAGAATACATTGCTAAATCAATTGTGACTATGCCTGAGGCAGTAGTAGTAACCGAGGTACCCAGTAGTGATAGTACTATTCTTCGCCTAGAGGTTGCTCCAGAGGATAGGGGGAGAGTCATTGGCAGGCAAGGGCAGGTGGCTCAAGCCATGCGTACCTTGCTCCGGGTAGCAGCTATAAGAAAAGAAGCTCGAGTTCAACTGGAGATAGTATAATCCATTTGGCTCAAGTTCTCGTCTCCCTCCTTCTCCTTCGCTCGGCTACTTTAAGCTGAGCGAGCGAGCGGCGTAAGGCAGCTTCAGCAGCAATAAGATCTGCTCCGGGGGGGCGAAGTTGAAGCTGCTCTTGAGCACGCTGCTTTGCTTCTATAGTGTGGGCGATATCAATCTCCTCAGCACGCTCAGCGGTGTCAGCTAAAATTATTACTTTATTGTGAAGCACCTCGAGGAAGCCGCCGCTTATCGCCATATAGGTTTCCTCACCATTCTTTTTAAGACGCAATTCCCCCGGCTCGAGCATGGTCATTAGTGGGGCATGATGAGGAAGAATCCCTAATTGCCCCATAATCCCGGGGGCAATAATCATATCTACCTCGTCAGAATAAACTAAGCGTTCTGCGGTGACAATCTCCAGCCGTAAAACCATATTAGGTCACCCTAGCCCCTGTGCCTTCTCCACAGCCTCGTCTATAGTTCCTACCATATAAAAAGCCTGCTCTGGCAGAACATCATGCCGGCCATCAAGAATTTCTCCTAGACCACGAACTGTCTCATTGACGGGGACATACCGGCCGCTGGTGCCGGTAAAAGCCTCAGCGACAAACATTGGTTGGGAGAGGAACCTCTGGATACGCCGAGCTCGAGCTACAGTGAGCTTATCCTCCTCACTTAGTTCCTCAATTCCTAAAATGGCGATTATATCCTGAAGCTCTTTATAGCGTTGCAGAACCTTCTGTACTCCCCGGGCAACACGATAATGTTCTTCACCTACAATGCGAGGATCAAGGATGCGGGAGGTAGAGGCCAGTGGATCTACGGCAGGGTATATCCCTAGCTCAGCGATAGCACGCTCCAGGGCAATTACCGCATCCAGATGACCAAAGGTGGTAACTATTCCCGGATCAGTATAGTCATCGGCAGGGACGTAAATAGCCTGGAAGGAAGTGATTGATCCCTTTTTGGTGGAAGCGATTCGCTCCTCCAATTCTCCTACCTCTGTGGCCAGGGTAGGTTGATAGCCAACGGCTGAAGGCATGCGCCCCAAGAGCGCTGATACCTCCATACCAGCTAGGACATAACGATAAATATTATCGATAAATAAGAGAACATCCTGCCTCTCTATATCACGGAAGTACTCAGCCATGGTCAGCCCAGTTAAGCCTACTCGTATCCGCACCCCAGGGGGTTCATTCATCTGCCCAAAGACCAAAACTGCCTTATCCAAAACCCCGGAGGCTTTCATTTCCCGCCAAAGGTCATTGCCCTCTCGGGAGCGCTCCCCTATCCCAGCAAAGACAGAAAATCCACCATGCACTGTGGCGATGTTATGGATAAGCTCCATAATAATAACTGTCTTGCCTACCCCGGCACCGCCATAAGCGCCTACCTTCCCCCCCTTAGTAAACGGGGTGACGAGGTCAATTACCTTAAGCCCAGTCTCCAATATTTGAGTGGTGGTCTCTTGCTCTTGAAGAAGAGGAGGGGGGCGGTGAATAGGCCAGCGTTGCTCTGCTGGTACCTTTCCAAGGTTGTCCAAGGGCTCCCCCATAATATTAAATAGGCGCCCTAAGGTGGCTCTACCTACAGGTACTGAAATAGGTGCTCCAGTATCTACCGCTTCGATTCCGCGCCCCAATCCATCTGTGGGACATAAGGCAAGGCAGCGCACCCAATTATTCCCAATGTGTTGCTGCACCTCCAGCACAATCTTATTTTGATCATGGGGAATCTCGATGGCATTGTAAAGCGCCGGCAATTCTTCGGGGGGAAATTGGATATCAACCACTGTCCCCATCACTTGAACTACTCTACCTTTAGCCATAGCTTCAATCTCCTTAGTCTGGAATTCTTAGATGGAATGTCTTAAATACTTGCGTGCAATCCACGCTAGGACTAAATCCTAAACAATACCTAATCAGATAGAGAGTTGAGACAGTGACAGAGATTAGGGGTGGGGAAGTCTCTGTCTCTGTCTCTGTCTCTGTCTCAAATCTACTTTGGATTTGTTTAGGGTTTAGAAATTAGTATTTAGGATTTCCCTGTATCCTTTCCCCGAGCATTTGTGTCGTCACATACAGTTACCATGGTTCTCACTTAGGCCAGCGCCTCTACCCCTCCGCTGATATCAAGGAGTTCCTTGGTGATCATCTCTTGGCGGGCTTTGTTATACATTAAGGTAAACTCCTGGATCAATTCCTCCGCATTATCACTAGCATTACGCATGGCTACCATCCTAGCTAATTGCTCACTGGCAATAGACTCCAATATAGCGTGATATACTTGCATCTCCACATACCTGGGGAGAAGCTCAGCTAAGACAACATGGAGCGAAGGCTCATAGATGTACTCTACGGGGTATTCACGCTCACCGGCCACTGGCTCTACCGGTACCAGTAGCTCAAGACGAGGACGCTGAATCATAGTGGTGATAAATTGAGTATAAGCTAAAAATACCTGGTCAGCGAATCCCTCAGTATAGTCGTCGATTACAATGCGGGAAATTGGTCGGGTATCAACCAGGCTAGGGCGATCGCCAATCCCGCTAAATTCAGCACGAATTTCGTACCCGTATCGGAGCATAAAATCTCGCCCCTTCCGCCCTACAGTAATGAGGCTAACCGGAGTGGTTTGCCTCAGGATGAAATTTGCTGTGGCTCGATTCATGTTTGAGTTAAATCCACCGCATAAGCCACGATCGGCGGTGATATGGATCACCTCAATCCTGCCTACTGTTCGCCTCTGTAGTAAAGGATGAATAGCGTCCTCACCCTGATATGGTGCAGCTAGGTCGGCTATTACCTGATGAATTTTCTCCGCATAAGGGCGGCCGGCTAGTGCCTGTTCTTGGGCCCGCCTCATCTTGGTAGTGGCAATCATTTCCATCGCCTTGGTGATCTTAAGCGTACTTTGGATGCTGCGAATGCGTCGCCGAATAAGGCGAATGTTAAGCATAAGTCACCCCGCTTTGCTTAAATTCCCTGATGGCTGCTTTCAATGCCTCTTCTGTCTCGGGGGTAAGATCACTGCTGTCCCTGATCCCCTTGCCTATTTCAGGATGATTCAGCTCCATGAACTTAAAAAAACCATTCTCGAAAGAAGCAATCCTCTCTTCGGGCACCTCATCTAGGTAACCATTGGTGACAGCATAGAGGATCATTACCTCCTGATTCAGTGGCATAGGGGAATATTGAGACTGTTTTAAAACCTCGGTAATCCTTTTGCCCCGTTCCAGTTGCACTTTGGTTGCCTTATCGAGGTCAGCGGTGCCAAATTGGGTAAAAGCTGATAGCTCGCGATATTGAGCGTGCTCCAGCTTCAGCCTGCCAGCTACCTTCCGCATCGCTTTGCTTTGGGCTGCTCCCCCCACACGGGATACCGACAAGCCCACATTAATCGCCGGGCGAATGCCGGCATTAAACAGGTCAGTCTCCAGATAAATCTGACCATCGGTGATAGAGATAACATTAGTAGGAATATAGGCAGCTATATCGCCTAACTGAGTTTCCACAATAGGCAGGGCAGTGAGTGAGCCTCCGCCATATTCTGGGACAAGCTTTGCCGCCCGCTCCAATAGGCGACTATGAAGATAGAAAATATCCCCTGGGTAGGCCTCTCGCCCTGGAGGGCGGCGCAACAGTAGGGAGATTTGCCGATAAGCCCAAGCATGTTTGGAAAGGTCATCATAAATAATTAGGGCATCCTTTCCGCGGCTCATGAACTCCTCCCCGATAGCACAGCCAGCGTAAGGAGCAAGATATTGTAAAGAAGCTGGCTCGGAGGAAGTAGCCGAGACCACAATGGTATGCTCCATTGCTCCATGGCTTTCCAGGGTGGCTACTACTTGGGCTACCTTAGCTGCTTTCTGCCCAATAGCTACATAGATGCAGATTAAGTTGCCCCCTTTTTGGCTGATGATGGTATCGAGGGCAATAGCTGATTTCCCCGTAGAGCGATCGCCGATAATTAGCTCTCGCTGCCCTCGACCAATAGGGATTATGCTATCTATGGCTTTAATCCCGGTGTGTACTGGAGTGCTTACCGGTAGGCGAAGAACCACATTGGGAGCAACCTGCTCCATAGGGCGGGTCTTGTCTGCTTTGATGGGCCCCTTGTCATCTAAGGGTTGCCCTAGGGGATTGAGCACTCGGCCAAGAAGGGCTTCACCCACCGGCACTTCCAGAATACGACCAGTGCTGTGTGCCTCGTCTCCCTCTTTGATCTGGGAGCAATCGCCAAGGATGACCGCCCCCACACTATCCTCCGCCAGGTTTAGTGCCATCCCCATAACCCCTTGGGGGAAAAGGAGCAACTCATTATATTTTACCCCAGCTAAACCATGGATATGGACCAAACCATCGCCTACCTCAACTACAGTACCTATATCTATCATGGTCACTCGAGTACCAAACTCTAGAATCTGCTGCTTGATGATAGAGGCGATATCTTGATCTCGGGTTGCCATTTATTTCACCTCCAAACCTGCTTGGATTAAGCTTGTCTTTAACTCTTGAAGCTTGGTGCGAATGCTCCCATCAATAAGCTTATCCCCAATCTTGGCTATCAGCCCCCCTATTATATTGGGATCAACTTGGCTGGTGAGCCCTATTTCTTTGCCGACTAAAGCTCCCAGGCTAGCACTGAGCCTTTTCTCATTTTCCCCACCAAGGGGAACTGCGGTAATGACTTCAGCATGCTCTCTACCTTGATAGGCATCTAGTAGAGATTCATACTCAGTTACCAGATCACCGAGTATCCTCAGGCGACCTTTGGCTACCAGAAAGCTGATGAGATTCATAGCCAAGGGATTCATCCCCACCAGTATGTGGTTTAAAAGCGTTAGCTTTTTGCTAAACTCAAGCTTGGGGTTCTCTAGTAAGCCAACAAGCTGTGGCTCCTTTAATCTAGCAGCTATTATGTTTAAGTCATGCCGCCAGCTTTCCAGCTCGTCTCTCTCTAAGGCGATCTGAAACACTGCTTGGGCATGCCGCCTAGCAGAGATACCCTTAGCCATCGCTGTTTTACTTCCCCAAACTTGTGCTCTCTTCGAGCACTTGTTCAATAAGGCGCTGATGCGCCTTATTGTCCAGAGTCTCGTTGATCACTCTCTCAGCAGCGAGAATGGCGAGGCCAACAAATTCCTGGCGCAGTTGCTCCCTAGCTTGCTCTCCTTCCCGCTGGATTTCCAGCCGTGCCTTAGCAATAAGCTTCTCTGCCTCTTTCCTTGCTTCTTGTCTCGCCTCCTCTTTTACTCGTTCTCCTACCTGCGCTGCCTGAGCTATTATTGCCTGCCCCTCCCTGCGCGCCTCGTCAAGTTTGCCCTTGACCTCCTCTCCAGCGCGAAGTGACTCTTCCCTAATCTGCTCTGCCTGATCCATGCTTTCCTTGATCTTGGCGGAGCGCTGATCAAGCATCCTCATAATGGGCCTATAGCCGAGGAAGGTAAGCAGGGCGAGCAAGATAAGAAAATTTATCAGATAAGCGATTAAGCTGCCAAGATTAATGCCAAGATTTTCCACCAGTCCCATATCGATCCCTCTTTAAGCAAAAGCGGCAAAGAGCACTGCCCCCACAACTGCTGCCATCACCAGACTCGCCCCCAAGATGGCTCCTAAAATAATAATTCCTATAGAAAGCGGTAAGCCTTGTTCACCCATAATTACCCCCTATATTGTTGAATTATTTAAACCACCATGGCAAGGATAATGGCTACTATCAGGGCGTAAATGCCGATGGCTTCGCAAAGACCACCAATGAGGAGCATGTTAGTCAAGATGGGTCCTCTTGCCTCAGGGTTACGTCCCAGCGCTTGCATGGCCGAATAACCGATGATACCCAGGCCTAACCCTGGGCCCAAAAGCCCCAGCCCGGCGGTTAGCCCCACTGCAAGCATCTTCATTACTCCTATCTCCATTTATCCTCCTTTTATACTTATTCTTGCTCACGAGGCGCAATTGCTGCGGCAGCAAAACCTAGTGTTAGCCCGGCAAAGATCATAGCTTGGATAAAGCCAATAAGCAATTCCAGCCCGTAGAAGGGAATAACCAGCACCCATGGCATGAGGAAGCATACAATTAACAGCAAAATCTCTCCTGCTGTCATGTTGCCGAAAAGACGGAAGGTGAAGCTGACGAGGCGCACCAGCTCACTCAGCAACTCCAAAAATCCGGCGAAAACCTCGATAACACCACTGAGAATCCCATTTAGCCCGGCACCAATTTTGCCCCCGAACAATTGCTTAATGCTTCCCCATAATGGTCCTACATTGAAGAATCGGCTAAGATAGTGTCTTGCCCCCAGGGAGCTCATCCCCCAATACTCGACAAAGACGAATGACATGATTGCCAGAGCCAAAGGCATATTAATATCAGTATTGGCACAGCGAAATAAAGGAGCTTCCCCAACATGTATGCCAGGGCCAAAGAAGGGCAGCAGAGCAAGCCAAGCATTCATGATAACAAAGATAAAGATGGTAGCCACTACAGGGAAGAAGCGACGTCCCTGCTCCTTTCCTCCTGCCCCCTCGCACAGATTTAGCATCCATCCAAAGAAAAACTCTATAAAACTTTGCAACCTGGAAGGAATGAGCCTCACCCGGCGTGTGGCAGCATATACCATCCCCACCACTATGAGGATGGTAAGCCAGGAGGCTATCATGGTATTGGTAATTGGGAAGCCAAAGATATGCAAAACTTCTTCGGCGGGAAGCTGAATTATCTCCCCTGGGTTGGGCAGGATGGGCTCACCACCAGTAAGGGCGCTCCCTATGGCACCACTCAAGAAGCTCATCACCAGAAGAGCCAGAAGAATGATAGAAATCAGTACTAATAATCTGGTTGAGCAACCAAGCTGAGGCACTAACTCTTCCTCCCGCTCTTCTTCTGCTCTTCCTCAATGAGTGGTTGTACCATACGATAAAAGCCAAAAAAAGCTAGCCCTAGTGCTGCAGTAAGCCCAATCAGGGTAAGGATAGGTAGGGTATCGAATTTATTATCAAGCCAATACCCCCCCCCTGTCCCTAAAAGGAGGCAAAAGGCAAAGTACCACCCCACGCCTACCAGACGCCACACCACAGCCCACTTGCTCATCTCTCCTCTATTTTGCATTATACTGCTCTCGCTATCAAATATTCTCCCCTGGCAAATAACATCACGCCGAGAAACTGCCGGGCATTTTCTGCGAATAGGTTGTTTAAAAACTATCATGCATATTATATAACAATGACTGCTTTTTTCAAAGGCAAAGACCCTGTAGGGCAACAAGCACCACCTCCAGAGATGGGTGTTGGCCATTCAGATAGATGGCTAATACATGAAGTATGAGAGAGTATGGCCGCTCACGCTAAGCGCGGTGATCGCCCCTGTGGAGCAGGCTACTAAGAGGGAAGCCGAGATTGTGAAAAGCTAAAGGCTATCTTCTTATCGCTAAAGAAGATCTTGAACTTTTATTTAGCTGAGCGTCCTCAGGCGAATTAATTCCGCTTCCAGGTTAAAAGCATCTTGGTTAAGGGGAGCGGGAATACCATCCGGCTTAATGGTAAGCCAGCGACAGTCCGGGAAAAACTTATCGCCAAAGGTCACCTTCTCTGCTCTGATCACATAGAATTCCCGCTCGCCGACGGTTTCAACAAACTGCGCTTTAAGCTTAATCTGGCTCAACAGCTTCCCCAGAGCTTGTGTAGTAGCTGGGCTCTCGTTTTCCACGACCTCGTGATTCAGGTAGAAGCTCATTTGATAGTCTGCCCAGATGGGGTCGCCCCAGGTAGCGTCTTGTCGCTCGGGCAAGTTGCCTCCAACAACAGGCTGGGCTATGGCAACAGTTTGATCATTACCCCCTCCGGTGGTAAATGCTATCCCGCTCACCAATACAGCAATAATAACCCCGGCTAGAATAATCCTCTTTCCCATCCTTACCCTCCGTTTAATTTGGATTGTAGTCTCTTTGTCGGTCTAGCTACTTTGCTTCTACCTTAAAATATAAACTGGCTGCCTTTTCGCCATCTACATAGAGGGTAATCGAGTAACGGCCCATCGGCCACTTATCTATCAGCCAATTTCTTTGCAGATATTCAACAGGAAATGAGAGAAGGGTATCTCCCCTCTCGCTGCCGAAGGTGAAGCTAGTTTCCATAAGGGTAACATTCTGCCACTCATTGGTTATTACTGCTACCCACTCTACTTTGAGCTTCGTCCTGCCGGGAGCAGCGTTGCCATAATGCCCGCAGCAGCAAATGACCGCAGTATTCGGAGCGAAGCAATGAGTGATATTTGCCGGCTTTGTCGGCTGGGTGAAACTTTTTGACAGAGTTAATCCAGACAGAAGCGGCGCCTCCTCAAGCATTCGAAGATCAACTACCTTGAAGTATAAGATCGCCACCTGTTCATCATTTAGATAAAGGCTCACCGAATAGCTGCCGCTGGGAAAGTTATCTTTCCCTTCTGGAGCGGTGAGGTAGAAGCTAAGCAGTCGGGTTCCCTCACACTCAATAGACTCCCTGGCCAGCTCGATATTTCTCATCTCAGCGGCGTGTATTGCCACCCATCTGGCCTGCACCTTTGTTCGTTGTGGAGCATTAAATACCTTGGCCTGACAGCAGATTTTAGGTGTGCCTGTGGCAAAAGCTTGACTGTATGTTGCTGGCTTTGGCGATCCCGGCTTGACCAGAGAGAGTTGGGAAAGCACAGCAGGCGGCGCAATTACCTCCCCCGCCATAGCTTTAGAGATAAGTTCCTCAGCCTCGTTAATGACGATAGAAAAGCTTATGCCTTGCACCGGACGTCTACCCTCCCAGTCTCTGCCCTTACGATGGATGGCCACCACCTCGCCACGAATATTGATCAGCGGGCAGCCACTATTTCCCGGATTTAGTGCGGTATCGGTCTGGACGTGCCTAGCCCCATCTATTTGGCGAAATGCCGAGACTATCCCTTTGGTGACTGTTTGAGCCCCGGGCAGATCCAATGCATAGCCCAGGGCGACCATCTCCTCGCCAATCTGGAGCTGGTCAGAATCACCCAAAGCTGCCACAGGAAGATTCGCACCCGAGATTTTGATAACTGCCAGGTCTCGGCTCTGGTCATAGTTAACAACCTTGCCATGAAATTTGCGCCCATCGGGCAGAGTGGCCTCGGCAGTATAACTACCGGCGGCGAAATGCTTAACCGTGAGGATATAGCCTTGCGAGTTAAAAATCACCCCTGACCCCTTGCTGCCCACTTCGGTGACGATATGCACCACTGCCGGGCTCACTGCGGCGATCGCCTCATCCCAGGACAGTGTGGTCTCCGCGGTAGTAGCTTGAGCATACCCCCCAGGAGTGCCCACCACCAACATCGTCAGGGTCAAAAACAAAGCACCAATCTGGCGAATATACATCGATTTTCCCTGCCCAAGATGTAGTGCGCCTCTTTACACCCGCCACAGGGCAGACCTGAGGCTTTGCACTACTTAGCTATCCTCCAAATCGAACAAAACCTTCCTTGGGCAAGAAGGTGGGCGGGGGATTTTGCCCTTACCTGGGTCAAGATATGGAGCGTCCTTAGTAAAGGATGTCCATTACCCCAAAAATCTCTTGGGCACCGCCAGCCACGCCAGGCCACATGGCATGTAGTGGCGATAGTTCCGTGAGTGCCACAATTCCACCGGCTAGTTCCTCGAACATACCACCAAATTCTACCAACAGAGCCAACCAGTCTCCCAGTACATAGCCTAGCATTGATCCAATCATATTGGCCCTCCTTTCTTTAACTTATTTCCCCTGCCCATCCCCACGCTTTTAATAATTATAATGCTGGAACATTAACAAAAGATTAAGTTCGGGTTAAATTTTGGTTAACACATTTTGGTAACGAGGGTAGAGCGGGAGGCAGCTATTAAGGCAGCGGCCATAACAGTATGGCACCAACTGAAGGGGCTGGGGAGAAGTATGGCGAAGGGAGAGGAAGGCCGGCTCAGGCAGTATTCTGTCTCGAGACTCCACCGGGTGAAGATAGGGAAGACTAAAACGGATGTTCCACCCCATTTTCGACAAAGATTCTGGAAAATGAATGTGAATTGCCTGTTTTCCGTCCCTTTTCGCCGTTTTAGAGTAGTCAGTTATGATTAAGTAGGCTATTGCCATTATGGCTGTTCTGTGTTATAATGTAGTAGTCATGTATATCACC
>DEIJ01000026.1 GCA_002352365.1 Dehalococcoidia bacterium UBA2777 | reverse complement strand
AGCAAATTGGAAAATAGAGCCTACATAGAGGAATTGGCTCAAAAGTTATGGGAGATCAAGGGGAGGTAGTTATGCCCGATTGGCCAGAACTGGCAGAGAAATATCTGATGCGGGTGGTAAATCGGCAACCAGTGACTTTGGTTCGCGGTGAAGGGGCACGAGTATGGGATGATACGGGGAGAGAATATCTTGACTTTGTCGGTGGCTGGGCGGTGAATAGCTTGGGCCATTGCCCGCCCGTAGTAGTCGCCGCGGTGACGGAGCAATCGCGTACCTTGATTCAGGCTTCCAATCAATTCTACACCATTCCTCAGATTCGTCTCGCCGAGTTGCTGGAGCAGAATAGTTGTTTCGATAAAGTGCTCTTCTGCAACAGTGGTGCTGAGGCAAATGAAGGGGCGGTAAAGCTAGCCCGCAAATATGGTAAGCTTCACCTTAACGGTGCCTACCAGGTGATAACCACTATTAACTCCTTTCATGGTCGCACTTTGGCTATGGTGGCTGCCACCGGGCAGCGCAAATTTCAGCAGCCCTATTCCCCACTTCCCAATGGTTTCATCAATGTAGAGTATGATAACCTAGAGGCGATAAAAAAGGCTATCACTGACCAAGTTTGTGCGGTGATGCTGGAGCCAATACAAGGGGAGGGTGGGGTTAATATCCCCCACGAGGATTATCTCAGCAAGGTGCAGGCCTGGTGCCACCAAAGGGGAATCCTGCTTATCCTCGATGAAATTCAAACTGGGGTGGGCAGAACCGGAACTCTATTTGCCTACCAGCAATATGGTATCGAACCGGACATTATGACCCTGGCCAAGGGGTTAGCCAGCGGACTACCTATTGGAGCTATCTTAGCTAAACATGAGGTATCAGTATTTGAGCCTGGAGACCATGGCACCACCTTTGGGGGAAATCCTCTAGCCTGCGCTGCAGGCTATGCTACCTTGAAGTTCATTACACAAAACAGCATTCCCCAAAATGCCCAGCGTCAGGGGGGATGCCTGATAGCTGGACTAGAGAGCCTAAAGTCAAAATTTGGTTTCATCACCCAGGTGCGGGGTCGGGGACTTCTGGTAGCTTTAGAATTCGACCGCGATCTCGCTGATAAAATAGTGGCCGATTGCCTTCAACAAGGTTTACTAGTTAATAAGCTAAAGTCCAATGCGCTGAGATTTATGCCCCCACTTATTATCTCAGAGAAAGAGATTGATGAGGCGTTAGGGATGCTGAGCCGAGTTCTGGAAGCGATAAGAAATGAGGAGCAAGCCTCGGCGAGCTAGCCTGATATTGGCCATCTCAGCTATCACTTTTCTCTCCCTTGTCTTGTTGTGGATTCTCCCTTCTGGGGATAAAAGGGTAACTTCAGGCGAGCTTTATCACTGGGTGGATAGTTTACCTTCCCCCGGGGAAAGGGGTGATGAGGAGTTCATCAAAGAGCAGGCTTACAAACTGGCGGCGAATCTTTCTCCCCAGGCGAGAGAGCGCGAACAGTTGGCCAATGAGTTGGCGAACACTTATCTTAAGGCCGAAGGCAAGGATTTTCTCCTCGTCTATAACACGGGTGGCTTTGGGGGGACTGGGCTGGTGGCCGATCCAGAGTGGTCGACTGTTTTGGCAGGGATTCAAGCTGAGTTAACCCGTCTAGGCTATACCTCCACTGTGGTAGAGCATGGGCGGGGCGAATATGGCCTTGCCGGATGTATTAGAGAGGTAGAAGATTTGAGTCATTCCTATGCCTCCAAAGCACCAGAGTTGGCCGCCAAGATAGCCTTCCTTACCAAGTATGACCCCGACATCAAAGTCATAATAACGGGTAGAAGTTTGGGCGCCATATTTAGCCACGAAGTGATGAAGTTTTTCTCCCCTGACTGCCAAGTATACAGTATTCAAGCCGGATACCCTTTCTGGTATACTGAATATACCCCAACAAGAACTTTGGTAGTAAATGACAACGGAGTGGTGCCCGATGCCATAAGTAGTGGTGACTTTGGGGCGATAATTCGGGCCAACCTGTGGCGCCTTCCCTCCTCTACCAAGCCTGAGGGTGGCTCGATGAAAATCGGCCCTTATTTCTTCATCGCCCCCGGCCATGAATATACCTGGGAGTGCCCTGGGGTTAGCTCCGAAATCATCACCTTTTTAGCGGAGAATTTCGGAGAGGAGGTCTTGGATGGGGTTTACCTAGGTAAAGGTTTTGGTATGTAACCCCACTGTTGGGAGAAGCAGGCTGAGATAGAGCTTCTGGTAGATACCAGGGCGATAATCAGCGTGGCCCCTCGCCAGGTTCTTGAGGAACTAGGGATAAAGCCACAAAGGTAAATTCGGCAGTTTTGGGGAACAAGTCATCGAGCGAGAAGTAAGCACTGCTTTAGTTAAGTTTGATGACGCCTTGGCGGGAACCTCCGTAGCCTTTGGTGATGGCAAGACACACCCATCTTGGGGCCGCCGCTGTGGAGGTGTTAGGCTATCAGGTGGACCCGGTGACCGGACAGCTTAAGTGGGTGGGAATATTGATGATTTAAGGGTAGGATGCTGTGCAGCCAGAAATTCCGGCAAAGGCGGGCACTTCTCGATTAATACGGGAAGGGCATAGAAGAAGGCTACGAGAGAAGTTCATTAAATCTGGCCTCAAAGGATTCCACGATTATGAGATTATTGAATTGCTGCTAACTTTAGGAACGCCTCAAAAAGATTGCAAGCAGCAAGCCAAAGAAGCAATAAAGAGGTTCAAAACCTTAAGAGGAGTTCTGGAAGCCCCTTCAGAAGAACTGCAGGGAATCGACGGAATTGGTCCTCATAATGCTTTTGGAATCAAGCTCGTGCAGGAAGTAGCTAGGGAATTTCTTAAGGAGCGAATCCTGGATAAACCACTCTGTCGATCTTCTCAACAGGCGTTTGATTATCTATATCACTCTATGCGAGACCTTAAGAAGGAGGTCTTTAAGGTTATTTTCCTCGATGCCCAGAATCAGGTCATCGAAGTGGAAGACCTCTTTGAGGGAACACTAACCCTCAGTGCTATTTACCCTCGCGAAGTTATAAAGAGTGCTATCAAACATAACGCTGCCTCGCTGATTTTTGCCCACAACCACCCCTCAGGAAATCCTGAGCCCAGCAGGGGCGACAAAGAGATAACCCAGGATTTAGTCTTTGCTGGAAGTATTATGCAGATCAAGGTCTTGGACCACATTATAATAGGCAACGACAGATACTTCAGTTTCGCTGATGAGGGATTGATAGAAGAGTATGAGTTAGATTTTAGCAGTTTTAAAAGCAGGAAGGGAGAAGCGGGGATTAAGAAGTGAGGAGTGCGAATGAGGCAGAGGTTTTGACCAACTCTCGATTCTAAAAAAGGCATTCGCTTAGTTTTCGATTTTGAGATTGTTGTCCTGGCTAGAGTTCTCAAAGTATCTGTCACTTGGCTTACTTGACGAGGCAAGCAAACAGAATATCCTTCAATAAACCTATCTTATTGGCTTCTACCTATATCTAATCCATGTTCCACCCCATTTTCGACAAAGAT
>DEIJ01000100.1:39752-40232 GCA_002352365.1 Dehalococcoidia bacterium UBA2777 | reverse complement strand
GGTCAGGGCAAAGGGCCAAAACATCTCACCAGCTATCCCACCAACAAATGCCATTGGCAAGAATATAGCCACTGTGGCCAGAGTAGCTGAGGTAATTGGAGCGGCTACTTCCTTGGCACCACTGAGGGCTGCCTCCTTAAAGCCCTCACCTTGCTGGAGATGACGATAGGTATTCTCCAATACTACAATGCTATCATCAACTACCCTCCCTATAGCAATTGCCATAGCGGCTAAGGTGAGGATGTTAATGGTCAGCCCACAGAAATTGAGCAACATGAAGCCAATAAGGACGCTAAGAGGGATAGAAACGATGGTGACTAGAGAGGCACGCACTGCCCACAGGAAGAGGAATATTATTATTATAGCTAGGATTGCCCCGAGCAGTGCCTCCTGAGTTAAGTCTCGAATGCTGCGTTCGATGAATTCCGATTGGTCGAGTATGGTATGCAGTTCAACCCCGCTGCCGAGAGTCGGCTCGAT
>DEIJ01000100.1:31473-39708 GCA_002352365.1 Dehalococcoidia bacterium UBA2777 | reverse complement strand
TTAGCCACCGAGACCGTATTGGCCCCGCCATCCTTTAGCACTATAATGCCCACGCTATCTTTGCCATTGGTACGGGTGATTGCCGTCTGAGGAGTTGGTGATAAGCTTACCTCGGCTACATCCTTAAGTAAGAGCGGTGCGCCTGTAGCTGGATTTGAAAGAGTAACAATTGTGTTCTCAATCTCTTCTAATGAGGTGTACCGATGCAGAGCATGCAAAGGATAAACCGTATGCTCCAGGGTTATCTTCCCGGTAGGGATCGAGATATTACCAGACTGAAGCATGTAGGCAATCCATGATAAAGAGAGGCCCAGCTGGTCTATTTTCCCAGTATCGGGGCGGACAAGCACTTCTCTTTGGCTACCCCCTTCTAGATCAACACTGAAAACACCATCTAGGGCAGTTATTCGAGGGACAACTTTGCTGTCAGCAATTTCTTGTAGCTCAGCAGGGTCAACATCACCACTGAGGCTGAGCACCACTACCGGCATCATCTCCATCCCCAAAGGGAGAACCTGGGGCTTAACGTTAGGAGGAAGATTCAGTAGCGCCATATTTCGAGATATATTTCGCTCCACTTTATCCATATTGGTGCCAAACTTGAACTCAGCGAGAACAAATGAGATGTGCTCTGCCGAAGTTGAATAGATATTCTTTAAGCCCTCGGTGCCGGAAACAACAGCCTCAACCGGGGCGGTAATTTCCCTCTCTACCTCTTCAGGAGGAGCCCCAGGGTATATGGAGACCACGCTGATTACTGGCATCTCGATATCTGGTATCAACTCCATCTTAAGACTGATGGTGGCATAGATGGAGCCTAGGGTGATTAGTATTACAGCGAGGAAAGTCACTGCCCGGTTACGCAACGAAAGTTCAGTAAGAAAACCCACTTTTGAATCACCTCACATAAAAAGACTTGCCCAATTTCAATCGGCCGCTCAACCCGAAAACCTTTAAAGAAAGTTGCCGTCCATTTTAAAACCGAGGGGCTCTATTGTCAAGACGGGCGGTAATCCCTTCCCGAGCATCATCGCTTAGCAGAACTAGGCCACGAAGTCGCCTCTCCAGTGCCAAACCCTCTTCCAGGCTCATATCCAGCCCTCTTCGTACTGCCTGCTTAGCATACCTTATAGCAATGGGGGCACGGGACATTATTTTCCCTGCCACCTGTTCCACATAAGGGAGGAGATTATCTTTGGGGACTACTTGGTTGACCAACCCGCTATTATAGGCTTCCTGGGCATCAGTCCAATCACTAGTCAATAGCTTTTCCAAAGACTTGGCTCTACCAACTGTGCGCGGTAAAAGCTGCGTTCCTCCGGCAGCGGGGATAATGCCTAAAGAGGGCTCGGGAAGACCGAAACGAGCATCCTCTGAAGCAATTCTCAGGTCACAGCAAAGTGCTATCTCAATGCCCGAGCCGAGCACATAGCCGTGAAGAGCAGCAATCAAAGGTTGGGGAAGGGCTAAAAACAACCCCCACACATCACGCTCCCAGCGAACTTGACGGGCGGTCACTCGAGAAGGAGCGGTGAGGAATTCAGTTAAATCGGCCCCGGCGCAAAATGCCCTTCCTGCTCCGGCCAAAATAACTATCATTACTTCAGGGTCATCCTTAATGGCGCTTAATACCTGATATAACTCGTCCCGCATCTGAAGGTTATAGGTATTTAGCGCTTGAGGCCGATTAAGGGTGATATATCCCTTGCCGTCTTTCTTGTCATAGATGATGGTTTGAAAATCGGGCACTGTGTTACCTTAATCCCTGATTTGCTCGATGGTATAGCTCTTCAAGATCAATTTCGTTATAGTATGCCCCAATATTGCTCAATGAATGAGCATCACTATTTTCCAGCAAAAGTAAGTGATGTTTTTGGGCCACTTCCCTTATTTTTGGTTTGTTTAGTTGCCGATCGTGCAAATAATTTCTGATCTCAATGCCATGAAGCAAATCAACTCCATAGGAGAAGTCCCCCGGATAAGGGTAGCTCGGATGAGGTAGAAATCTAAAGGTAACCTCACCAGGCAAATATAGCTCCACTACCTCAGCCCAGGCCATCTCTGCTACAACTATCTCCTGTCCGGGGATAACCAAAATCTCACTGGCGAAGTAGTGGTCAACAATCTCCTTAACCCTATATCCATAGGATTTATCCTCGTGCTCGGTAATAGCGATTCCATCTAGTCCTCTTGCTTTTACCGCAGCGATAATTTGTCTTACAATGTCCTCAGTGGGGGCGACTTGGCCAGTGGCCTCAAAGCAATGGGTGTGCAGATCAAGCTTTAATTTCAACTATATCCCTTATATCCCTTCCCATTATTTTTGTAGCTTCGGCTTCATTTTGGCCCGGCTACAAAGCTCGGCAAGGTCGATCTCATTCCAGTACCGGCCAATATCTGATAACGAGTGGGCATCGCTATTCGACAGCATGAGCAGATCATATTTTTGGGCAATCTCGATTGCCTTCTCCTTGGCAACGTGGTAACCGCCATTCTCAATCTCTATGCCGTGGATACTATCCATATAACCGAAGCATCGCTCTAAAAGCTCCCCATCCCCAGGATGAGCCACAAAACGGAAAGTTGAGCCATCAGGCAGGTAGAGCTCAACCACATGATGAAAGGCTTCACATACCTCTTGCCCGGGAATGATTATTACCTGGTTGGCAAAGAATCGGTTTACAATCTCTATTACCTGATAAGCATAATCCTTGTCCCGGTGTTCAGTGATGGCGATTCCATCCAAGCCTCTTTCGGTTATCTTGGTTACTATCTGGCGCACTAAATCGACATCAGGGTGAGCAATATTGGTAGCTTCAAAGATATGAGTATGTAAATCTAATTTCAATTCATTCTCCTTTGAATTGGGGAGGTCTTTTTTCCAAGAAGGCAGTGATACCTTCAGTGCGATCTCTAGTAGTTTGGAGCACTAAGTAAAGGTCATATTCCAGCCTTAGCCCTTGCTCCAAGGTTAAATCTAAACCCTTACGTATCGCTTCCTTAGCATATCGTAGGGCAATAGGTGCCCGCGAGGCTATCCTCATCGCTACCTCCTCTGCCTTGAGGATAACTTCCTGATGAGGGACTACTTGGTGAACCAGCCCAATTCGATGTGCTTGTTGTGCGTCGACAGGTTCAGCAGTGAGGATCATTTCCAACGCTTTGCCCCTACCTACGGTTCGGGGCAGCCATTGAGTAGCGCCCCCTGCGGAAATATAGCCCCAGGCAGTATCAGGAACTCCTAACCGGGACTTATCTGAGGCAATCCTGAGGTCACAACTTAATGCCAAAGCTAAGCCTGCCCCTAGAGCATCCCCATTAATAGCGGCGATGACCGGATGGTTAATAGCTGCCACTGATGCGGTAGCTTCATAGAGCAAGGTAGGCTCTTTTACTTCCAACGAGGCCCCTCTACTGAGGCTGTGGTAGAGTTGCCCTAAATCCTCCCCAGAGCAAAAGGCCTCGTCTCCACTTCCGGTGATGATGACCACCTTAATGCTTTCATCCTGGTTGACTTGGTGGCAAGCATCAACTAGCTCTAGTGCCATCTGCATATCGATAGCATTAGCTACCTCAGGCCGATTAAGGGTTATGTAGCCAATCTGTTGCCTTTTGTCGTAGATAATTGCTTTATAACTCATCACCACAAATTAGCACTTTGGCCTCTCCTAGTCAACACAGCGAGTAGTGTCAATCCTTATACTTTCATTCTCGATTGTAAAAGATGCTTGGCTGCATGTTATGCACTATTGCAACTCGCTCACTTGACAAAATACGAAGGCTATGATATATTGGCACCAATGATTTGGCGAGTAGGCGCTCTGAGAAGGGAGTTGTCCTTCGAGGAAGAAGAGTGCTCTAGAATAGATGAAATCTGAGTGTGGGGGTGACTAATGGGAGAGCAAATTGAGCCACAGGGGACACTAACCATAAGGGATGAGGTGGTGGCAATTATAGCTGGAACAGCGGCGCGAGAGGTAGAAGGGATCTATGCCATGGGAGCCGGCGGAGCTAGCTCTGTTAGACGTACCCTGGCTGAGCGGTTGGGTGGCGCTCCAGAAAGGACTAGGGGGGTGGATGTAGAGGTGGGTGTGGCAGAAGCTACAGTTAATCTCGAGCTAAGGGTCATTTATGGCTATAGTATTCCTAAGGTTGCCGCTAAGGTACGCCAGAATGTGGCTGATAAGACACTGAGTCTATGCGGTCTGGTTGCGAAGGAGATCAACATCAATATCGTAGACGTCTACTTCCCCCCCACCGAGGGAGTAGAGAGAGCGCTTACTGAGGTGGAGTTAACTTCATAAACATTTGGGCATGGTCCACTTTATGAAGGGGGCAGATGATGGAAGAGGGCACGATTCCGAGAGAGAGAGTGTGGTGGTGAGTATAGCGGGCGTGACCATCGTATCCGAGCGGGTGGTGGGCAGCATAGCCGGCATAGCGGCACGAGAGGTAGAGGGGGTTTATGCCCTAGGCTCTGGCTCCATGGGGCGCACCCTAGCTGAGCACTTGGGTGGTGCTCCAGAAAGGGCTAGGGGGATAAGTGCAGAGGTAGGATTGAAGGAAACTACAATCAATATCGAGCTTAGAGTCATCTATGGCCATAACATTCCTAAGATTGCCGCTAAAGTACGCCAGAATGTGGCTAGTAAGGTGAGGAAGTTATGCGGCTTGGTAGCTAAGCAGATCAACATCAATGTTGTAGGAGTTGAGTTCCCGGAGAAGATGCTAACGCAAATGGCAGCCGAATAAGTGAGCAATGTTTCGGATAGAGGTGAGATGAGTCTTTTTAATCGCATATTTAGTATCATATTGGCCTTGCTAATATTAGCCGGGGGCATAATCGTTCTCCTGATTATATTTGGGGCAGTACTTCCTGGAGAAGTATTACCTTATGGCTGGTTCAGTGGTCAACTGGAGGGGGTAGCCTCGGCCACGGGGAGTGACCAGGCCATTGGCATCGGAGTAAGTGTCATCCTTATAGTAGGGATGCTGGCAGTATTATCGTTGGAGTTTGCCCCACGGAAGAGGGTGCCATTTTTGATCCGATCCGACGGCGGAGGTCTGCTCACTATAGACCAGGAAAGCGTCCGCCTTTTAGCCAACAGGACAGGATTGACGGTAGAAAGCGTGCGTGATATTGATTGCGAAGTTGGTGAAGCATCAGGTGGTCTTGTGCTGAGCTGTAAGACCCCGATAGCTTTAGGGGCTAGCATCCCTGAGAGCGGCAGCGAGCTGCAAAGCAAGATTAAGGAAGCTATAGAGCAATTCATCGGATTACCTGTGGCTAAGGTGGAAATCAAAGCTCATTATGAGTCAGTAGAGGCAAAGAGCCTGGCAGCCAAGTAGTTGCCTAGGAAGATGAGGGGTAGAGCGGTGGACCCAAAGATAGTAGGAGTTATCCTCGGTGGCGTAATAGGCGCCATCCTTATATGGGGTGGTGTATTAGAAGCATTTCTGTTGCTCTTATGCATCTTTGGCGGCTGGGTTATTGGTAAGATCGTAGCTGGCGAACTAGATGTTGTTGATCTCTATCAGCGTTATGTCTCCAATCGGCGTAAGAGGTAGCTCAGATAAATAGTCGCTTAGTTTTCTCTTCAAGTACCTTTTTAGTAGTGATGCCGACCTTAGCAGGGCTTTCGGCTATGGTCACCCCAGCAGTGGCCAGAGCAGTAATCTTTTGTTGAGCTTTCCCTGAGCTGCCGCTGATAATTGCACCAGCATGTCCCATTCTTCTCCCCGGTGGGGCAGTACTGCCAGCCACAAAGGCAATTGTTGGCTTGGACATATTTTTCTGAATGAACTCCGCTGCTTCCTGCTCCATAGTTCCTCCAATCTCTCCGATAAGTACTACCGCCGAGGTTTGGGTATCCTGCTCAAAGAGGTTTAATATATCAATAAAGGTGCTGCCCAGTAGAGGATCGCCGCCAATGCCAACGCAGGTAGATTGTCCCACCTCTAGAGCCGTGAGTTGCGCCACTACTTCATAGGTTAAAGTGCCGCTGCGAGATACCACGCCTACACCTCCTGGCATGTGAATGTCTCCTGCCATTAATCCCGCTTTGCATTTTCCTGGTGAGATCACTCCGGGGCAGTTAGGGCCGATAAGTCGAGTATTGGTGTGGCGGAGGTAATAGAGTAGGGGGATCATGTCAAAGGTGGGGATCCCTTCAGTAATACAAACTACCAAGGAGATGCCAGCATCAGCAGCTTCAAGAACAGCATCGGCGGCAAAAGCTGCCGGTACGAAGATAATGCTGGCGTTGGCCCCCGTTTCCCTGGTAGCTCTCTCGACGGTATTGAAAACCGGCACACCAAGTACTTTGCTTCCCCCCTTGCCTGGGGAAACTCCAGCTACCACTTTAGTGCCATATTCCAGGCAACGCTGGGTGTGGAAACTCCCCTCCCGACCGCTGATTCCTTGAACAAGTAGGCGGGTATTTTCATCGACGAGTATGCTCACAACAGCTCTCCTCCTTAGGAAATTTTGGCTGCTTCCACTGCTAGCCTTCCTGCCTCAGCTAAATCTTGAGCAGCAATGAATTTTATTCCCGACTCGGCAAGGATGCGCCTACCCTGTTCCACATTTGTCCCCGCTAACCTCACTACCAGGGGAACCCTGATGTCCATCTGCCGATATGCCTCCTCTATCCCCTGGGCGATTACATCCACCCGAGCCATGCCACCAAAGATGTTCACCAGCACCGCTTTTACCTTGGGGTCAGCAGTAAGAATCTTAAACGCATTGACTACTCGCTCGGTGGTATTCACGGTGCCAATGTCAAGGAAGTTAGCTGAGCTGCCACCTGATAGAGTAAGGAGATCTAAAATGGACATCGCCAGTCCGGCGCCATTGACCAGGCAACCGATGTTGCCATTTAATTTAACGTAATTTTTCACCCCCCAGCTTGCAGCTTGGGCCTCCATAGCATCCTCCTGCCTTGGATCGTGCAACTGAGCGATATCGGGATGCCGAAACAGAGCATTATCATCGAAGTTGAGTTTGGCATCTATTGCCACCAGTTCGGTCTGTTTGGTAATTACCAGGGGGTTAATCTCAGCCAAGGAGCAGTCTTTTCCCCAAAACAAGCGGTAGAGATTGGCCATTAGCTCAGTAGCCGGGCGGACCAGAGAGGGGTCCATCCCCATCGCCTCAGCAAGTTTCCTCCCCTGGAAGGGTTGAAAGCCAATCGCTGGTTCGAGGTAAATCTTGGTAATCTTCTCTGGACTCTTTTGGGCTACTTCCTCAATATCCATCCCCCCCGCCGAGCTGGCCATCATCACCGGCAGTTGAGCCGACCCATCAATCGCGATGCCAAGATAAAATTCACCTTCTGCTTCTATTGCCTGTTCAACTAATACTCGATCGATTGGCACTCCTTGGGGAGAGGTTTGATGGGTAACCAAATTCTTGCCCAGCATCTCGGCTACCAACTTTGCCGCCTCTTGTGCAGAAGGGGCTAGTTTAATGCCCCCTGCCTTGCCTCTGCCTCCGGCGTAAACCTGGGCCTTGATGGCCACTTCTCCACCAAGCTGGGCAGCAATTTCTTTGGCTTCCGCTGCTGTGCCAGCTACGCCACCTTGAGGTACTGGGATGCCATATTGAGACATGATTGCCTTTGCCTGGTACTCGTGAATCTTCATTTCACCCCCTTTAACCAAAGAGGCTATCTAGCTCCCGCAGTGATTATAAAACTTTTGCCTCTGAAATTCCAGATAACCTTTATTCCGAAAATAGATTCCCCATGTGTCATTGCGACCCTGNNTTGCTTCGGGGCCTTGCCCCTCGCAACGACAACCTATTTTCATGATTCGCTGGTGGGCAACCGCCCATGATGGTTTACCTAGCGGATTTCGAATGGTCCTAGCTCCCTCTGGCTCACATAAGTATATCGCTGTGTTGTTCGGGGATTCTCATGCCCCAAAAGTTCCTGAATATATCGTAGGTCAATGCCATCCTCTAATAAATCGGCAGCATGTCAAAGAGCTGACATTCCCCCGAGATTTTCTGCTGACAGCATCCTTGGCTCATAGTATATTTGCTTTTTCAGAGTTTGTCGACATGTCTGCCCTCAGATGTTGATGTTCTATGATTTTGTCACCGTGTAATCATTGTAATCATTTTTACTGGGCAGCAACATGATTCAGTTCGCGGACTTGACATCTTCCTCCAGTTAATGTTAAATTATAAGGCTTGCGGTTTATAAGGAGGAGGAATTTGCCTACCCTTAATCA
>DEIJ01000100.1:0-31416 GCA_002352365.1 Dehalococcoidia bacterium UBA2777 | reverse complement strand
AATAAGCTAGGGCAGAGTAAAGGTTCACCCCAAAAAAGGGGGGTTTGCCTTCAAGTCAAGACGATGACTCCTAAGAAGCCTAACTCTGCCCTGCGTAAAGTTGCTCGAGTGCGGCTAACTAATGGCATGGAGGTAACTGCCTATATCCCGGGTGAGGGACATAATCTCCAGGAGCATTCGGTGGTGCTAATTCGGGGGGGGCGCGTGAAAGACCTACCTGGGGTACGTTACCATATTGTCCGGGGCACTCTAGATACCAGTGGAGTAGCCAATCGGCAACAAGGGCGTAGCCGTTACGGAACAAAGCGTGCTAAGGGTGCCTAGGAATCTTCTCGGCTAGTCGATGGTGTTGTAAATAACCTGGCAGCTGCTGTACGGTAAGGGGATTACTCGAGTTTTTTAGTTTGGAGTTGAAAGATGCCCAGACGAGGAGCAATAATAAGAAGGGAAATGCCGCCTGATGCGGTGTATAATAGCCAGCTAGTTTCCCGATTAATTAATAAAGTGATGTATGGTGGTAAGAAAAGAACGGCAGAAAGGATTGTCTATACTGCACTTAACCTCAGTGGACAGAGAATGAAACGGGATTCTATCGATGTCTTAGAGCAGGCAATAAGAAATGCTACACCTCTTTTGGAGGTTAAGCCACGTCGTGTTGCCGGTGCCACCTATCAAGTACCTGTAGAGGTCAGAGGCAACCGGGGCAACTCTTTAGCTATACGCTGGCTGCTGAAATCAGCTAGAGCAAGAAGTGGCAAGTCGATGGCAGAGAAACTTGCCGCTGAGATTACTGATGCCGCTCAGGGGCAAGGGGTGACGGTTAAAAGGCGGGAAGACGCTCATAGAATGGCTGAGGCGAATAGAGCCTTTGTGCACTTCCGATGGTAACAAAATCCTCAGTTCCCCTATTCCCCGTATGCCAGAAATTAGCCCAGAAGGATTAATGGTGATGGATAGCTCAACAGGGGAGGCTTGTTCTTTAGATCGAATGCGGAATATAGGGATCATCGCCCATATAGATGCCGGCAAAACTACTATCACCGAGCGGATCCTCTACTATACTGGTCGCACCTATAAAATTGGGGAGGTGGATGAGGGGACCGCAGTAATGGACTGGATGGAACAAGAGCGAGAAAGGGGGATTACTATCACCGCGGCGGCAACTACCTGCTATTGGCAAGAGCACTGCATCAATATTGTTGATACCCCAGGTCATGTGGATTTCACCGCTGAGGTGGAGCGAAGTCTGCGGGTACTTGATGGGGGGGTGGTAGTGCTGGATGCAGTGGCTGGTGTTCAACCTCAGTCGGAGACAGTATGGCATCAAGCAGATAAGTATCACGTCCCCCGAATCTGCTTTATTAACAAAATGGATCGAATTGGCGCTGACTGGGAGCGAGCCCTGATCATGATGGAGGAACACCTGGGTGCCAACGCCGTGCCGATACAATTGCCTCAAGGCGGGGAAAAGTCATTTGAGGGAGTTATAGATCTGGTAGAGAATAAAGCCTGGATTTTTGCTGATGATCTTGCTTCTCCCCCCATTGAATCGAGCATCCCTGATGGTTATATCCAGAAGGTGGAGAGACAGCGAAGGGTGATAGTTGAGAAATTAGCTGAAGTAGATGATCAGGTGATGGAGGCTTATATTGAAGGTGACCAGCTCACTACCTTGGACATCAAAGCTGCCTTGCGAAGGGCTACCGTGGCGGATAAATTAGTGCCTGTCCTCTGCGGCAGTGCCTTAAGGAATAAAGGTATTCAGCCACTTTTGGATGCCATAGTAGATTATCTCCCCTCACCTCTGGACATGCCGCCAATACAAGGTATCGAGCCAGCAACAAATAAGGTAGTTGTTTGCCTCCCATCTAGCGCAGCACCGCTTTCCGCTTTAGTCTTTAAGGTAGTCGTCGATCCCTTTGTGGGCAGATTAGCGTATATCAGAGTATATTCAGGCAAGGCGAAAGCCGGGGATCAAGTGTTCAACTCCACCCGAAGGCGAAAGGAACGCCTTGGCCGATTACTTCAGATGCAGGCTAATCACCGCGAGGACATTGCGGAGGTCAGCGCGGGGGAAATCATTGCTGCCTTGGGACCAAAGGATACCTTTACCGGTGATACTCTTTGTGACCTTTCCCACCATGTTCTTCTTGAGCCGATAAGCTTCCCCGAGCCAATAATCTCGGTGGCCATCGAGCCTAAAACCAAGGCAGATCAAGACAGGCTGGGAGATGCCTTAGCAAAATTGGCCCAGGAGGATCCTACCTTCAAAATAGGTTATGAGCCCCAGACAGGCCAAACCTTAATCTCCGGCATGGGCGAACTTCACCTTGAGGTCTTGATTGAAAGAATGAAGCGTGAGTTCAGGGTGGGAGCCAGGGTGGGCAAACCTCAAATAGCCTATAAAGAAACAATCTCTCGGCCAGTTGAAGCAGAGGGGAGATTCATTAAGCAGTTTGGTGGGCGGGGACAGTATGGCCATGTTTTGCTTCGGCTCGAGCCGGTGGAGAGGGGTAGCGGATTTCAATTCAGCAATCGAATCCGTGCGGGGGCTATACCTGGGGAATTTGTTTCCGCAGTGGAGGCAGGAATAAAAGAAGCCTTAGAGAGAGGGGTATTAGCTGGCCATCCTATAGTTGATATTAAAGTATCACTCATTGATGGCAGCTTTCATGAAGTAGATTCCTCGGACATCGCCTTTAAGATGGCCAGCTCAATAGCACTGCGGGATGGAGTGCGCAAAGCCGAGCCTTTGCTCCTTGAGCCGATCATGAAATTGGAGGTGCTCACCCCAGAGCAATTTCTGGGCGATATATTGGGTGATCTTAATGCTCGGAGAGCACATATCGGGGGTATTGAGATGCAGGGTGATTTGAGGATAGTCAAAGGTATCATTCCCTTAGCTGAGACCTTCGAGTATGCTACTGCCCTTCGCTCCTTAAGCCAAGGGAGGGCAACCCACTCCATAGAATTTCACTGTTATCAAGAGCTATCTTCTCTGTTGACAGAGCAGATTATAACCAGAGGAAGATAATGGCTAAGCGAAAGATCAGAATTAAATTGAAGTCTTTTGATCATAGGATATTAGACCAGTCGGCCAGCCAAATCGTAGAAGCGGCAGAGAGGACAGGGTCGCAGGTAGCTGGCCCAATACCTCTGCCGACGCATATTAAGAAGTTCTGTGTTATACGTTCACCGTTTATCGACAAGGATTCTCAGGAGCAGTTTGAAATCCGCACCCATAAACGCATTATCGATGTCCTCGATCCCACTTCCAAGACAATTGAGGTGCTAACTCGGTTGAACCTACCCTCAGGGGTAGATGTGGAGATAAAGTTATAGAGGTACTGCAATGTTCCCTGGATTGATAGCAAGAAAATTGGGCATGAGTCAGGTTTTCAGGCAAGACGGCACTGTAGTGGCGGTGAGTGTTATTGAAGCCGGCCCTTGTTTGGTAACCCAGGTTGAAACAAAAGAAAAAGATGGCTATAATGCTATACAGCTCGGCTTTGGGCCGGTCAAGCGCCTTAACCGGCCAGAAAAAGGACATCTCAAAAGGACGGGGCATCTGCTGCGGCATCTTCGGGAATTCAGTATCGATGACCCTGCTTCTATTCAACTGGGCCAAAGGGTGGGAGTAGATATATTCAAGGCAGGTGATATAGTCAAGATTAGTGGCATATCCAAAGGCAAAGGTTTTGCTGGGGGAGTGAAGCGATATCATTTCGCTGGGGGGCCAAAAACACATGGTCAGTCGGATCGCCATCGTGCCCCCGGCTCTGCCGGTGGCACTACCTTTCCAGGAAGGGTGCTTAAAGGAAGGCGTATGCCGGGACATATGGGAAATCGGAAAGTCACCGTGGGAAACCTCGAGGTAATAAAGGTCGACGCAGATCGTAATCTGCTCTTGGTCAAAGGAGCGGTGCCCGGGGCTAAGAGAGGACTGCTGATTATCAACAAAATAAGGCCAGGCAAATAAAAAGATGCAGTTTCCAGTTCACAACACCTTAGGAGAGATTGTTGATTATATTGAGATGAGTGATGCTGTTTTTGATGTTCCCTTCAATAGAGCAGTGGTGCATCAAGCGATGGTCAGGCAGTTAGCTAATCGCCGATTAGGTACGGCAGATAGCAAAACAAGGGGAGAGGTGCGTGGCAGCACGAAGAAGCTTTATCGCCAGAAACATACCGGCTGGGCGCGACGTGGGGGCAGACGATCTCCTCTGCTCAAAGGGGGAGGAGTTGCCTTCGGCCCCCATCCCAGAGATTATCGGCAGGATATGCCCAAGAAGATGCGCCGCCTCGCCATAAGAGGTGTACTTTCAGCTAAAGCTCGTGATGAAGATTTGATCGTGATCGATAGATTCGAGCTAAATTCTCCCAAGACCAAAGAGATGGTACAGATATTGAATACATTAGGGATAGATTCTTCCACACTTATTGTCACCCCTGAGCCCAATATCAAGGTGATAAAATCAGCGGGCAATTTACCAAAAACAAAGACATTGCCTGCCCCCTTGCTTAATGTGCTAGATATGCTCTCCTACAAGTTTTTAGTGATGACTGTAGCCGCAGTACGCCGTGCTGAACAGATCTGGGGGGCGGGATAAAACTGGGGGGAAATGCACATTTATGAAGTGTTGCGCCGACCTATAATTAGCGAAAAGAACACTATGCTTGCCGAGCAGAATAAGTATACCTTTGAGGTGGCCAGGGGGGCCAATAAGCCTCAGATCAAACAGGCAGTAGAGAAGGTTTTCAGTGTAGAGGTTGCTACCGTAAATATAATAAATATTCCAGGCAAGAGGCGAATGGTGAGGAGACATCAAGTAATATCCCCTCCAACTAAGAAAGCGGTGGTTACCCTTAAACCAGGCAGTAAGGTTGAGTTTTTTGAAGGAGTTTAAATGGCGCTAAAGATATATAAACCAACCTCTCCGGGGAGACGGAGAATGACTGGCTCTACCTTTGAGGAAATCACCAAGAAAGAGCCAGAAAGGTCGTTAATTCGGCCGCTTAAGCGCAAAGCAGGCCGTAACAACCAAGGCAAGATAACAGTACGCCATCGGGGTGGGGGAGCGAAACGAATGCTTCGACTCATCGACTACAAACGGGACAAGATTGATATGCCCGGTGAGGTGAAAGCTATCGAATATGATCCCAATCGCTCGGCGCGAATTGCCTTAATCCATTATGCCGATGGGGAGAAGCGTTACATTCTTGCCCCTTTGGGCTTGACGGTGGGAGACACTATCCTGTCAAGTAATGAAGCTGAGATAAATCCGGGTAATGCCTTGCCTGTAGGGCAAATCCCGGTGGGCACGATGATCCACAATATTGAGCTTCAACCTCATAAAGGGGGACAAATAGTGCGGGGGGCAGGAACTGCTGCCAAGATTGTGGGGAGGGAAGGTAATTACACCTTAGTAGTGTTGCCTTCTGGTGAGATACGCAAAATTTTGGCTAGATGTACAGCCACTATTGGTCAGGTAGGAAATGTTGACCATCAAAATATCATTTTGGGCAAGGCAGGGCGTAAGCGGTGGCTAGGCTGGCGCCCTCAAGTTAGGGGGTCAGCAATGAGCGCCGGCGACCATCCCCACGGTGGTGGAGAGGGCAGGTGCCCTCGAGGGATGCCACCTAAAACACCTTGGGGTAAACCAGCTTTAGGGGTAAAAACCCGGCGGAGGAAACCGAGTGACCGGATGATCGTTAGGCGGAGGAAGTAACATGGGGAGGTCAACGAAGAAGGGACCTTTTATCGAGGCTAAGCTGTTGAAAAAGGTAGAGAAGGTCAACCGCTCAGGGCAAAAAGCAGTAATAAAAACCTGGTCCCGGTCCTCCACTATTCTCCCCGAGATGATAGGGCATACTATTGCGGTGCATGATGGCAGGAGACATGTGCCTACCCTCATCACGGAGAATATGGTGGGGCACAAATTGGGTGAGTTTGCCCCCACACGGACATTTAGGGGACATGCTACTAAGAGGGGACCCCAGCCGGCGAGGAAGAAGTAGCTATGGAGGTAAGAGCGGTAGCTAAATATGTAGGTCTATCCTCCCAGAAAGTACGCCAGGTTGCCAATGCAGTACAGGGAAGGAGGGTAGAAGAAGTCCTGGGTACTCTTGCCCTATCCCCCAAACCAGCGGCGAAAGCTGTGGCTAAGGTGATAAAATCAGCTGCAGCTAACGCAGAAAATAACTTCCTAATGTCACCGGCAGAGCTAAGGGTTGTGAGAGTCTTGGTTGCCCAGGGGGGCAGTTTAAAGCGAGTCCGCCCTCAGGCTAGAGGGCGAGTAAACCCGATACTCAGGCGCTCGAGTCACCTCACGGCAATCGTTAAAGAGGAGGAGTAATTGGGGCAGAAGGTTAATCCTATCAGCTTCAGGACTGGCATCAGCCGAGATTGGCCAACGAAGTGGTATGCGGATAAGCATTACACGGAGTTGTTGCAAGAGGATATTCGTCTTCGCCGCGGTATTCAGCTGAAATGCTCTGAGGCTGAGGTCTCAAGAGTAGAAATTGACCGTGGGACAAATGAAGTGCTCATAACGGTTCACACTGCCCGGCCGGGAATTATCATTGGTCGGGGGGGGCAACGGGTGGATGAATTGCGCCTTTATCTGGAAAAGCTCAGCGGTAAACGGGTCCGCTTAAATATCCAAGAGATTCGCGATCCTGAGATAGATGCTCACTTGGTAGCCAGGAACATAGCCAGGCAGATAGAGCATCAGGTTTCTTATCGACGGGCTATGAGGCAGGCAGTCTCTCGATCAATGCAAGCTGGTGCTAAAGGGATAAAGGTAACCTGCTCGGGAAGATTGGGGGGGGGCGAGATAGCGCGCAGAGAGACCTCACGGGAGGGACGAGTACCATTGCATACCTTGCGCGCTGAGATAGATTATGGCTTTGTCGAAGCATGTACCCCCCTGGGGCGCATTGGGATAAAGGTTTGGATCTACAAAGGAGATATCTTACCCCAGCCTAAAGAGGAGGCTACTCAGCCAGCCGCATTCGGTAGGAGTAAAAAAGAAGAGGTAAGTAGCAATGCTACAGCCAAAGCGAGTGAAATACCGCAAAGCCCATCGGGGACAGCTTAAAGGTAAAGCTCAAAGGGGGAATATTCTTGCCTTTGGTGACTTTGGCCTCCAAGCTCAAGATAGGGGGTGGGTTACTGCACGGCAAATTGAGGCAACGCGCCGCGCTATTGTGCATTACCTTCGCCGCGGAGGTAAGCTGTGGATTCGCATCTTCCCTGATAAGCCGGTAACCAAAAAGGCCGCAGAGACACGTATGGGGAGTGGCAAGGGGAGTGTGGATCACTGGGTAGCAGTGGTTAAACCAGGGAGAATTCTATTTGAGGTCAGCGAGGTTAGTGAGGAAGCAGCCAGAGAGGCAATGCGTCTTGGTTCTCACAAGCTTCCCATCAAGGCTAAATTTATCACTAAGCCAGGGGTTGATAACTCTTGAAAACTGAGGAGATGCGAGCTTTTGGCGATACTGAGTTAGCCAAGGAGTTGGAGGAGGCTCACCGGGAGCTATTTAACCTCCGCTTTCGCCTGGCTACCAGGCAACTGGTAAATTATCGTGAGCTTCGCCGGGTAAGAAAGAAGGTCGCCCGGCTAAAGACTATAATGCGTGAGAGAGAGCTCACCAAGGTTTGAGGTTATCTTAATGGAAAAGAAGCGTAAAACCCGGCATGGTCAGGTAACTAGTGCTAAGATGGACAAGACGGCGGTGGTAGTGGTAGAATCACGAAGGAAACATCCATTGTACAAAAAGGTAGTAACCCACAGAGCAAAGTTCAAGGCTCATGATGAGAATAACATCTGTCGAGCTGGGGATAAAGTTAGGATTGTAGAGACTCGTCCCCTCTCTAAGCAGAAGCGATGGCGAGTAGCTGAGATAGTATACCGAGCAGAGGAAGTTTAAGCGAAAAAATGATCCAGCCTTGCACTAGACTTAGGGTAGCAGATAATACTGGGGCGCGGAGCATAATGTGTATCAATGTGCCTGGGGGCACAAGGCGCAGATATGCCCGCACTGGTGATATTATCATTGCCTCTGTGAAGCAATCGATACCTTCGGGAACAGTGAAGAAAGGAGATGTAGTACGAGCAGTTATTGTGCGTACTGCCAAGCCATATCGTCGCCGCGATGGCTCATATATCAAGTTTGACGATAACGCCGCAGTGATTCTTACCGACCAAAATAATCCTAAAGGGACCCGCATCTTTGGGCCGGTAGCCAGGGAGCTTCGGGATAAGAATTTTACCAAAATTATCTCGCTGGCACCAGAAGTGCTGTGAAGGGGAATGATTTTGAAGATTCGACGCAATGATGTAGTGTTGGTTATTGCTGGTAAAGACAGGGGGAAGAGGGGCAAGGTGCGCCTTGCCTTCCCCACTAAAGAACGGGTGATAGTAGAAGGAGTTAATATGATTAAAAAGCACTCCAGAGCCCGGGGTGTAGTCAGGCAAGCTGGGATCATCGAGCGTGAAGCCCCAATTCACCTCTCTAATGTGATGCTGGTGTGTAACAAATGTGACCGGACCACTCGAGTAGGTTTTCGTTTCCTTGAAGATGGGAGCAAGGTTCGTGTTTGCCATTCCTGCCGAGAGGTGATCGATTAGCTATGAAGCAGGAAGCGATACCCAGATCAAAAGCAAGATACCAGGAAGAAGTGGTGCCCAGCTTAAGGCGTGAATTTGGCTATAGTAATGTGATGCAGGTGCCTCGTTTAGAAAAAATCGTACTTAATATTGGACTGGGGGAGGCAATTCAAAACCCGAAGGCTTTGGAAGCAGCCCAAGCAGATCTGGCAACTATTTCTGGGCAACATCCGGTGATTTGCCGAGCCAAAAAGTCAATCGCTTCTTTCAAATTGCGCGCTGGCATGCCTATAGGAGTTATGGTAACGCTGCGAGGCAGGCGCATGTATGATTTTTTTGACAAATTAACCAATGCCGTGCTACCCCGTATTCGAGACTTTGGTGGGGTAGATCGGAAATCGTTTGATGGGCATGGTAATTACACCCTAGGATTAAAGGAACAAATTATTTTCCCGGAGATTGATTACGATAAAGTAGACAAGGTGCGGGGACTGGAAGTCACCATAGTAACTACCGCTGTCCCTGATGAAGAAGGCAGACGCTTGCTGGAACTCATGGGTATGCCTTTTGGGCCAGCATAGGGAGAAGGATGGCCAAATTATCCAAGATTGTGAAGTCACAGCGTTCCCCCAAGTATCGAGTCCAGCAGCATAATCGCTGCCTATTATGCGGTCGACCTCGGGCTTATATGCGTAAATTTGGGCTATGCCGCATTTGCTTCAGAGAGCTAGCTTCAAAAGGAGAAATCCCTGGGGTGAAGAAATCAAGTTGGTGAAGAGGCAGATATGACCACTACTGATCCTATTGCTGACATGCTAACCCGAATAAGGAACGCTAATATGGTAAGGCGTGATTTTGTGCTGGTACCAGCATCCAGGATGAATCTGGCCATCACTAAGACCCTTAAGATTGAGAGGTTTATTAGCAATTACGAATTGCTGAGGGACAAATCTCAACGGGTGATCAAGATTCAGCTCAAATATACTGATAAGGGGCAGCCGGTTATTTTGGGGCTAAAGCGCCTAAGTACCCCTGGGCTTAGAGTATATGTTCAGCGCTCAGAGATCCCTCGGGTCTACGGAGGTTTAGGTATCACCATAGTTTCCACTTCCAGAGGAGTAATGACTGGGAAACAGGCATGGCGACAAAACCTTGGCGGGGAATTGCTATGCTCTGTATGGTAACCCTTTTTTGAGGGCTAATAATGTCTAGAGTAGGACGGATGCCTATACCACTGCCACCAGATGTGGCAGTGGACATTAAAGGTAATGAAGTGATCGTAAGAGGCACAAAGGGTGAGCTTCGGCGCTGTTTTCATCCCCATATGTCTATCACTTTAAAGGACGGTAATCTACTGGTTTCCCGCCCCGACGATGAGAAAATTCATGTTGCCTTGCATGGGCTAACTCGCAGCCTGTTAGCTAATATGATAGAAGGAGTGAGTAAAGGCTTTGAGAAGAATTTGGCGATTGTTGGCGTAGGTTACCGCGCTCAGAAGGTGGGTGATAAACTGATGCTTCAGGTGGGTCACAGTCATCGGGTAGAGATCTCTCCCCCTGCAGGCATATCTTTTGCCCTCGAGGGAGTCAATCGCATTAAAGTCATCGGGGTTGATAAGGAGCTGGTAGGTGACGTGGCAGCCAAAATAAGGGCAGTACGCCCCCCTGACACCTATAAGGGTAAGGGGATTAGGTACCAGGAGGAGAGAATTCGCCTTAAAGCTGGCAAAGTAGGCAGAGTAACGGGGAAGAGAAAATAAGAATGGTCACCAAGAGTAACCCTAGGGTAGCCCGAAAAAGAAGACATGCTAGACTCCGAGCAAAGGTAATGGGTACAGAGGCAAGGCCTCGCTTGTGTGTTTTCCGCAGCCTGAATCATATCTATGCTCAGGTAATCGATGATACTAAGCAGCACACTTTAACCTCTGCCTCGAGTTTGGATTCATCAATAGTGGCTGAAGCAAAACAGAAAACTAAGCTAGCTGCTGCAGAATCGGTGGGCTCCCTAGCTGCCCGGCGAGCTAGAGAGAGGGGGATAAGCCGAGTTACCTTCGATCGTGGAGGGTATAAGTATCATGGTCGAGTTAAGGCTTTAGCTGAAGCAGCAAGGAGAGAGGGATTAATCTTCTAAACGCCGGTTAAGAGGCTACAGTGATGGGATTAGAACAAGAGTTAGAACCACCAAAGTTAGTGTTGAAAGAGAAGCTGATCCACATAGCTCGTGTGGCTAAAGTGGTAAAAGGAGGCAAACGCCTCAGATTTAGAGCTTTAGTGGTAGCTGGCGATGGTAATGGGCATGTAGGCATTGGATTAGGCAAAGCACGCGAAATTTCGGTAGCCATCCAAAAAGCCGGGGCCACTGCCAAGAAAAGTCTGATCGAGGTGCCCTTAGTGGGCACAACGATTCCCTACGAAGTAATGGTCAAGTTTGGGGCGGCGAAGATATTGCTTAAGCCGGCATCACCGGGTACGGGGGTTATCGCCGGAGGTAGCCTGCGCGCTGTACTTGAGGCAGCTGGGGTCAAAGATATTCTGACTAAATCTCTGGGCAGCTCCAATCCGGTAAATGTGGTGAAGGCAGCTATGTTTGCCTTCAGCCAGTTGCACTATCCTGAGGAGGTATTAGCCAGGCGGCATTGAGGACTGAGCACAGATGTCAAGACTGCGAATTACTTGGGTCAAGAGTGGGATTGGTTATGCTGAAGAGCAACGGGGAACGCTCTCCGCTTTGGGCTTACATCGGCTGCATCAGGTAGTAGAGCACCAAAATTCACCCTCAATCCGGGGTATGATCAACAAGGTAAAGCACTTAGTCGAGGTGGAACAAAGGGAAGATGAGGCAAAATGAATTAGCCCCTCCCCGGGGGGCAAAGCATAACAGGAAGCGAGTTGGTCGTGGATTGGGTAGTGGTCATGGCAGATATTCCACCCGGGGTAGTAAGGGGCAAAAGGCACGCAGTGGCGGTAAAATCCCTCCTTACTTTGAGGGGGGACAACTACCCCTGGTGAAGCGTTTACCAAGTAAACGCGGCTTTACCAATATTTTTAAGGTTGAATATGCTATTGTCAATGTAGGCAAGCTCAATGTCTTTGAGCCGGGCACCATAGTAACCCGGAAAGAGCTAGTGAAGGCAAGGCTAATCAAGTCACCAAAACTAGCGGTGAAGATTTTGGCTGATGGGGAGATAAATCGCCCTCTGGTAGTTAAGGTTGATAAGCTTTCAGCTGCAGCTAGGGAGAAGATTGAGGCAGCAGGGGGAAAAGCAGAGGAGATAAGGAGTGCGGCAAAGGCAGACTAGGCCCCGACTTGTTCAGGCGATGCTAGATGCGTTCAGCCTGCCCGATCTAAGGGGCAGGATCCTGTTTACTCTGGGCATCTTGATAATTTTCCGCTTTATAGCTCATATCCCGGTCCCCGGAATAGACGAACAGGCTTTAGAAGCTCTTTTCGAGAGAAATCAATTGTTGGGCATGCTCGACCTGTTCAGTGGTGGGGCAATGCGCCGATTTAGTATTGCCGCTATGGGGGTTTATCCGTATATCACTGCTTCCATTATTATGCAACTGTTGGTGCCAGTTATCCCCCAACTACAAGCCATCTCCCGAGAGGGGGAGGCGGGAAGACAGAGGATTAACCTTTATACCCATTGGCTAACTGTCCCCTTAGCTGCCCTCCAAGGCTATGGCCAATTGATGCTTTTACGCCACGAAGGAGTCATTACTCCGTGGGGCCTCCAATCTGGTGCGTTGTCCACAGCAGCAGTGATTCTTTGCTTAACTGCAGGCACCATGTTTCTGGTCTGGCTGGGCGAACTTATTACTGAACGAGGCATTGGCAATGGCATTTCTATAATAATCTTTGGCGGCATTGTCGCCGGCTTACCCGATATGATAGGGCGAGGCTTTTTGGCTAAAGGGAATATGGGGGGGCTGGTGGCGTTTATCTTTATCGCTTTAGCCACTATGCTGTTTATAGTTGTGTTCACCGAAGGCCACCGCCGAATTCCGGTGCATTACTCTCAAAGTGTCTTTCGTGGTAGGCGGACATATCGACAGTCAGGGTCAACATACATCCCATTGCGGGTGAACACGGCAGGAATGATTCCTATCATCTTCGCCATGTCAATAATGATGTTGCCGGGAATTATAGCCAGCTACTTTACAGGTAGTATAGCTAGCTTCTTTCAAACCTGGTTCAGCACTGAAAGTTGGTTTTATTGGTTGCTCTACTTTGGGCTGGTAATAGGCTTTGCTCTTTTCTACACCATGGTAATATTTGAGCAGATGAACCTGGCGGAGACGCTACAAAAGCAGGGAGGGTTTATACCTGGCGTCCGGCCAGGGCAGACTACCGCCAAGTATCTTAATGGAGTAATTACTCGGATCACCTGGGCTGGCGCCTTTTTCCTGGCTATCGTGGCTGTAATGCCCTTTATTGCCCGGCAAGTGAGCGGCATCCAGATGTTGATGCTTTCCAGTGCTGGCATGCTAATTGTAGTAGGTGTAGCTTTAGACACCATGAAGCAATTGGAGGCACAGCTCACCATGCGTCGCTACGAGGGATTCATCAAATAATAATGGGTAAGTTACAGCTTATCCTTCTAGGTGCCCCAGGTGCAGGCAAGGGGACACAAGCTGGGCTCCTGTCTCAGCAGCTTGGCTTGGTTCATATATCCTCAGGTGATCTGCTTCGAGAGGCACAAAGTAAAGGAACAGAACTGGGGAATGTGGCTAAATCCTATATGGAGAAAGGCTTGCTTGTTCCTGATGAGATAATCATTCGGCTGATCTTGGAGCACATTACCGTCCCCCAATGCCGTGGTGGCTTTATTTTAGACGGATTCCCCAGAACCCTAGAGCAGGCAAAAGCCTTAGATGAAACCGGGGAGGGGCAGAATCTGGTTATTGATAGAGTGATATATATCAACATTTCGGTACAGGAACTTCTGCGCCGCCTCAGTGGGCGTTGGCTTTGTCAGCGATGTCAGACCCCATATCATATGGTTGCTTCACCTCCTAAAGTAGCGGGTAGATGTGACCGATGTGGTGGTGAACTCTACCAGCGCCCCGATGATAGTGTGGAGGCGGTTCAAAAGCGGTTGGAAGTCTATTTTGCCCAGACCACACCACTTATCGAATATTATCAACAGGGGGGCAAACTGATGGAGGTAAATGGAGAGCAAGATATATCACAGGTGAATGAAGAAATAATGGCATTGCTTGGCTAGAGGAAAATGGGTATAATTATTAAGTCTCTGCAAGAGATTTCTTTAATGAGGCAAGCGGGAAGGATTGTGGCTGCGGTATTGCAAACGCTAATCAAGGAGATCAGGCCAGGAATGAAAACTCAAGAGCTGGATGCGATATGCGCTCAAGAATTAGCCGAATGGGGGGCAAAACCTTCTTTTAAGGGCTATCATGGCTTTCCTGGTTGCCTTTGTGTCTCAGTTAATGAACAGGTAGTCCATGGCATCCCTGGGGAGCGGGTATTACACCAAGGTGATATAGTATCTTTGGACCTAGGAGCTATTTTTCAGGGCTTTCAAGGTGATGCCGCAGTTACCGTAGGGATAGGGAGAATTAGCCCCCAAGCCGAGCGGCTTATCCAGGTTACTGCAGAGGCCTTGATGGCTGGCATTGCCAAGGCTAAGCCAGGAGCCCATTTAGGGGATATCTCAGCAGCAATCCAGCTTTATGTGGAATCACGCGGCCTCTCTGTGGTGCGTGAATATACCGGGCATGGCATTGGCCGGGAGATGCATGAGGAGCCTCAAATTCCCAATTTTGGGCTGGCAGGCCAAGGCCCGGCGCTACAAACAGGGATGGCTTTAGCTATTGAGCCTATGGTGAATCTGGGGGGATGGCGTACCCGAGTGGATGCCGATCAATGGACAGTGGTTACTGCTGATGGGAGCCTCTCAGCTCATTTTGAGCATACGATTGCTATCACCGATACCGAGCCAGAAATTCTTACCACCCTCCCAGAGGAGAGCTAGAGCATGGGGCCTAGAACAAGATTATATGACTAAGAAGGAGAGTATAGAGGTTGAAGGGAAGGTGGTCGAGTGTTTGCCTAATGCTGTGTTCCGTGTCGAGTTACCCAATGGGCATAAGGTGATGGCCCATATATCAGGCAGGATGCGGCGTCACTACATTAAGATTCTACCTGGGGATAGGGTGCTAGTGGAGCTTTCTCCTTATGATCTAAGTAGAGGCAGAGTCACTTACCGCTTTAAGTAGCTGTTTTAGGGGGAAATTGACCAGGGGATATCTTGGGGATAGCGATTATGAAGGTGCGAGCTTCAGTTAAGCCACGGTGTCAGAAGTGTAAAGTGGTAAAGCGCCAGGGGGTGGTAAGAGTTATTTGCACCAATCCCAAACATAAACAGAGGCAGGGATAAGTAATACCGCTTATATATGACGACGCAAATACTCGCCTATACGAAAGGACGGAGGCAAATTCTAAATACTAATTGTGGATAAATTCTAAGCACGAAATTCGAAACGAGATAAGTTCTGGTATTTGGGATTTAGGATTTGTTTAGGATTTAGTGCTTAGATATTGGGATTTCATAAAGGGTGTGCTTCGAATTTAGGATTTAGTCCTTGTTTGAATTAGGTGCAGCTATTTAAGACGCTGCATGAAACCCCTGATAGGGGATAATAGGAGTGAGATGGTACGTATAGCCGGGGTTGATATTCCTAAAGACAAGCGAGTGGATATTGGCCTGCGATATATCTACGGGATCGGCCCCACCATATCCCGGAATATATTGGCTCATGCTGACGTTAACCCTGATATCAAGGTGAAAGACTTGGCTGAGGAAGAAGTCAGCCATATTCGGGAGGTTATTGACAAGGAATATCAAGTGGAGGGGGGCCTAAGGAAAGAGGTGGAATTCAACATCAAGCGGCTGAGGGAGATTGGCAGCTACCGAGGGATGAGGCATCGCTGCAGGTTACCAGTTAGAGGGCAACGTACTCGAACTAATGCTCGTACTAAGCGAGGGCCTCGCCAAACTGTTGCTGGCCGAGGTAGGCGTCGTGGTACAGCCAAGAAATAAGTCCGAAGAGATCTAGAGCTAGACTTAAGGGAAAGGGTGAGGGAACATGCCAAAAAAGAGAGAAGCACCTGGGCTTAAGAAGAGGGAGCGTAAATCTATCCCACGGGGGAGGGCCTACATCCATTCCACTTTCAACAATACTATTATTACCCTTACTGATCTATCTGGTAATGTTATCGCTTGGGGGAGTTCGGGAACAGCAGGGTTCAAAGGCTCACGCAAAGGCACCCCTTATGCTGCCCAATTGGCTGCCCGAAGTACTACCCGCCGAGCTATGGAGCATGGCCTGCGCCAGGTTGAAGTTTATGTGAAGGGCCCAGGGAGTGGGCGTGAAGCAGCTATCCGCTCCCTCCAATCTAGCGGCCTCAGTGTTACCAGCATTAGGGATGTCACCCCTATTCCCCATAATGGTTGCCGCCCCCCAAAAAGAAGGAGAGTGTAACAGGTGGCTCGATATACTGGCCCGGTTTGCCGACTATGTCGCCGCAGCGGCACTAAACTGATGCTCAAAGGTGAAAGATGTGCTACTTTTAAGTGCCCCTTGGAAAAGAAAGCAGCACCATCAAGGCGACGTTTTGGTCCTCGTCGCAAGTTGTCCGACCGCGGAATGCAGCTCCGAGAGAAACAAAAAGCTAGATATACCTATGGAATTCTCGAGCGGCAATTTCGCCGTTTTTTTGCCCGAGCCGAAAGAAGCCCTGGCATCACTGGAGATAATCTCCTGCAGTTGTTAGAGAGTAGACTAGACAACGTGGTCTATCGCTTAGGTTTTGCTGATTCTCGCTCTCAGGCACGGCAGATAGTACGACACGGCCACATCACAGTCAATAGGCATAAAGTCAATATCCCCTCCTACTTGATTAAGCCTGGGGATATAATCGCCTGGAAAGGGAAAAGCCAAGAGTCAGAGCTTTACCGTAAGATACTTCAGGATATTGAGGGTAAAGTCATCCCTGGCTGGCTGAGTCTAGAGGGGGGGAATCTCTCCGGCCGAGTGTTAACCCTTCCTACCCCTAGCGAAATTGAGGCCAAGTTTGATGTCAAAGTGATTGTTGAGTATTATTCTCGATAATACTGAGGGGGGCAGTACCTGTTGTATGACCTGGCAACGGCTCAAATAGAATGCGTTGAATATAAGGATAACTTTGCCCGTTTTGCTGCCCAGCCCTTGGAGAGGGGTTTTGGTAATACGCTGGGTAATGCCTTAAGGCGAGTGCTGCTTAACGCACTTCAAGGTGCGGCAATAAATTGGGTCAACATCACCGGGACCCAACATGAGTTTACCACTGTCCCTTATATGAAAGAGAGTGTTATCGATTTTATACTGAATGTGAAGGCTATCCGATTACGCCCCTTAACTAAAAAGCCGGGGAAATTACTTTTAGATATAGATGGTGAAGGATGTGTCTATGCTGCTGATATTGAGCCTTCAGTAGATTTTGACATTGTCAACCCTGAGTTGTATTTAGCCACCTTGGATTCTCCTGATGCTAAGCTTGAGGTCGAATTCAATGTAGTGCTGGGAAGAGGCTATGCGTCTGCTACCAGCAAAGAGGGGTTATCCATTGGGGTAATTCCCATAGATGCCATATTTACCCCAATGCGCAAGGTTAATTATACCATTGAGCCTATGCACATCGGACAGCAAGCTGGTTACGAGAGGCTCATTCTTGAGGTTTGGACTGATGGCACTATTTCCCCACCAGAAGCACTCCATCATGCTGCCCAGATATTAGTGGAGCAATTCTCTGGGTTTGTTGCTGCAGCTAAACCACCCCAGGAGGAAGGGGAAGGAGAGCTTGCTGCTATCCCTGCTGACCAATATAACCTCCCTATTGACCAGCTTGGACTCTCGCTACGCACCTATAACCGATTGCGAAGAAACAAGATCAACAGCTTGGGGGAGTTGTTGGACCTGGGCAAGATGGGGCTTCTGGCCTTAAAAAGGCTGGGACCGAAGTCCATAGGAGAGGTGGAGCAGCGGCTTAGCGAGGTGGGACTTACTTTCACTGCCGAGGCCAAGGGAACAGCAGGAGAAGAAGCTGAGGAGGAAGAGGAGTCAGTTCCTCTGGAGGAAGGGACATTATGAGACATAGGGTAGCGGGGTGGAAGCTGTCTCGACCTACAGGGCACAGGATGGCGATGTACCGCAACCTAGTGACTGACCTGTTGAGAAAGGAGAGGCTGGTTACTACTGAGGCTAAAGCAAAAGCAGTTAGGGGCTTAGCGGAGAAAGTGATTACCCTAGGGAAGAGAGGCGACCCTCAAGCGCGGCGACAAGCATCTACCGTGGTAAACGACGAGGAGGTAGTAGGGAAATTATTTGATGAGCTTGCCCCCAGATATGCAACTCGTCGCGGTGGATATACCCGTATTATCAAGCTAGGAGCTCGCCCAGGTGATGGCGCACCAATGGCCCAACTTGAGTTAGTGAAATAAGAGGAAGTGGTTGCCAAGGTTGCCTTGGTTGTTGAATATGATGGCACGAGATATTGTGGGTTCCAGCTACAGGAAAATATGTCTACTATCCAGGGTGAATTAGAACGTGCCCTAGGAAAACTTGTGGGGGAGATTCATCTCACTGCTGCTAGTCGCACCGATGCTGGAGTTCATGCCAAAGGGCAAGTAGTGAGCTTTAGAACAACTAAAATCCTCCCTTCAGAGGTTTGGATTAAGGCATTGAATTTTTATCTTCCCCAGGATATTGCAGTTAAGGCGGCTTATGAAGTAGATGATAATTTCAATGTTAGGCGTGATGCCCTCAGTCGGGAATATTATTACTGGATATTGAATGGACCCTGCCGCTCACCGTTATGGCGGAGGTTTACTTTTTTTGTTCCTAAAGTTTTGGATATTGAGGCAATGAATGATGCCTGTCACCTCATTGTTGGGGAACATGATTTTGCCCCCTTCTCCCCAGGTGGGGGAGAAGGAACAGTGCGCACCATCTATAAGGCTGAAGTTTATGCAGAAAATGATTTAGCGACTTTTTCGGTGGTGGCTAACTCCTTCCTTCCCCATCAAGTACGCCATACCATAGGGAGCTTGATCAGGGTTGGTTTGGGTAAAATGGATATAGACACCTTTGGGAAGTTGGTCAGCTCAGGCCAGAGGGGGATAATGGGGCCAGCTGCCCCAGCCCGCGGCTTATATCTGGCGAAGGTCAATTACCCTAATTTCCCCCCAAAGAGAAATGAAAACTTATACTCCTAAAGCTTCGGATGTTGAGCGCCAATGGCATGTTATTGACGCCTCGGGTAGGACCCTAGGCAGGCTTGCCACTGAGGTAGCCCAGTTACTGCGCGGTAAACACAAACCAATATACTCCCCCCATTTTGATACTGGGGACTTCGTTATTGTAATCAACGCCGCTAAGATTCTGGTAACCGGTAACAAGGCTGAGCAGAAGATCTACTATCGGCATTCACAATACCCCGGTGGGCTAAAAAGGACCACCTTTTCTAAAATGCTCTTCAGCCATCCTACCCGGGTTATTGAACATGCCGTAAAGGGGATGCTTCCCAAAAACTCGCTGGGGCGAGCTATGGCAAGGAGACTTAAGGTTTATGCCGGCCCTACTCACCCCCACCAAGCCCAAGTCAGTAAGACTCCTGAGAAGGTTCGTTCCCAAACATGAAAGGGAGGACGCAGATGAGCCCGCAAGATTATTTCTACGCTACGGGGAGGAGAAAGTGTGCGGTAACTCGGGTAAAGTTACTACATGGCGATGGGGCCATCATCATTGATGGTAAGCCTTTAGAGGAACGATTCCCCCCGCCTAGCCTTCAAGCAATGATAACCCAGCCATTGCGAGTTACTGATAACCGGAATAGATTCGATGTCATTGCTAAAGTGGAAGGGGGAGGAATCACCGGGCAAGCTGGCGCCCTACGTCATGGCATTAGCCGTGCCCTGGCTAAAGCGGATGACAGGCTGAAACCTGTGTTGCGCCGTTATGGCCTGCTTACTCGTGATCCCAGGGTGAAGGAGCGTAAGAAATATGGGCTTAAGCGGGCTCGTAAAGCGCCACAATATACCAAGCGGTAATAAAATCACCTTGGCGGCAGCCCCAATCCGCGTATGGCGATGATATTGCGCATTATTTCGGAGGTACCAGAGAGAATAGTCATTGTCGGCGAGAATAGGTAAGTGCGCTCAATCCATCCCTTGAGTGGTGCCCATTTGAGGTCTCGCCCTAGTTGACCATAGAGTCCCAAGATTTGCGTTCCCCCATTGATTACTCGCCCAAATAGCTCAGAGCCATATACTTTGGCCATCGATGCCTGGGATTCAGGGATTAAGCCCTTAGTCTGCATCCAGGCGGCGTGATAGGCGATAAGCCGTCCCGCTTCGATCTCAATTGCCATCTCTGCCAGTTTGTAGCGGATGAAAGCGTCACTGGCCAGAGGTTGTCCATTTCGTCTTGTCTGTCTACTATAGGCTACCAGCTCATCCAAGACTCTCCGTGAGCCAGCTATAAATCTAACCCCCGGCCCTCCCCTCTCGAAGTTCAAAGCGACTAATACGTAGTACCAGCCTTGGTTTTCCTCACCTACTCGATTTGCTTTGGGAACCCGCACTCCATCAAAGAAAACTTCATTAAGGAGACCAGCACCAGAAAGATCGGTGAGATGGCGGATGGTGATATTTTTGTCTTTCATGTCTACCAAGAAGAGGCTGATGCCCTTATGCTTGGGGACATCGGGATTTGTTCTGGCTGCTAGCCAGCACCAGCCGGCAATGTGAGCGGCACTGGTCCATAACTTTTGCCCATTAATGATGTAATCGTCGCCACTAGCCACCGCACGGCACTGAAGTGCGGCAAGATCAGAGCCAGCATCGGGTTCACTGTACCCGGTGCACCAGAATCTTTCCCCAGCGGCAATCTTTGGCAGATGCTCTTTCTTCTGCTGTTCACTACCAAATAGCATGAGAGAAGGACCTACCCAAGAGATACCACCAATACCCATATCTGTCCCAGGCACCCCCCAGTAGCTAGTCTCCTCTTGGTAGATAAGGTTTTCTATGATGGAGCGTCCCTGGCCACCATATTCCTTAGGCCAGGCTAAGGTGAGCCAACCCTTGGCGGCAAGCTTACGAACTATCTGTTGAGTAAGCGGCCATACCTCCTCATTATACTCATCTTCAAGCATTCCCGCGATCCATCCTGAAGGTAATTCCCTTTGTACAAACTCGCGGATCTCCTGGCGAAATGCCTCTTCCTCTTCACTAAATTTGAAATCCATACCATCCCCTCTCTAAGCTCTTAAAGCCCTAGCTCTGAGGCTATCCTTTCGCGGTGAAAATCGGCATCCCCCAAAGCAAACTCTGCTGCCTTGACCCGTCGAAAATAAAGACCGATGTCATGATCCTGGCTAAACCCCAGTGCACCATGAATTTGGATTCCATCAAGACAAGCCCGCTGATGAACTTCACAAGCTTTTGCCTTAGCCATGGAAACCTCCAAGATAGAAGGACGTCCCTGGCTTATTTTCCACGCTGCTTCATATACCAGGTATTTCGCTCCATCTACCTCAATCAGCATATCAGCCAACTTATGCTGTATGGCCTGAAAAGAGCCAATAGGTCGGCCGAATTGAACCCTCTCCTTAGCGTAGGAGTTGCTCATCTCTAGGACCGCTTGACTCGCCCCTATTATCTCAGCGCACTTCAAGATGGTTGCCTTTTGGAGGATGAACTCGACTATCTCCCATCCCTGGTTTACCTCTCCCAGTATGTTCTGTTGAGAAACGGTTACCTTATCAAAGTTCACCTGACACTGCTTATCTGGTGCCGTAGTGGGGATTACTTCGACCTTTATACCCCGGCTGGTGGCATCTACCAGGAATAGTGTGATCCCTTCCTCAGGGTTTTCTCGATCGCCGGTACGGGTCGCCACTAAGAGGTAATTTGCCACATTGGCATCATTTACGAAGAGCTTGGTTCCCTCGAGAATGTATTCCTCCCCCTTCGGGGTAGCTCGAAGTCTTATCTCTGAAGCTTCATAAGTTGCCGAAGACTCGGTTAAGGCTAAAGCCAGTATGATCTCCCCCTTGGCTACCTTAGGAAGAAACTCTTCTTTTTGCCCCTTGCTTCCGAACTCCAGTATTGGCAGGGAGCAAAGAGCCACAGTGGAGAAGAAAGGACTGGGAAGGATATTCCTCCCCATCTCCTCCAGCAGCAGCACCAGGTCCATAAACTGCCCTCCAGTTCCACCATACTCCGAAGGTATAACAAGTCCCATCCATCCCAACTCTGCCATCTTGTGCCATGTCTGGGGATGATACCCCCTCTCATCGGCTTCCAACTCTCTTACCTTAGTTTTGGGGCATTCCTTCCCCAAAAAATCCCTGGCTGAGGTGCGAAGCATCTCTTGCTCTTCGGTGAAGCTGAAATCCATGTGTGCCCCCTTTAAGCTTTTACTCTTATTAGCCCTCGGCTGACAGCTTACTGTGGAGGGCTTGCCTGCTATTGGCTGTTAATATGATTTAGGTAGCCCCAATCCAAACTGACCGATGACGCACCTTTCGATCTCATCGGTGCCCGAAAGGATTTTCATGGCAGGGGCAAAGGAGTATAAGCGTTCCACACAGCCCCTGAGCTTAGCCCATTTGGAAGGGGAAGGCACTTGAGAATAAGCCCCCAGTATCTCGGTTCCAGTGATAGCCAATCGCTCCATTACCAGGTCACCATAAGCTTTATCCCTAGATGGCTCGTAAACAGGGACGATACCTTGGCTCGTTTTCCACAGTGTCTGGTAGGAGATAAGTTTTAGGGTTTCCACTTCGATGGCCCGATCAGCCAACTTGTGGCGAACCAAAGGGTTACACGATAAAGGTTTACCTCGGCATTGAGTCTCCTTAGCATACTTAATAATCTCATCCAGTATCCTCCTGTTGCTGCCATAAAGTCCAACGCCAAAGCTGGCCCTTTCGAAGGCGAGGGACTGCATCAGCAGATACCATCCCTTATTCTCCTCACCCACTAGGTTAGAAGCTGGAACCCTGACATTATCAAAGAACTCTTCATTAATAATGTGGACTCCGGAATAGCCTAAGATAGGGCGAACTGTAATCCCGGGGCTTTTCATGTCCATGATGAAAAGGCTAATCCCTCTATGTTTTTTGGCAGCATCGGGGTCTGTTTTTGCCGCAAGCCAACACCACCTCGCCCGATGAGCAGCACTAGTCCAGGTTTTTTGCCCATTAATAATATACTCATCCCCCTCCCTTACCGCCCGAGTCTGAATGTTGGCAAAATCAGAGCCAGCATTGGGTTCGCTATATGCAGTGCACCAAACGCCATCCGGCTCCCCTGAAGCAATCAGGGGCAGATATTTCCTCCTCTGCTCCTCGCCGCCAAATAAAATAAGGCTAGGTCCTACCCAACCTACACCACTTACTCCCATGGAAGTACCGGGTATCCCCCAATAGCCTACCTCTTCCCCATATACTGCCTGTTCCCATATGGAAGCACCCTGCCCGCCATATTCCTTGGGCCAAGCCATGGTTAGCCATCCCCTTTTAGCCAGCTTTTTGGCTATAGACATGGCAAATTCCCACTCCTCATCGCTACTTTCTTCCTCTGCTACTAGGCTAAAATACCCTGGAGGCAGTTCTTCCTTTACGAAGTTACGAATTTCCCTTCTTAGTTTTTCTTCCTTTTCACCGAACTCAAAATCCATTTTTTAACCTCCTAGCAGCCAAACTCCCACTTCTGATATTATAGGTGGCTGCTTTTGTTTTGTCTAGGGAAGGATTATTCATTGGAGATGATTTAGGGCAAAGCACCAACCACTGTTTGGGCTATATTCAAAAAAGGTCCAGGCATAAAAAAGATGACCAATATGCCGAGACAAGCAATAGACAAGCCAGCCCGGAGTGGCCGAGAAGAGGGTATGCCTTGTTCAGAAATTGGAGCTCCAAGCCACATCGTCTTGGCCACTCTGAAGTAGTAGTAAGCTGAGATCACAGTATTAATCACTGCCACGATCATCAGCCAAGTGAGCCCATGGTGCACCGCGGCGTTGAAAATATAAAGCTTGGCTAAAAAGCCAGCAGTAGGCGGCAGTCCGGTAAGGGAAACAAGGCATACCGTTAGCGCCAAGGCAAGAAGTGGCGCCCGTCTCCCCATGCCTGAATAATCATCGATCAGATCGCTATCGATTTTATCGGAAATAGCGATAATAGCGATAAAAGCTCCCAGGTTGGTAACCGCGTAACTTAGCAGGAAGAAAATAAGCCCGGTGGGACCAAAGTCGGCAACACTGGTGGCTTTGGTTACTGCGGCAAGGCCTATCATAAGGTAACCAGCATGGGCTATGCTGCTATAGGCTAACATCCGCTTGATATTAGTTTGAGAGATAGCCACTACATTGCCCAAAGTCATCGAGATGGCGCTGAGCACAGCAAAAATCATTGCCCAATCGAAGCACAGGTCAGTACCGAAAGCAATTAGGAAAACATTGAGGATAACAGCAAACCCGGCTGCTTTGCTGGCTACTGAGAGATAAGCGGTGATTGGAGTTGGTGCCCCCTCGTAGACATCAGGCGCCCACATCTGGAAGGGAACTGCAGCGATCTTAAAACCAAGTCCGGCCACCAGCAAAATCAGTCCCAAGAGAAGGCCAGGATTATCCCAGGCTCTTCCTACAAGTTGAGCTTCAATAGAAGTGGCAATCGCCTCCAAATGGGTCTGCCCGCTAAACCCGAAGACTAAAGCCATCCCGTAAAGTAACACCGCAGAGGCTACTGCCCCTAAAAGGAGATATTTCAATCCTGCTTCAGTAGATTTGGGGTCTTTCAAAAAGCCGACCAATACATACAGAGAGATGCTGGTTAGCTCTAAAGCGATATAAATAGAAATAAGTTCCCTGGTGGCAGCCATAAGCATCATCCCCAGAGTCGATAGGAGAACCAGGGCATAGTATTCACCTTGAAAGCGAGGAAACCTCAACACATAATCTGTTGAGGCGAGAATAACCAGGATGGCAGCTACCGAGAAGAACAGCTTGAAGAACAAAGCAAATTCATCTACTGCCAGCATCCCATCGAACAGAGTTTCACCCCCATTCCCCCATAGGCTTAAGCTGAGCCCCATCGACACCACTAAACCTACAATACCTACCGCAGCCAGGATGCGTTTCTGCTGAAGGAATAGATCGGCTAAAACCACTACAAAAGCTGTGCAGAGGAGGCAAATCTCAGGAGCAAGTAGATAGTAATTCAATAGAGCTCCTTGGGGACAATCTTGGCTATCCGCAGTAGCTTCTTGGTATCATCGTGCAACTCGTTCCATATCTGGGGGAGGTCTTCCTTAGCTACCCACATAGCTTCACCTACATCACTAGCGGGATGAAGTTCCCCGCCAACCAGTTTTGCCATCCAGTCAATGTAAATGACATGAAGAACCGTTTGGCCTTTTTCCTCCACAATCCGCTCAAAGGGAACCAAAGGGGTGGTTAGCTCTATTTTGAGGTTGGTTTCCTCCTTTACTTCTCTGTTGATCCCCTGTTCAATCTTTTCGCCGCAGCTTAACCTTCCCCCGGGGCAAATCCACTTCCCCTGCCAAAATCCCCTTCTTTGGGGAACATGACGTACCAAAAGGATTCTCCCTTCCTCATCCTCGATAACTGCTCCTACTGCCACCATTATTTCCATCTGACTTGTATCTTCTATAAAATCGCTTGAATCCCCAAGCTGATAACATCGGTCAAAATCTTGGGGTAGATGCCAATAAGTATAATCACTGCCACAAAAGTAAAGATGGTGGCCCTTTCCAGCCCATCGGCATCCCTCACCCCGTCATAGCGTTCTAGAGCCTGCCGGTAAAAAATCCGCTCCAGCATCCACAGGATATAGCCTGCGGTGATAACAATCCCCAGCACACCGAGGATGGTATAGATGTGGATGCCAGGGACAATGGTGCTAGAATAACTGCCCAAGAGGGTCAAAAACTCGGCAGCAAAGCCACTGGTGCCAGGCAATCCCAGTGCCGCGAAACCAGCGATACTAAATACTACGGCGATGATAGGCATCTGCCGTGCCAGCCCGCCGAGGTGGGGAATATGGCGTACATGAGTTTTATCATAGACCAGCCCGACCATAGCAAACAGGAGCCCAGTAATCATGCCGTGGCTGAACATTTGCAGTGTAGCCCCAGTGAGACTAAGCTGGCTTAGAGCGAAGACGCCCAATAATACATAGCCCATGTGGCTAATGCTGCTATAGGCAATAAGCCTCTTCAGGTCTTCCTGCCGCAAGGTAACAGCAGCCCCATAAAGCACGTTGACTATGGCCAAGCCAACTAAGTAAGGGGCAAACCTGTGGACGATCGTCTCAGGGAAGATGCCGACGCAAACTCGGATCATCCCATAGCCACCCATTTTCAACAGCACCCCAGCCAGCATTACGCTCACCGCAGTTGGGGCATCGGTATGAGCATCAGGCAACCAGGTATGGAGGGGGAAGACAGGTAACTTCACTGCATAGCCAACAAAGAAGAGAAGGAACATGGTGCTTAGGGGAATAACTGCTCTGAGCCCAACCAGATCAGTTTGGCTCAACTGGACCATATCGAAAGTACCAGTGGTGAAGTAAAGAGTAAGGATTCCGGCGAGCATCAGGGCACTGCCAAAGATGGTATAAATAACATACTTTATAGCTGAGTATTCCTTCCTGCCGGTGCCCCAGATGGAGATGAGAAAATACATCGGGATTACTTCTATCTCCCAGAAGATGAAGAAGAGAAACAGATCAAGGGCTGAGAAAACTCCCAGAATACTTGTTTCCAAAAGCAATAGCCAGGCAAAGTATTCCCGCACTCTTAGTTCAATCTTCCAGGAGACGAGCACAGCGAGAAAACCCAAAAGGCTAGTCAGTAATACCAAAGGTAAGCTCAGTCCATCGACGCCGAGGAAATAGTCAACTTGAAGCTGAGGAATCCAGCTTAATCTCTCCTGAAACTGAATTCCACCTCCAGAGCCGAACATGACAAATAAGGCCACAGATAAAGCAAAGGCAATAAAGGTAGTAGTTAAGGCAATGCGTTTAACTGCTTTTGCTCCGGGGAGAAGAGCAATAGCAATTGCCCCCACTACCGGGAGGAAGACGATTATCGACAGATAAGGAATATTCAAATCCACATGCTCCCTCTATCCCTGTTTCAGATGTCTATTTCCTCCCATCTATCCGCCCCAGAAGTGAATGCCCAAAAAACTTCCGGTGATAATGATCACTCCAATGATAATAGCTAGACCATAAAGCTGAAGTTGTCCAGTTTGTGCCTTTCTGATGCAACTGCCTGCCGCTATTGTACCTTCAGCCATCCCATTTACCGCTCCATCAACAGCTCGGCTATCAAATAGGTGAAGCACTCTGAAAAGTCCATCGACAAGAATTCTAACCACAAATATTTGCTCGTAGAGTTCATCAAACCAATACTTTTTGGAGAACAAAGTATAGAAGGGTGAGAACCTTTGGCCTATTGCTTGGGCGGAGAGACGCTTGGTGCTATACATCATATAGGCGAGGAGAATGCCCAAAATAGCCACAATTAATGATATCCACGGCAAGGGATGAGCAAAGATAGTAAAAATATGCTCCCAGCCCCCAATCGCCCCCTCGCCAAGGAAGTGTCCGAATCTTCCGGTGATATTGAGCCAACCTGAGCCCACTGCCAAGATAGAGAGGACAACCATGGGCACAACCATTACTTTAGGCGACTCGTGAAGGTGAGCATGTTGACCTCCCCGATACTCCCCACCGAAGGTTAAAAAAAGCACCCGGAACATGTAAAAGGCGGTCATGAATACAGTTATCATAGCGAGATAGAACATGATGCGTTGCTCCCCCCACGCAGAAGTGAGGATTTCGTCTTTGCTCCAAAATCCCGAAAGAGGCCAGATGCCGGCAATGCTTAGTGAAGCGATAAGGAAAGTAGCATAAGTCCAGGGCATCGCCTTACCTAGTCCGCCCATTTCCCGCATATCGAAGGTTCCGGTGGTATGGCTGACGCTCCCTGCCCCCAAAAAGAGCAGCGCTTTAAAGAAGGCGTGGTTGAACAGATGGAAAATAGCTGGAGCCAAACCGAAAGCACCCAGGCCAAGCATCATATAGCCTAACTGGCTAATGGTGGAATAAGCCAGTACCCGCTTAACGTCGTTCATCACCAAACCCATAGAGGCAGCGAAGATGGCGGTGAAGCCACCAATGATGGCCACTGTAGTCATTGCTTGAGGGGAATGTGCAAATAGGGGAAAAAGGCGGGCCACCAGGAAAACGCCGGCGGCAACCATGGTGGCGGCATGAATTAAGGCACTGACTGGTGTGGGGCCCTCCATTGCATCAGGGAGCCAGGTATGAAGGGGAAACTGAGCCGATTTACCCACTGCCCCAGCAAAGATGCCTATCGCTGCCCAAGTTAGCGCTGTGCCAGAAAGCACTCCAGCTACAGCTAAGTGGTGCAATGTGGCAATATCAAAGGTTCCCGTCCTAGAGTAAAGGAAAAGGATGGCGACCAGGAAGCCGAAGTCACCAACTCGAGTGACGATAAACGCCTTCTTGGCAGCGGCAGCAGCGGCTGGCCGGTAAAACCAGAAGCCAATCAAAAGATAAGAGCATAAACCTACTAGCTCCCAGAAAACATAAAGCTGAACCAGATTATCAGCCAAAACCAAGCCCAGCATCGAACCGGTAAATAGAGACATAAAGGCAAAGTAGCGGCAATATCCAGGGTCTTTATCCATATAGGCTTGGGAATAAATCTGGATCATCAGGCTGACCAAGGTGACTATTATTAGCATTACCGCTGCCAGAGGGTCTACCATCAGTCCTAATTTGATGGTGGTATCTCCAATAACCACCCAGGTCACCTCAGGGATAGAGAGAGCCCCTTGAGTGATAACACTCCATAGCACCCAAACTGAAAGGAGGAAGGAAAGGCCAATAGCCGCCATAGTTACCTGGCCGCTAAGCTTTGGTTGGTGATTAAAGAAAGGGCGAAGGAGGAAAGAGATGATGACAAATGAAAACAGGGGGAGTAAAAATATTGCCCAGGCTGCTTGATAGGGCACTTGATCCAGCATCAGGCTTTCCTCAAAACCTCCTGAGCCACGTGTTCTTTCTCCTGGGGTATATAGACGCGGTAGCCGGCCAACTCTCTCTTCTCGATGCCATTATGGTCGGCTAGAAGGCGGGTAGGGATTCCCTCTGCCTCGAAAAACTCCCGCCACATTTCAGCGATCATCAAATTGGGGGCGCTTCTGATCTGAACCCACATCTTTCTACCATTTCATCAGGTCGATTTCCCCAGCATCCACTGTCTCGCGCTGGCGATAGATAGCCAAAATTATAGCCAATCCCACTGCCACCTCAGCAGCAGCTGCCACCATAATGAAGATAACAAAAACTTGCCCGGTGAGCACCACCACCTGGGGAATAATATAGCGAGAAAAACTAACCAGGGCAATATTCACCGCATTAAGCATTATCTCAATGGACATCAGGATCATCACCGCATTACGCTTAGCCAGCGCCCCGTATAGACCAATACAGAACAGTATCGATGATAATGCTAGATAATGCTCTAAACCGATAGACATGCTCTACCTGGTCTCATAAATCTGCACAAACCCCTGCAAATATGAGCAATTCGCTCTCCGATTGACCCATAAGGGTGTCTGGAGTCCTGGTTGAGCCAGTTGCTCGAAGGCTACCCCCAACCGATGCCCTGAATCTATCCTCAAGGATCCGCTTGACCTCAGCATAAGGTGTGAACACCGTTATCTCAGGATCATGCAGCCTTTGGAGTAGATTCAAGGAGGCACTGTGATCCGCCTGTAGCACCCTGCCACAATTCAGACAGTGAAACCTATCCCCGTTACGATTATCCCTATCGAGGTAACCGCAGAATGAACAGGTCTGCGAACTATAGGCGGGATTCACAGTTGCCAAAGCAACACCATTTATACCTGATTTGAAGTCTATTCTTTCCTGTAAGTAGCCCTTCAACCATGAGGAGAAGTATCTTTTGACCTTCTTAGATAGCTTCCTTGCCCAGATCTTAAAGTTAAGATTCTCCACTATGAGGGTTGATGGCCTACTTGTTTGATAGAACTGGTTCAACGATTGATTAACATAGCTTTCCACTCTGGCACGACCTGCTGCCTTTTGTTCTCGGTGTTTTCTTCTGCCAAGGTTAAACCGCTGAATATTCCTTGCTTTCTTATGTTTACCTTGCCTCTCGTATTTCTTGGCGAGAGCAACCAATTTGTTGCGCCTTTTACCCTTATCAGATAGCCTATTACTCTCTGTTTTCAGCAATTGAGAAAATTCAGTGCCGTACTGACCTCCCTCGGAAGTAGTGATAAGGGTAGTAAACCCTTTATCTATGGCTATTTCCCTTTCCTTTTCCCATATCTGTTCAGGTTCGATATCCCTTGCATAGTGAACCTCAACACGATTGCCCCTCAACACTATTCTCAGATCACCCTCAAATTCGATCCGAGAGGAAAGTTTAAGGGATATCCTTTTGTGTGGAACGAGGCTCATAATCTCAAGTCTTCCCTCCCCTGAATAGCTATACATAGCGCTATCTACAACAAAGCTACGCATCTTTTTATCATGAGGCTTCTTATTTTGGTATTTTCGTATCTTTGATTTGAGCCACTTATTCACCCTTGGGCTGATTTCTAAATCAGCAATAGCAGGAGGCTTCTCAAAGGACTGATTGGTGATAACCTTGTATAGGAAAGAGGGAGACTTAAGCAGGTAGTAGCAGTATTTCTTCTCATCCTGGGTGAGGTTTTCACTCTGATGGATGGAGCGTCGAACCTTCCTGAAGCACAGTGACCAGTTAGTTTTAATATTTGCCCAGGCTTCATCAAAAGCTTGTTTCCAGTAACGGGCTTGTAAGCCAAATTTATCGGCGCAACCTGCTTTTACCCACTCATCCCGTATCTGACGAGGATAACTGAGGTAATGCAATCCTGCTATTGAGCCATATCTGTCAAAAACCTCATTTTTAACATAAGAGTAGCGCCTTGCGATCTCAGATAGTTCATCAAGATCAACTAAGCTTATCCCTTTGCTGTAGTTCTTAACTGTCTGTTTCATCGCTTGAATAACTTCTGTGCCTGTTGTACCACTTCTCTGTTCTTATGGCTTCTTGAACCATACAACCTTGCCGAAAATACAGCTATGATTGACAGGACATCCTTAACCAGTTCTTCTTGATAGGTTTTATTCTCCGGCTGATTGATAATCACGACCTCAACATCATGGAAATTGCATACCCAATACTGGGTTTGTCCTTTCCCTGAACTTTTACAGAGGACATCACTCTGTCCAAGTCATATCTCCGATGACCCCCTTTAGTTCTTTCGGATGAAATTCGATCTTCTGTTTCCCATCTTCTTATGGTTTCAACACTTACTCCTAATTCCTTAGCCAATTGGCCGATAGTTAGCTTCATAAAGTCGTTACCTTATGAAGCTGCTGTTAAGACTTTTAGGGAGATTTAGATAGGTTTTTACTTACTGTTTCTACCTCTCTCTAGCCATTACGATAGCGCCTATTATTGCTGCCAAGAGCAATACCGCAGCGATCTCAAAGGGTAAAATAAAGCCGCCCTGATCAAAAAGTGCTTGGGCTAAATTGCCGGTTATACCGGCTCCTGAGGGAGCCAGCCTCTCCAAAGGCACTTCATGAACACCTCTAACTGGTGCCCAATCGGCATCGATTA
>DEIJ01000123.1 GCA_002352365.1 Dehalococcoidia bacterium UBA2777 | reverse complement strand
ACGTACACCCCGGCTATGGTGAAGAAACACAATACCAAAAACAGCGCAGCGCGGAAGATGTCTCGGAGTAGCACCACTGCCACCGCTGCTGCTACACTTACCACTGCCAAAACCCAGAAAGCAATCTCCAGCGCCATCACTTTCTCCACCATCCCTTCGACAGGCTCAGGGCAGAGCCCAAGGAAATCTTTGGTTTTCTCGGTGATGGTTTAGTGCGGTCAATGAGTAGAGTTTGCCGAGGCATAAGAGCCTCAACTTTGGGCCGGGCATACCCTGAGGGCTGCCTCTCTGATGAGGGTTCGAGTTCCTCCTTGCTCAGCACTAGCTGGCCCCGCTGGTAGCTTGCTAGCTCATAACCACACCCCATGAATAGAGCTTCATAGGGGCAAGCTTCAACACATAAGCCGCAGAACATACAGCGCCCACTATCCACCTCAAATTTCTCCACTTTATAGGTGTTATCGCTGCCCCTAGAGGTCACAATCTCAATATTTCCCTGAGGGCAACTCTTAGCACAGGTGGCACAACCGGTACACCGCCCTACATCCCATACTAGCTCATAGCCCCGAAAGCGCCGCGAGAAGGTAAGCCCCTGTTCAGGATACTCGACCGTAATCGGAGATCGAAATAAGTGCCTAAAGGTTAAAGCTAACCCTTTAAGCACACCTGTTCCGTATCTTTTAGACAGCAATTTTTTCCCTGCCCGATCTAAATAACTTTGACCACAAAACCAAGAGTACTGTGGCGATAAATAAGTTCACTATCACCAACCACCAGGGAAGTGCCTCCCAGATAATTACCTCTGCCCCTGTAATGAACAGATTAATCAGCGCTAGAGGGAAGAGGCACTTCCAGGCGAATCCCATCAACTGATCCACGCGGAGACGGGGGAGAGTACTCCGAATCCAAAAAATAATGAAGAAGATGAACAGGACTTTGATTACAAACCACAGGAAAGAAGGTAACCCCGGCCCCAGCCAGCCGCCAAGAAACAGGGTGGCAGCAATGGCCGACATAGCTAGGGCGTGTCCATACTCAGCCAGATAGAACAGGGCGAACTTCATCCCTGAATACTCAGTATGATAACCGGCAACAATCTCTGATTCCGCTTCTAAGAGGTCAAAGGGGGTACGGTTGAGTTCGGCAGAGGCGCTTAAGAAATAAATCAGGAATCCCAATGGCTGGAGCAAGATGAAGGGGACACTTTGCGCCTGTACAATCTGGTTCATAGATAGCGAACCGGTTATCAATATCACGCCCATAATAGACAGAACCAAGGGGATCTCGTAGCTTACCATTTGGGCTACAGCGCGCATAGCGCCAATAAGTGAATATTTATTATTGGACGCCCACCCCGCCATAAAAATTCCCACCACAGCTAAGGAGCTGATAGCAATTACATACAGAATGCCCGTATCGAGGTCGGGAATAAGCCCCACACCATCATGTATTGGCACCACAGCGAAAATCATCATCACCGGAATAAGAGTGATAACTGGGGCCAGCCAGTGAACCCACTTATCCCCTTTGGCAGGGACAATATCCTCTTTCACCAGCAGCTTGATAGTGTCAGCTACCGGCTGAAGGATACCCTGAGGGCCAGCGCGGTTAGGGCCAAGGCGCACTTGGAACCGCCCCACCCCCCGGCGCTCGATATAAATGAAGCCCATCACCATGGCCAGGAAAAACGCCAGGATGATTACCACCAACACACCCCAGTGGACCCAATAGCCTCCTGGCCAGTCAGGAGCAACAGTGTCCCAGCTCAGCGATCCACCTCCGCAAGACAAATATCTATGCTGCCAAAGATGATTATAGCATCAGCTAGCTTCCAGCCAACTGTCATATCGCGAAGCGCGGTCAGATTGATTAGCGTCGGAGCCCGAATGTGAAACCGATAAGGGGCGATGGAGTTATCCGATACCAGATAGAAGCCTAACTCCCCCTTAGGTCCTTCAATATGCCCGTAGGCTTCACCCACCGGGGGACGGAGTAGACAGGGCATAGATGCACATACCTCACCACTGGGTAGTTGCTCTACGGCCTGGCTTAGAATGCGCACACTCTGCCTCATCTCCTGGATTCTTACCCAGTAGCGGTCATAGACATCGCCAACCTCACCTGTGGGTATGCCGAAATCGAAACGATCATAAACAGAATAAGGGTCTGCTTGGCGAATGTCCCATTTCACTCCACTGGCTCGCAATACCGGGCCTGAAGCTGAAGTATTGATTGCCAACTTAGCAGGCAAAATACCTACCCCTTTGGCGCGGGCGAGCAGAATCTCATTTGAGGCCAAAAGTTGATCATATTCATCAATGAAGCCAGGCATCTCAGCAATAAACCTCCTTAGAGCAGGCAGAAACTCATCAGGAATATCGTGGCTTACCCCACCGATGCGCATATAGTTATAGGTTAGCCGCTGGCCACAGACCATTTCAAAGAGGTCCAAAATTTTCTCCCGCTCTCGAAACATGTACAGAAAAGGAGTCATAAACGCCCCGCAGTCATTGAGGAAAGCACCTACTGCCATCAGGTGGCTTGAGATACGCATTAACTCCGCCATAATAACCCGCAGGTGCTCAGCTCGCTCAGGAACAGCTACCCCAGCAAGTTTCTCCACCGCTAATACATAGGCCAGGTTGTTAGTCATTGAGGCAAGGTAATCCAGCCTATCGGTAAGCGGGATATTCTGAGTATATGTCCGTGTCTCAGCTAGCTTTTCAATCCCGCGATGAAGATAGCCCAAACATGGCTCTAAATCTACTATGACCTCGCCGTCAAAAGTCACCCTCATGCGGAACACACCGTGCGTTGACGGGTGCTGTGGCCCTATATTAACCACAATAGGTTCAGTCTTGAGTGCCATTATAGATAGTCCCTCCGCAAGGGATACCCTGGGAAACCCTCCCACAGGAAGATGCGCCTGAGATTGGGATGGCCAGAGAAGGAGATGCCCATGAGATCGTAAATCTCCCGCTCCTGAAAATCAGCCCCTCGCCATACACTGGTTACTGAAGGTAGGGCAGGATTCTCCCGACTATAACATCTCGTCTTTAGAATTAGACCGTGGTTATGCTTTATGGAGGTTAAGTGATACACTACCTCAAAGTAGCCAGCGTAGTCAACGCCGGTGATACTGACCAGGTAATCGAAATCAAGCCCGGGGGTATTTTGGAGAAATTGAGCCACCGGGAGAAGGCGCTCGCCTTTGATGATAACACTGGTGCCATCACCTACCGCTACAGCATCGGGGAGGAAGTCAGTAATCTGTTTGGCAACTTCATGCCCACAAAGCAGCGTGGTCATAACCAAAGCTTCAGTTGATCACTTCTGGGCTATATCCCCAACCTGGAGGGCACCGACCTTAATATGGATTTAATATCGATCTGGGGCAATTGCTCAGCAATGGTCATCTTATTGATTTTTTGATGCAGCATCATCAAGCCGTGAAGTAATGCCTCGGGGCGTGGTGGACATCCGGGCACATAGACATCAACGGGAACAAGGTGATTAACCCCGGGCACAACACTATAAGAGTGAGCAAAGGTACCACCACTAATGGCGCAAGAACCCATAGCCAGCACCCACTTGGGCTCGGGCATCTGATCATAAATTCGCCTTAATGCTGGGGCCATTTTCCAGGTCACTGTTCCTGCCACGATCATCAAATCAGCTTGACGCGGCGAGGCGCGGAAGAGTTCCATACCAAAGCGGGAGATATCAAATCGGGAGGCAGCAGTAGCAATCATTTCAAAAGCACAACAAGCCAGCCCAAAGTTTACCGGCCAAACTGAGAAGCGCCGCCCCCAGTTAAGCAGGGCATCGATCGAGGTTATCACCACATTATGACTTGGTTCTTGCTCCAGCCACCTGTCGGGGTCAGGGATTACTTCACTTGAGCGAGCCTTCAAGTTCTCAACGGCCTCCCCTTCGGCACGATCAAGTTCAGCGGGCAGGTAACCTTCTATTTCCATTCCAGAACACCTTTCTTCCAGGCGTAGAAATAACCCAAACTGACAATAAGGACGAAAACCACCATAGCAACCAAGCCGAAGAGCCCGAGCTGCTTTAAATTCACCGCCCAGGGATAGAGGAAGATTGTCAAAACGTCAATGGCAACAAAGAGCAAAGCGTAGAAGTAGTAGCGGAAGTTAAACTGGACCCATGAGCTACCCACGGTCTCCATTCCGCACTCGTAGGTGGAGCTCTTAACCAGATTGGGTTTCTTGGGGCTGAGACGGAGGAAGCTGAGGGTGAGGGGAAGAAGGAGCGCAGTAACGGCAAAAAAGATAACAACTAACAGTAATAAGCCAATATAACCATAGTCTGCCAGCAACCACTGCCTCCTTGGAACTTAGTATTGAGTATACCTCTGCCCGTTTTCAAAAGCAACCCACAGATTCTGCTCTTGCCGAGACAGACAGGTGTCATCTTAGGCAGTTCTTTGTGTTATTGCCAGCCCAAGGCGCGGCAATCTCCTAGGATTGCTTTGTTGCATGCGCTCCCGGCAGTGCCCAGAGTGTGGAGTGAACCCCTGAGACTGGACACCTGAGGTTAGGAAGGGTCAGAATGCCCTACAATAAGGGATAGATATGAAAATGCCATGATGGAGAGCTTCTTCAAAACGCTGAAATACGAGGAGGTGCGCTTATGTGAGTATGAGACTTATGAGGACGTGATGGGAAGGCTTCCCTACTTCATTGAGGAGGTCTATAATCTAAAAAGGCTTCACTCTGCGCTGGATTACCGTCCGCCGAATGAATTTGAGGAGTTAGTGGTTATTCAACAGAATAATAGGGTACCCCGCCAGACTCTCCTAACCCTGCCTGTCCAATCATAGGGGTGCACTCCAGTTGCACTTGTTTACTTCACTGGTTTGTTGTGCTAAAATTCATTTGTC
>DEIJ01000044.1 GCA_002352365.1 Dehalococcoidia bacterium UBA2777 | reverse complement strand
ACTGGCATAGCATTTCATCCCTAACACCTCATCCTGCTTAGGATTCAGCGGGTAAACTTGACCGCTAAAACCGGAGGCAACTAGGGGAAGCAATAGCATTTGGCCAATATTAGCCGAGTCGTTGGAAACCCCAGCCACCCCAATCGAGGTGGGATGGAAGATATAGTCAAGGGGGTGTTTAAACTCCATGTTTAGCCCGCCCACCTCTGCTTCAAATAGGGGCCGATTCCCATCGCCTCGGGAGGACCCACCATAATTTCCCAGCCAGGCAGCTCTTCCTCAAGCTCCCCTCTTAGGACTGATACCCTGCCGGGGATAATCAACCTCTGATGGCTGACTTTGTCGGCGGCAAACTGTTTGACCGCTTTGGCGATCCTTTCAGCATCAAACTTACCTGCTGACCAAGCGGTGAGCACTGATAGCCCCTCGGTATCGCAGATCACTAGCCAGCATGGCCAGCGGCTTGACTCTACCTCCCCAGATATAGAAAAGTAAGTAAGGGAGAAATTGGTGGAAACCATAAGTGGACTATCCGCCTTAGGCTCATTAATCGGATAAATTCCTGCCTCCAGACGCATTGGTTTTTGCGGGTCGGTGTAAATATTTAACCGCAGGGTAAGTAAAGGATAGGCCATAGCCGGAGAGAAGTGATCCAGAACGATAATTCCACTGTATTTGGCAATATGCTGGGCACAAAGCGTCGCTTCCTCCGCCAAAGTTTCAGCTCCTTCTCCGGGGAAGCTAATAAGCGGGTAACCCAAAAGGGAAAAGCTCTTCCTTAGCGCCAATCTGCGAAGTTGGGTAAAGAGGCTCAGTGAATCAACAAAACCCCGAGCGCCAGGATCAAGAACAATATCCTCTACCCCAGCTTTATTTACCTGTTCTACTAAGCCGGCAAGCTCAGTCAACCCTTGTGGCTCGTAGACAGCTAAAGGGCACTGATACTGTTTGGAGAGTTCGGCCATTTTATCCCAATTATCCGAGGTTGCTGCATAAATAAGTGGCTTGCTTTTGGCCGTCTTGTCTAAGCCAGCACCCATCGCCCCAGGGTCATCGGATATAAGTACTAGGGGGAGATCAGTTTTGGCCCTTACTGTCTCAATGCAGCTAACAAAACTAGCTGCTTCTTTGGACTTATTTTGAATAGCAAACCCATCCAGACTTAATTGCAACCCTACACGTTCTACACTATAAGCTGCTACCTCGCTCACCCGCGAGGTTACCACCTCTTGGGGCTCGGTATCACTTATTCGCAAAACCAGCCCTGGTTGGTGAAAGAAAGTCTTCTCATGGCGAAACATTACTACCTCATTGCCCACCTCGACCTTCTTGCTGTCACTGCCGATAGTGACCAAGCGGATAGGGGGGCGAGAGGCTGTCTCCAGAGCTGCCTTCCCCTCCTCAGAAATGTCAGGGCAAAGGGAGAGTTCGACCTCCCTTGAGGCAAGTTTCATGGCGAAGGCCAGACAAGTGGGGAAACCGCACTTCTTACAGTTGGTTTTAGGTAGGAACTTATAAATCTGAATACCGCTTAGCGCCATTTTGATCCTCCTATCTAGCCATTAACTTATCGATGGTAGCCTTGGCTAGCTCCACTGTTTTAGGATGTCGCAACACTAAAATACCAGCGCCGCTATTGATTAGCGCCACTGCGGTTATCTCCTCCCATAGGAGGCTGCGCTGCTCATGCTCACCCCACGAATCAGGAACCCCGCTGGTAACTATTGCCTCTTTTTGCCTCCAGGACTCCTCCCCCACGGTGCAAATCATCGGCATAGCCACCATAGCATCACCTGATAATGCTGCTAATCTTATCCGGTCCATTATGGAGTAGGAGTATTCTATCCCATAACCCAAGGCTCCAGTGGTGGGATCCATTAGGATGGAATTAGGAGAGAGGCCTACCTCACTGATCAGGATGTTAAGCTGTTTAGCGAGATTAATATCGATAGGAGTCCTGGCAATGGCGATATGGTTACTGGCAATGCAGGCAGCGGCAATGGTGCGATGGTTTTTCTCCTCACAATTCCCCAGGGCAACCCTTTGCCCTCGGGCGGCATCCGCTGCCGCTACCAACACCTCGTTATCCTTTTCAGCAACCCCAGGGCCGTAGATAATAAGAGGTACATCTACCGCGGAGAGAACCTTATCTACTACCTTGGTTGTTTCAGCAGCACTACTGTTTTGTTCATCAGGATCGGCACTCTTAAGATAGAGAGCAATTATATCCGCACCATACTCCACAGCTTTCTTCGCCCACCCAACGGGGTCGGCAACTACATCGCCCCAGGCAGCAGTAAGATGAGGTGACCAAGCGGGTTGGCAATCATCTACTTCTATGGCTATAGCAGGACGGTTAGGGATAGAACCCTCGAAGTGAAGAAAAGGGAGGGTAGCTTCTCCGCCAACAACCACTCTCTTCCGCCCATTCCCTCCCAGCGTTACTTCACGAATCTTGCCCGTCCATTTCTCCAGTGGCACTTCCACTACCGGCATAATATATCCTCCTCCCCAAATTTCCCCGGAAGGGAAATCTACGCTATACTATATACTATCTCTAGAGAATTTTCAATTCTCCGGGGATTAGTTTAGAATGTTGTTGAAGGAAACCGTTGTCCTCTCCAGATTTAGTTCTGCTACATCCTCCTAGCATCTATGATTTTCGCCACAAAACTATACTTTATGGGCCGATCAGCGACCTGATTCCCTCCTCCCCCATCTTCGAGATGTATCCTATTGGCTTTACTACTATTGCTGAGTACTTGGAACGCGCTGGCTTCCGAGTGCGCATTGTCAACCTTGCCCTGCGCATGCTAAATGATAAGAATTTTGATGTTGAGGCTAAAATTAAGCAGTTGCACTCACCAGTGTTTGGCATTGACCTTCACTGGCTACCCCATGCCCAGGGGGCCATCGAAGTGGCCAGGTTAGTGAAGAGATACCACCCCGAAGCGAAAGTAGTAGTGGGGGGGATCTCTGCCTCTTACTACTGGCGGGAGTTACTCCAATACCCTGAGATCGATTACCTGCTCAGAGGTGACTCGACAGAGGAGCCTTTTCGCCAGCTAATAGATTGCCTCACAAACAAACGGGAGCCTGAGGCGGTACCGAATCTTGTTTGGCGAGATAATGGGGGGAAAGTCTGGGAAAATCCCTTCTCTTATGTTCCCACTGATCTTGACGGCGTTATGGCTCATCACTATGATTATGTCTTACGCTCGGCAATCAGTCATCGTGATCTGAGAAATCTTATCCCCTTTAAGCGCTGGCTGGGCTACCCCATCACTGCCGTACTCACCTGCCGTGGCTGTACCCAAAATTGTGCCTTTTGTGGCGGCTCCGCCGCCGCCTTCCGTCACATCTGCAATCGACGCAGCCCCGCCTTTCGCTCTGCCGCGGCGGTAGTCCAAGAGGTGAAAAGAATCGAACGCCTGACTTCAGCTCCTATCTTTATACTAGGTGATATACGCCAGCCGGGGGAAGACTATGCCAGGGAGCTTTTGAGTTTGCTGGAAAGGGAAAGGGTGAAAAACCAGCTTATCTTCGAGCTATTTGGCCCTGCTTCCGGCCAATTTTTACATCAGCTGGGAAAGTCTTGTCCTAAATTTTGTTTAGAGATTTCTCCCGAATCTCATGACCCCCAAATAAGAGAAACCATTGGCAAACGCTACCAAAATCAAGCACTAGAGGGAACATTGGCGGGGGCACTTGCTGCCGGCTGCGGCCGATTAGATGTCTTCTTTATGATTGGTCTACCTAAACAAACCCCCCACTCGGTGATGGATACTATCGACTATTGCCACTCCCTGGCGGAAGAGTTCGCTCCAGATAAGCGGCTCTCTTTCTTTATCTCCCCTTTAGCTCCTTTTCTCGATCCTGGTAGTTTAGCTTTTGAGCATCCGGATCACTATGGCTACCAGGTGCTGTTTCACACTCTAGAACAGCATCGTCAAGCACTTTTGGCACCGAGTTGGAAGTACACCCTGAACTACCAGACCCAGTGGATGAGCCGTCAGCAACTGGTAGAAACAAGTTATCAGGCAGGGTTAGGCCTCAACCGCCTGAAAGCAAGATACGGCCTCATCTCCAAGGAAGTGGCTAGGGCAACCGAGCGGCGCATTGAGGCGGCCTTAGATATGCTGCATATTATCGATGACACGGTCGAGAGGGGTGATTGGGCCCTAAAGAAACTATCTCATCTAAAAGCGGAAGTAGATAAAGTGAGCATATCTACAATTTGTGAGAAGAAAGAGTTAGAGCTCCCTGTGGGATTGCTCAAGCTAAAACCTTTGCACGCCCTATGGTCATGGATAACTGAACGGTAAAAGTAGTCATTTTTGACTAAAAGGCCAT
>DEIJ01000134.1 GCA_002352365.1 Dehalococcoidia bacterium UBA2777 | reverse complement strand
GACCTTTTTGCAGTAGCGCCAGAAATCGTTTGTGCTATAATCCATCCAAAGGAATCCACTTTATACAGAAAGCTACCTCTGAAGGAAAGTTACCACGTTGCAGTTCAGCGGCAAGGCTCAAATTCTGAGGAGTTCTTCGATTTTCTCCAGCTTGAATGATGACGAGCTCAGTGAACTGGCCGGTCTCGCCATCGAGCATGGCCTCACACCCGGTGAGTTTGTTTTCTGGGATGGAGATGCCCCTGAACGATTCTACATCGTTGCCGAAGGGAAAGTGAAGGTACTTAAGCATTCCTCCTTAGGAAAGGAATTTATTATCGCCTTTTTCGGCCCTGGTGAAATGTTTGGTGAGGTGGCTGTCTTTGAGAACAAGCCCTATCCCGCTTCAGCTCAGGCCATAACTGAAACCAAGCTCGTGGGAGTTCAGAGAGATGACTTCCTATCTTTTCTCGCCGATCGCCCTCAGGTAGCCCTAAGGATTATTAGTGTCTTGGCGGGACGGCTCAGGGATGCTCAGGGCCGCCTCAGAGACATTGCCGGGGAGAGAGTTGAGCAGCGTTTGGCCAGTGTACTGCTTATGCTTTCGGCAAAGCTTGGCCTTACCCTCCCCTTTACCCGACAGGAAATCGCTGACATGGTAGGGACCACTACGGAGACGGCGATACGGATTATCAGCCAACTGAAGGATAGGGGCATTATTAGTACTGTCCGCGGCAAAGTGATTATCCTCGATGAGGAGAAACTCAGGCTGCTGAGTGAAGGGCCACCGCAAGTATAGAAGCAGAAGACTATTCTCCCAGTTTGGTTTATCTCCCTCACGTGAACAACTACTAATAACTCCCCGCTTTATATGATTCAAATCATAGTCGGTGATGTCAATAAGTTGTACTATTGGTATGGAAGTTAAAGTTCCAACACCCACCGATAGAGGAGGTGGCAGGAATGACCAGCAAATGTCCCGGTGATGATGGCAGAAATCTACGGGTGTCACTACACAAATGCCCCAATTGCGGTTATGAAGTTGAAATCTTCTCCGACGAAATAAAGGTGAAGTGCCATAAGTGTGGTGAGTATGTCTACCGGGACAAAATACCTTCCTGCATAGACTGGTGCGCTTCTGCTCGTCAGTGCCTGGGGGAGGACAGGTGGAAGGAGTTGAGGGGGGAGGCTAGTGGGGAGTGATCCCTATGGCGGACACAACACTTGAATTTGCAGGGAGGCGAAAGTAGGTATATGAACAGGACACTGGAAGAAGAGTTAAAAGCATCCCTGGTTGATGGCAGGCTCCCCTGCGCGGTAGCGTTCAAGATAGCCGGGAAGCTAAAAGTCACCCCTATCCAAGTTGGTGAAGCAGCGAACAAACTAAATATAAAGATCGTTACTTGCCAGTTGGGTTGTTTCCCTTAACATTTATGATGATCCTTCTCTGATGAACTGGAGATGATTTCAGTAGAAAAGGTAGCTCCTTGTTTCTATAAGGACACGACCTGCCAAAGATAAAGATATTTGAACGGCAGCGAGTAATTACGGATCTGCCATTAGTCAACCGTTAGCGGACGTGTAAGATGATAACGAGGGTATTGAGGAAAATCATCAGAATCGACGAGGAGAAGTGTAACGGCCGTGGCGCCTGTGTTCCAGCTTGTGCTGGGGGCGGCCTTCAGATTATTGATGGCAAGGCGAAACTCGTTAGCGAGACATACTATGATGGTCTCGGCGCTTGTCTTGGGGAGTGCCCTCAAGGAGCCACTACCATATACCAGCAGTCAATGCTCGGCCACTGGCCACTCCAGCTTACCCTGGTCCCGCCAACGGCACCTTTCCTTCAAGGGGCTGACTTGGTGCTGGTTGCGGACTGTGTCCCCTTTACCTATGCTGGCTTTCACCAGGACTTCATAAAAGACCACGCGGTATTGGTCGTCTGCCCCAAACTGGATGACTTCCAGGCCCACCTGAAGAAGCTGGTCGATATTCTGAGCCATTCATCGGTAAGGAGTCTGACCTTGGTGCACATGGAGGTACCCTGCTGCGCGGGATTAACTTATATGGTAAACCAGGCAATGCAGTTAGCCGGTAAAGATATCCCCCTAAAGCAGGTAACTGTTGGAATTCGGGGTGACCTGAAGCCACAGTAAGGAGGTGGGAAGTGAATCCGGAGGCTTTATATAAATTAGGTTACGCTCTGTATGTTGTATGCTCAAGAAAAGGTGCTGACGGTCTCGGCCATCTCTCAGGATACACCCCTCTCTTTCATCAGTCACTTTGTCTTCAAGTCAGGCAGGGACATAGATAAGCTTGAGGGTACTAGTTATAAAACAGGTGAAACTCAGGCTCCAGTGGTCACTGACAATGCCGTCGCTTATCTGGAAGTCAGGGTGATTCAAGAGGTAGATGTGGGAACGCATACTATTTTTATCGGAGAGCTTGTGAGAGCAGATGTCCTTAGAGAAGGCGAGCCAATGACCTATGCCTATTATCACCAGGTCAAATGGGGTACTACTCCCAAGGCAGCTCCCAGCTATACTGCGGAGAAAAAGGAGGCGCCCAAAACAGCAAAATACAAGTGTACCGTTTGTGGCTATGTCTATGACCCGGAACTGGGAGACCCCGATGGTGGCATTAAACCGGGGACATCCTTTGAAGAGATACCAGACGATTGGGTATGTCCTGTCTGCGGAGCCGCCAAGAGTGATTTCGAGAAGGAGGAGTAAGATGAAACCAAGAGAGATAAAGCCGGGGATTTACTGGGTAGGAGCCATTGACTGGGACCGGCGGTTATTTGACTCACTGATACCACTGCCTGATGGCACAAGTTATAACTCATATTTAATTAAAGGTAGTGAGAAGACAGCCCTTATTGATACGGTAGACCCTGCCATGCATGATGTACTGATAGATAACCTGAGTGAAATCGGGGTCAAGAGTATAGATTACGTGGTTGCCAATCATGCCGAGCAGGACCATTCAGGTGCTATCCCCCAAGTCTTAGATAAGTACCCTGAGGCGAAAGTGGTATGCACACCAAAGTGTAAGGGCATGCTCATCGACTTGCTCATGGTTCCCGAAGAGAAGTTCATTACCGTGAACGATGGTGATACCATCTCGCTGGGGGATAGAACGCTGGAGTTTATCCATGCCCCCTGGGTTCACTGGCCGGAGACAATGCTTACTTACTTGAGGGAAGACAAGATACTCTTCCCCTGTGATTTCTTCGGCTCCCACCTGGCTACAACCGACTTGTGTGTCAGCGATGAAGGGCAGGTCTATGAAGCCGCCAAGAGGTATTACGCCGAAATCATGATGCCCTTCCGAACCACAATTCAGAAGAACCTGGAGAAGGTAAAGGGCCATGCGATTGACATCATTGCTCCCAGCCACGGGCCTATGCATGATAAACCAGAGTTTATCCTGAAAGCCTATCATAGCTGGGCATTCGACGAGCCAAAAAACATCGTGGTACTGCCCTATATCTCGATGCACGGCAGCACGCGCAAGATGGTGGAATACTCTGTGGGAGCCTTAGCTCAGAGAGGCGTGACGGTGAAACAGTTTGACCTTGCCGCAACCGACATTGGGAAACTGGCCATGGCCTTGGTGGATGCAGCCACAGTTGTTATTGGGACACCTACTGTTCTCGCCGGTCCTCATCCGAACGTTGCCTATGCTGCCATCCTGGCTAACGCCCTGAGACCCAATCTCAAATTCATCTCCATCATCGGCTCCTATAGTTGGGGAGGTAAGGCAGTTGAGCAACTCGCTGCGATGATTCCCAACCTGAAGGTAGAAATACTGGAACCGGTGTTGAGTAAGGGCTTTCCGAAGGAAGCCGATTTCAAGGCACTGGATAGCCTTGCAACCACTATTGCCGAAAAGCATAAGGAATATGGCTTTGCTTGATAGCGTTTTACAAAAGGAGGAGGAAAATGGAACTTAAGGGAAGCAAAACCGAGCAAAACCTTCTGGCCGCCTTTGCCGGCGAATCGCAGGCACGCAACAAGTACACCTACTTTGCCATGGTAGCCAAAGAAGAAGGTTTCGAGCAGATCGCCGGGATATTCCTGGAGACCGCCGAGAATGAAAGGGAACACGCTAAAAGGGAGTTTGACTTCCTCAAGGGAATCGGAAATACCAAGGCAAATCTGAAGGCAGCCGCGGAAGGCGAGAACTATGAACACACCCAGATGTACCCAGGGTTTGAGCAAGTAGCCCGCGAGGAAGGCTTCAGTGAGATTGCCGATTTCTTCAAAGAGGTGGGTGAAGTGGAGGAAGAGCACGAGAAACGATACCTTGCCCTGCTCAAGAATCTGGAGGGAGGGAAGGTCTTCAAGAAAGACAAGGTGGTCAGGTGGAAGTGCCGTAACTGTGGCTATGTCCATGAGGGCACTGAAGCGCCGGAGAAGTGCCCTGCCTGTGGCTTCCCCCGGAGCTACTACGAGCTTATGGCAGAGAACTACTAGGCGTTTTTTGAGCAGGCAAGAATTCAGCGGGCAAGAAGGTGAATTATGCAGTTTCAGGATATACTAAAAACTGCGGAGTCTGAGGGAAAGGAAAAGCATGTCCCGGTTATTGAAATCGGTAAGGGTAAAGGAGAAGGTGGAGCCAACATTGTCCACGTGGTGGTGGGCAAAGAAACACCGCATCCCAACACGGTGGAGCATCACATCGATTGGATTGAGCTATTCGGGGTGAAGCAAGACGGACAGGTGATAAACCTGGGTCGGGCTGCTTTTGCCCCCGCCTACACCAACCCCAGCGTCAGGTTTCAGGTGCCGGTGATGGAATTCAAAGCTTTTTGTGCCCTTGCCTACTGTAACGGATGTTCCACCCCATTT
>DEIJ01000149.1 GCA_002352365.1 Dehalococcoidia bacterium UBA2777 | reverse complement strand
AGAAAGAGCAGTGGCAGGTACCACCCAAAAAGCCCGCCAAAACTGACCAGCCCCCCATGAGCAAGCTCCCCGAAGCCAGCAGTAGTGAAGGTGTACACGGTAAGCTCAGCAGCAAAGCTGGTGGGAAGAGCATAGATAAAGGATTGTAACCCCGAAGTTGCTCCAATTGATTCGGCGAACGAGGGTATCAGCACTAAAACGAAGGCAATCACCCCAATCCCAATGAAGGCATAGAAAAGGGTTTTCAGCCACTTAACTGTCCGCTGCGATACTACACTCAACAGCATGGTGGCGCAGGCACCAATTACATTTAGCAAGCTTAGCAGCACCAGCAGCACCACTACTAAAGGCACCAGTCGCCAGGCAGGCAAACCTCGAGAGGCAAGCAAAAAATAGGCGCAGCCCAAAACAATGGGCAGTACAAACATCGCTGTTGAGATCAGACTGACCATCTGAAGAGAGATAAAATACTGACGGGGTTTAACCGCCGCAGTGAAGATATAGTCCCGGTCAGCAGGAGATGCACTTATCCCTGCTCCACGAAGGCCGCCAAATATGGTCAAGATAAGGAAAAAAAATAACATCACTGAAACCCGATTTACCACGTCTTGTTTTTGGAATTCACCGGCGTGTACCTTATCCGGCCAGGTGAGGAAGACAAAGTCACTCATGATAAACAACATCCCCCCCATGAAGAGGAGCATTACGATCATCATGACCGCCATGGCTTTGGTTCTGGTCATCCCATGCAAAGTGGCCAGCAATCTGTATCTGGCTACAATCCAAGCATTTGCCATCTCGCCTAAATCACCTCAATAAATTTAACAGAAAGTCAGCTATAGGAGGGGTTAATTTAAGACTCCTTTGCTGCCTCAGCCTCCTCGGTAAGCTTGAGGAACACATCCTCCAAGGATGTTCCTGCTGCTGACACCGAGAATTCCCTGAGTTCTTCCATTGATCCCGCCACTAATAGCTTGCCCCCATTGAGTATTCCCACCCGAGTGCAGTGTTTCTCAGCTACATCTAAGATATGAGTAGACAGGATAACCGCAGCGCCATCTTGAGCTCGCTCGTGGAGTATATCCTTGAAATCCTTTTGGCTCTTGGGGTCAAGTCCCATAAGCGGCTCATCAACTAGCAAAACGGGGGGGGTGTTGATCAGGGCAGCCATTATGGCCACCTTTTGTCTCATGCCTCGAGAGAAGGCACCGATATAGTCCCGCAGTCGCTTAGTCAGGTCGAACAGCTCAGCATACTCCCCAATACGCTGCCTCAGCAGATCATCGGGAACCATCTTTATCTTGCCCATAAATTCCAAAAACTCCTGAGCGGTGAGGTAATCATACAGGCTTGGCTCCTCAGGCAGATAGCCGATCAACCTTTTGCACTGCTCGGAGTCTATCTCCATATTCCATCCGCCGATGTTGATGCTGCCTTCTGAAGGACGAAGCAAGCCGATGAGCATGCGCAGTGTAGTTGTCTTCCCCGCCCCATTGGGGCCCAAGAGCCCAAAGATCTCCCCAGGGCGAATCTTCAAACAGAGATTGTTCACCGCTACCTTGTCGCCAAACCTCCTGGTGAGGTCAATTGTTTCCACTAAGGCATCCATAACCTGACCCCCGTTATTCATGTCTTAACGCTTCCAGAGGATTAAGCCTTGAGGCTCGCCTTGCCGGGTAGATGCCGGCAGCCAAAGCCACCAGAGTAGCGAAGGCAATGCTAGCCAGGATTAGCCACCAGGGCATAGGGAAGGTCATCATACTGGCCTCCACCCCCTGCCCCTGCAGGTACATCCTGAGAGCAAAGCCAGCCAGCAAAGTAGCCAGCCAGCCAATAACTAGCCCGCCAACCCCACCCACCAAGCCAATGAAGCCAGCCTCGCCAAGGAATATCTTGCTGATATCTCGATTGCTGGCGCCAATGGCCTTCATGATGCCAATCTCTCTAGTTCTCTCCGAGATGGCCATAACCATGGTGTTGATTATCCCCAGAGCAGCCACCAAAAGAGCTATGGCTCCAATGCCACCCAAAACTGCCCCCAGGATAATGGATACCTGTTGCACGCTGCCCAAAATCCCCTTCAGCGAAAAGGCCGCCAGGTGCATCTCATCAACCAACTTCTCGGTTACCGCATCAACCTCATCCAGGGAGGAGGCAGTGACCATAAGCCCCTGATACCCCTCTCTCTCGATGAAATTGGGTCTATCCTGCTGCCACTCAATCAGTTGGATTACCTGGTTTAACGGCATATAGATGGTATAAAAATCAGCCGGGGTTCCCTTCTCTTCAGCAATAGCTACCACCCTGTAGCTTAAGTTTCTAATCTCTTCATCACCCTCAAGGTTCCACCTGGTGATGGTGAGGCTGATCTCCCTCCCCAGCAGGGGGATTTCTGCGGCAGATGAAGAATCATCATCTGCCTCAGCCAGCTTATCGGAGAGCTTATAGCTTGCCACCAGCCAGTCAACATCACTATGGGGTAGCTCGCCCTGGCTAAGTTTAAGCAATGAGGGATTTTGGGTATCTATGCTGGAGATAATCACCGGTGTCGAGCAGCCGGCCACGGTTATTTCTGCCAGCGGATAACCCCCGACGGGCAATTGAACCATTGGGGATACCGACTGGACCCCGCCGATATTCTTGATCTGGGCAATTACTTTTTCATCCAGTCTCTTTTTGTGAGGTGGAGCAAAGGGATCCTCGGGGGGCTCAATGGGCATGACAGTAATCTGGTTGGCCGAGCCCAGTGAAGACAGCGCTTGGGTAGAACTCTGCCTCAGCCCAACCACGAAGGAGAGCATGACTACTACACAAAAAGCCCCCACCACTATTCCCAAAGCGGTGAGGATAGCTCTGAGCTTTGCCTTGGAGAGATTACCCACTACTGTGGTTACCAGATCAGAAAATTTCATCGCCTAACCTTCCGCCTAACTTTGTATAAGGAACCCCTCCCGCCAGGGGCTTATCATTATTCCGAAAATAGATTCCCCATGTGTCATTGCGACCCTGAGCGAAGTGAAGGGGAAGCAATCTCACTCTCATTACCCCGAGCTTGCTTC
>DEIJ01000106.1:13599-18059 GCA_002352365.1 Dehalococcoidia bacterium UBA2777 | reverse complement strand
TGGGACCCCGGTGATTTGAGATTGAATTTATCTAGGTAGCCCTGATCCTCTTTGAGCAATAATATTTCTCATTATCTCTGAGGTGCCGGCAACAAAGGTTCGGCTAACATTATCTAGATATAGCCGGCTTATCTCTCCATTTAAGGCTAGCCACTTGGATTCCCCCACCAGTTGCCCATAGAGCCCTAAAATTTGCATCCCTTGGTTAACTAAGCGCTGCTCAAGCTCGGTGGCATACATCTTCAGCATAGCTGCCTGGTGGCTAGGGATGATACCTCTATCTAGCATCCAGGGTATGCGAGCAGCAAGTAGATAGGCAATATCGAGCTCAATGGCTAGCCCGCCTAACTTCTGTCGTATTATGGGGTCTTTAGCTAGTGGCTGCCCATTACACTTTGTTTCCTTGACATAGTCTACTATCTGCTCAAAGATGCGTCGAGTACTACCGGTGACAAAGGTCCTCTCAAAGTCGAGGGCCTCAGCAATGTAATACCATCCTCGATTCTCCTCCCCCACTCGATTCTTCTTGGGAATCTTCACGTTGTCATAGAACACCTCGTTGGTTCTCAAACCACCCATCCCCCATAAAGGACGGATAGTGATACCCGGAGACTTCAGGTCGACAATGAACAGGGAAATTCCTCTGTGCTTTTTAACCGCATCAGGATCCGTCTTGGCCCCCAGCCAGTGATATTGAGAATAATGAACCCGAGTGTTGAACACCTTCTGCCCATTCATCAAATAATAATCCCCTTTATCCTCAGCCCGAATCTCCAGTGCAGCTAGATCAGAGCCAGCTTGGGGCTCAGTATAGCCCAAGGCGAACTCTATCTCCCCTCGAGCAATTCGAAGCAAGAATTCCTTCTTTTGCTCCTCACTCCCATGATGCATAATAACCGGCCCAGCCATGCCAGAGCCAACACCTCCAAAAGGGCCACCACGATAGGATGACTCCTCGAAGATAATAAACCTTTGCATATATGAACCATCCAGGCCGCCGTATTCTTCAGGCCATGTTGGTGCCAGCCATCTCCTCTCTCCTAGCTTGCGGAGCAACTCCCAAGTGTAGGGGCCATAACCTTGGCCGCCACCACCACCAGGAATCTCCTGACAAACTCCCTCCAGTAACTTTGATTCACTGTGGAAAAATTGGCGCACCTCTTTTTGGAATTCTTTCTCCTCGGGGGTAAATTCAAAGTCCATCGCCTTTCCTCCTCTTTCCCCAGCCAACACGATTACCGTGCAGTGAGCTGTCGGCTGTCGGCTAAGTGTCTTTGGGGCATGTTCAGCGTGAGTACCTCCAGTACCAGGCGAGGGTTAACATTCAGCTCAAGCTGCTCGGTTGCCTCCACCAGATGAACAATAAACTCTTTGATTTGCCTTAAGGTGTAGCCTTGGGCGCGGTCTTGTAGTATGGATTTCCGGTCACAATTGGCAATGTACTCATCACCTCCACCTTTAACTAGAAGCAAATCACGCCACCAACCGAGCCACATAGCAAGTACCTCTCTCCCCTTCTCCCGATCCTTGCTGAAGTCAGCGGCAAGCTCAGCGGCGTAAGAGAAGCGCCCCTGGAGGGAGGCTCCCTCCAGGGCAGATAATTGATCCAGCCGCTCAGCTCGCCGGTGAAGTTGCCCCTCACCCTGTATCACTCCCAGGGCCCAGCCAAGACAACCACCAGATAGTCGGGCTAAGAGTTCTGCCTGGGGAGATTTCACTTTATGGCTTAGCTCCTCTTTGGTAGCCTCAAAAGAGAGGGGATGTAGGGCAACTTTCTGACAGCGAGAAACGATAGTGGTGGGTAAAGCTCTCTCTCTAGCGGTGAGTAGGATAAGAAGTACTTGAGGGGGGGGCTCTTCCAAGGTTTTAAGCAAAGAGTTGCTGGCTTCAGTGGAAAGATGCTCTGCCCCATCGATGATGAAAACCTTGTACTTGCCCTCGTAAGGTGTCAAGCTAGCCGCAGCACACATCTCCCTGATTTGGTCAATGCCTATCTCTGCCCTCTCCTCAGAGAGCAAGCCAATAACTTGAACATCAGCGTGCTTGCCGGTGGCGATACGCCGGCAAGAGACACATTGGGTACAAGGGCGCTCCTCTGCCTTGCAGTTTACCGCCTGGGCAAGATCCTGGGCCAATGTCATCTTGCCGACATGGTGAGGGCCAACAAAGAGGTAGGCATGAGAAAGATGCCCATTGGTAATGGAGGTTTGAAGCAACCTTACTGCTTGCCCTTGGCCTATAGTCTGCCACATAATCTCCGCTCCTGAAAAACTTCGTTCGGCAGGGGGCCCCAGATTTATCCCGTATTATTCTACCATATATCATGGCTTACTAGATCAGAGTAATCTTCTCTTTTCCGAATAAGTCTTGCCTCTCCCCCCTTTGCCAAGATGATAGCCGGCTTAAGCGAGGCATTATAGTTACTTGCCATGGCGAGGGAGTAAGCACCGCAACAGGGTATAGCGATAAGGTCACCACTGGCTATCTTGGGGAGGTTAATATCCTTAATTAAGATATCGGCTGATTCGCAGAACTTCCCGGCAATGGTGACCACTTCCTCATCATGATCTTGAGCTTTATTTGCCACCAGGACTTCATATCTTGAGCCATAAAGAGCGGGACGAATATTATCTGCCATACCCCCATCTATAAAGATATACTTACGTACTTGGGGAACCTCCTTCATTGCCCCCACCCTATAAAGTGCTACCCCGGCCTGACCTATAATAGCTCTTCCCGGCTCGATAATGAGCCGAGGCGGAGAGAGGTGCCGATTTTCACAATGATGCTGGAGGGCTTTGGTGATAACCTCAGCATATTCGGCCAAAGGCCGAGCCGGAGAATCCAAAGCACATTGAATAGCAAAACCTCCTCCCGGGCTAAACTCCTTAAGCTCGAAACCGTATTTGGCTTTCATTTCAGCCGAGAAATGGAGCACTATCTCGATAGCCTGTTGATATGGCTCTGTAGCCAAGATGGAGGAACCCAGATGGAAATGAAGGCCCACAAGATTAAGGCTTGGGGTAGATAGGGCATAAACTAGAGCCTCCTCCGCTTGGCCGCTATATATGGGAAAGCCGAATTTGCTATCAATGATTCCCGTAGTCATATACTGGTGAGTGTGCGGGTCGATTCCCGGGGAAAGGCGGAGCAAGATATCTTGGCTTGTCCCTTTCGCTTGAGTCAACTTGCTTAACAGGCGAAGTTCGGAGAAGTTATCCGCTACTATTCTTCCCACCCCAAACTCCAAGGCCAGCTCGATTTCAGCGGCAGTCTTATTGTTGCCGTGGAAATAGATCAAATCGGGGGGGAAGGCAACACAGCGAGCAATGCTGAGTTCACCCCCCGAGGTTACATCCATCCCCAAGCCCGCTTCCTTGAAAAGAAGCGCCAGAGCAGGGTTAACAAAGGCTTTACAGGCGTAGATAATCAGAGCGTTAGGGTAGCGACTGGTGAACTCGTAGTGGAATTCGGCACACTTGGCCCGTAAGGTGACCTCATCGAAAATATAGACTGGGGTGCCATATAAAGCGGCTAGCTCGACTACATCACAGCCACCAATAAAGAGATGATTACCCTCGATGAGTGCTGTTTGGGGAAACAAAGAAAGCTTTGTCATCGCAGTTTCTATTTTACACGTTACTCATCCTTTATGCCTAAATTGCGAACATAATCGATAGCGTGTTGCACGGTTAATATCTTAGCCATATCTTCATCAGGTATCTCCAACTTGCGGGCTTCGTTGCTGAACTCCTCCTCCATTGCCATGACCAATTCCACCAAATCAAGAGAGTCAGCATTCAGGTCATCGACAAAGGAGGCGGAGGGGACTACCTGCTGTTCATCGGCCATTAATTGCTCCATTGCGATCCGCTTTATTCGCTCAAAAACTGTGGCCACAATATCACCTCCTTTCGTGGCAAACTATTCTGTCGGTCTCGGCACAAAATGCACCCAAAACGCCATTAACGAATTTGGGGGAGCTCTCACTTCCGAATGTTTTGGCAAGCTCCACCGCTTCATTAATAGCCACCTTAACTGGGACTTTATCCTGCAGAATTTCATAGATGGCGATCCGCAGGATATTCCTGTCGACAATAGCTATCTGCTCCAGTGGCCAAGCAGGGGCAAACCGACAAATTATAGCATCAATATGAGACTTATTTTTCTGCACCCCTGAAACTCGCCCCTGAACGAATGAAACTCCTTCATCGTTTAGAGTCGTCCACTTGAGCTGTCGGCTTAATATCACCTCAAGGTCATGTTCTACACAGTCGCTCTCAAATAACACCTGGAGGCTGACCACTCTCGCCTTTCGCCACCAATCTACCATGGTTCCCCCTTAGTCCAGCCTGCTAGTTAGCCCGCCGTCAATAACAATAGTAGTGCCGGTAATATAGGCTGAAGCCTCGGAGGCAAGGTAAATAACCGCACCAGTGATATCCTCGGGCTTTCCCAGA
>DEIJ01000106.1:0-13542 GCA_002352365.1 Dehalococcoidia bacterium UBA2777 | reverse complement strand
GGGCAACTCCCGCGGTGCCGATAAAACCCGGCGCTATGGCATTGACTCGAACTCGATATGGAGCCAAATCTACAGCCAGTGTCTTGGTTAAATTGATAATTCCTGCCTTGGCTGCTCCGTACGAAGCATTGGGTGAATAAGAGCCAAGGCCAGCTACCGAAGCGATATTAATAATGCTTCCCCTGTGTTGCTCTTTCATCACCTTGGCCACCTTTTGACTACAAAGAAAAACACTCTTTAAGTTCTCCCGCACAATCGCTTCCCAGGCTCCCTCGCTCATCTCCAGCAGAGGAACATTGAAGCTGCCTCCAGCATTATTAACCAGGATGTCGATATACCCAAACTCAGCCAAGGTTTTATCTACCATATTAGTCACCTGATCACTGCTTCTCACATCGCTAGGTACAGAGAGAGCTTTCCTCCCCAAGGTGCGAATTTCTGCGGCGGTGTTGTCAATTTCAGCCCCGGTTCGAGCGGCGACTACTACGTCGGCGCCAGCTTGGGCAAGGCCTAAGGCTATAGCTTTACCGATCCCCCTACCACCCCCAGTAACTATCGCTACCTTATCTGTCACTGCAAACAATGATAAGTTCATCTATCTCCTATTTCAATAGGCGGCCCCTAATAAATGAAGGTTCCCGATCCTCACCTTGTTGAGTCCCTTTGCTCTGGCGACTTCCAAGCACATCTGGGCATGGCGTTGGGAAGTGGTGGGTAAGTCAGCCATCATAAATTGAGGATGGAAGGCAAGCAGAACATAAGGAATATCGGGGGAAATGGCCGCCACAAAGGTGGCAATATTCCCCACCTCCTCTTCATCCACATAACCAGGGACAAGCAAGGTACTGGCTACCAAGAATGGCGGCGAAGGTCTTTGGGGAATATATTGTCCCAAGAGATGAAAATTTTCTAGAGTTCTTTTGTTGCTTACTCCACAGAGGGCAATATGCAACCCTTCGTCCCAAGCCTTGAGGTCGAATTTAATACAGCCGCCGGAACTCAAGGATAGCTCAACCATTGATTTGAGCAAAGCAGGATGCATTGAGCCATTAGTCTCCCAACAAATACGGAGGATCCGGTTTTTATTTTGGGCTCTCATCAGACGAGAGGCGCGAATGGAGTGAGGCAACTGAGGTGTGGGATCTCCGCCAAAGTAACAAACACAAGCGGTATACTTATCGACCTCACGAGCCAGCTTTGCGGCACTGACCCGATCCTCCTTCCGGGACAGGTAGCGGAAGTGCCAGTTTTGGCAGAACAAGCAATCAAAGGAGCAGGCTTGATAAAAGACAGCAAGATTTTTATAGCCATATTCAGCTTCTTGGCAATAGGCAAAATCAGGATATCCAACCCCTGTTCCTGCCGGACAAACCCAACTAGCTACACAGTTAGTAGGCAGAGGATCATAATACCAACTGACATTAGCTAAGTCGGCAGTGGCACCGCTCAATTTACCACCCTCGTTGGTGCGCAGCCCGCAATAGCTTATACCATCTGGAGGAATATTGCACTGGTTTATACATAACTTGCACTCTGCCCCCGCTTCATCCTGAGGCGGTTGATCGGGGAGGGCAAAAGGCTTCCTCGCCTTATGGTGAGCCTGTCATATAAATGGCGAAACTTTAGCAAAATCATGACGAATGCAATTGACACACACCCCCAAGGCCTGGGAGATAAGAGACAAGTCCTGGCCACAATGCTTACATCTAACACTAGCTGTAGCCACTTTATACTGACTCAGCATTTTATAGTATTCCGCTTACCTATTATGACCCCTCTCCCTTGGCGGCAGAGGGATAGGGAAGAAAGATTCTTGGGATAGTTTAACACGCCAGGTGAAAGACACCAACCACCTTCCGAGAAGAGCACAGTTGATTATAAGTCTGGCAGGCCTGGTCAGTGGCCTGGGCGATAAGCTCAATGCCTTGCTGTTGAACGTATTGCTTCGTCTCAGGCAACACCTTCATCCTATCCGATTCTCCGGTGCCCACTATTATCATCTCCGGCCTCTGTCGAACTACCTCCTCTAGGTCTTGGGGAAGCAACTGATGTCCCCTCATTCTCCACCAGTTGCTTTCCACCCGGTGAGGGAAGATTATCAGGTCTGAGGTATATCTCCTCCCCTCGATCACAATCTCACCAGATTGGTAAGAATCAATCTTCATCATTTATACCCCAGTTAGCCTCATCTATTCAGCTTGGTCCCTAGATAAACCCCAAAAGGTCTGGGGGCTATTTCCCACCCACCAAAATCTTCGATTTTGGTGGGAACCCGGGGCCCCGAAAAATCCCTGATTTTTCGGGTATATTATTTGGGGACCCTGATGAATTCGATCTTAAGTCACCAGGCCCCACGAAAATCAGATTTTCGTGGGGTGGTTTACATCGCTTATACTCCAGGCGCGAATTCCTCTGTTTATCTGTTTGATAAGCCCGGCTAACACCCTCCCCGGACCTACCTCAATGAAAGTCTCCACTCCAGCACCGATCATATATTCTATAGAACGCTGCCACTGAACAGGATGGCGGAGTTGCTCTAGAAGCTCACTCTTTATCGCTAGGGCGCTAGTTACTGGCTGGGCAATAGTATTAGCCACAATAGGAATAAGGGAGTCACGAAAGGCGAACTCCCCAATGACCTCAGACATCCCGGCTACAGCTTCAGCCATCAAATAAGAATGAAAGGCACCACTGACCTCAAGGGGAATAACACGACGTGCTCCTGCTGCCCGAGCCAATTCCACAGCCTGACACAGCAACTCTGTTGAGCCACTGATAACTATCTGGTGCGGAGAGTTGAAGTTAGCGATCTCAATGCCGCATCTGGAGCATATTTGGGCAACCTCAGCTTCATCAAGCCCAATAATGGCTGCCATTCCCCCAGGGTTCTTCTCCCCTGCCTGTTGCATCAGGTGGCCTCTTTCCCGAGCCAGACGAAGTGCTGCAGCAAAGTCGAGCACTTCTGCCGCCGCCAAGGCAGTGTATTCACCCAAGCTATGTCCGGCCACGAAAGCCGGCAGGGTAGCTTCATCGCAAAGCTGGGGCATAGCTCTGAGGTGGGCGATACTAACCGCCAGCACTGCTGGCTGGGCATTAACAGTCTGGCGAAGTATCTCTTCACGGCCTGCAAAACAAAGTTGAGATAGGGAAAAGCCTAGAACCGAATCTGCTTCCTCAAAGACAGCCCTTGCCTCGGGGAGACTCTGGTAAAGGTCATGTCCCATACCCACCCATTGCGATCCTTGCCCCGGGAAAACATAGGCTACCTTGTTATCCATCATAGCTCAAGCAAAAACTATCCCACCTTAAAGCTATCTATCATCCGAGTGAAGTATTTCGCGTCTGCTTCTTGAAAAGAAGTGGGATAGGTAAGGCAGCTTATTACATAGACTATCCCATCCTTGGCAATGATGCTCTGTCTCTGTTTATGTTTCCCCACATTGAAGCCTTCAGTAGTAACTGTGGCATAAAGTATCTGGCCTTCAGTGGTCAGCCCCTTAAGTTCTATTGGCGCTATCAATTCTATCGCTTGCACGCTAACTTTTATCCCCTTATCCTGGGAGCCAACCAAGGTTACCATGGTGTAAAAGCTATGTGTGGTTTCAGTCCTGATCCAGTCTGAGGGATAATCGATGGAGAAGTTATAGGCTGGGTTGATGTAGGTGGTCCACTCATCTTGGGCGACCACGCCACGAAATGGAAAAAGTAGCCCCAAAACTAAAACCGAGGCGAGAACTAGCTTTCTTATCATTTTTACCCCCACCTGGATATTGCCTGCCCACTTAGTCTCATTCTGATTCCCGGCAACTATAGGAGGGAAGCTTGGTAATTACTGCTTCTGCCTCAGCTACTATTTCCTCGATAATCATCTTAACTGGTTTTATCTCCCTGATCAATCCGGCGATTTGACCTGCCATCAGTGAGCCACTCTCCACATCGCCTTCGATTACCCCGGCATAGAACTTGCCCAGTCCCATTTGCTCCAGTTCCTCTTTGGAATCAGCAGCCTGTTCCCTCATCAGGAACTCGTGTGTCATCTTATTCCTAAGACAGCGCAGCGGATGGCCAAGAAATTGCCCGGTTACCATAGTAGCGTGGTCGCTTGCCCCTAAAATCTTCTGCTTGAATTTAGGGTGAGCAATGCACTCCGTAGTGCAGACAAAGCGGGTGCCCATTTGAATCCCCCGGGCACCCAAAGCCAGAGCAGCCGCCAGCCCTCTTCCATCGGCAATGCCTCCTGCGGCTACCACCGGTGTGGCTACATTGTCTACCACCTGCGGGATCAAGGCCATTGTGGTCGTCTCCCCAATGTGGCCTCCCGATTCCATCCCTTCAACAATTATAGCATCTACTTTCAAGCGCTCCAATCTCTTAGCCAAAGCGACACTGGCAACTACAGGCATTACTTTTATCCCCGCCTGCTTCAACCTGGCAACATAAATACCTGGATTCCCCCCCCCGGTAGTAACAATAGGCACCTCCTCCTGGATAACAACCTCCACCACCTCATCGACAAACGGAGACATCAGCATAATGTTCACCCCGAAAGGCTTGCTGGTCAGCGCTCGAGTCGAGTTGATCTGCTCTACCAGCCAACTCGGTGGAGCACTCCCGGCACCAATAACTCCTAGTCCACCTGCATTGGATACCGCAGAGACAAGCTCGGCAGTTCCCAGCCAGGCCATTCCTCCCTGGATAATCGGATACTCAATATTCAAAAGCTCCGAGATAACACTTCTTAGCAAAACTACCTCCGGCGGGGAGCCAAACTATCCTCACACAAGACAGCCATTTGTTGAACATGCCGGCGATGATTTAGAGTGATGCCTATCGTTTCTTCTTAGCACCCTTGACTTCGATAACCTCTCTGCCGCTATATCTTCCACAGACAGGGCAAACATGGTGGCATAACTTGATGTTGTGACACTGGGGGCAAAGTTCGGTGGCAGGAAGAATCGACTGCAAGTTGCTTCGCCTCTTTCCTTGGCGTGCCTTAGCATATTTCCTTTTAGGTAAAGGTGACATCTCGCTACTGGGCCCTCCTAGATAAACCCCGATAAATTTAAATCTTAAACCATCCCCACGAAAATCGCAAGATTTTGGTGGAGTGGTTTAGTTTAGGTACCGCTTAAAAACCAGTTTTTTCCTTGAGATTTAAGCTAGCCCCCGGGTGGTGCTGAGGAACGGAGGTACAGCTACAACGACTCAAGTTAAGGTTGGTACCACAATAGGGACATAAGCCCGCACAATCAGGGTGGCAAAGTGGTTTCATTCCTACAGCGAGCAACATAGATTGACGCACTGCCTCACTCAGGTCAAGTATATGGCGTTCGTCTATAGTAAAACCGCTCAACTCTTGAGGCGAAGGCAATGGGAAGTCACCGCTCATTTCTGCCCTGGGGAAAAATTCCTCGGCTATGTTTAGGGTTAGTGGTTGATCAAACAAGGTTAAGCACCGACTACAAACCAGGCTAGCCATACCTTCCAGAGTACCCCGAGCCAATATACTTCGATCGGTACGAAGTAGCTCCACCACCCCCCAAGCATGGTAGCTCTTTATTTCCTGCTCAGCAACCTCAGCACTGTCATCAATCAGGTAGCTACGAGTTGTCCCTACAGGTTGCCTGAGCAGTTGAGCCACATTAATTTGTGTCGAACTCCTCATCTTCACCCCCCACCGAAACCTGGGGCATAGTTTAGCTGTTATTATAAGTAGAGCCGCATCTGATGTCAATGTATATGATAGAGACGGTTGAAAATCAGTGATTTTCAACGGATATCAGATTTGGGGATGGGAGCCCCCGTTTAAAAACTTCGTTTTTAAACGGTCTAAATAGACATGTCATCCCAAAAGACCTAAAATAGAAACGGGCAAAAATCATTCTTGAAACAAGACCAAAAGGGGGGTGTGGCGTGGTGGCTAATTTCATAAAGTTAACTGATTTAATCGGGCTAGACGAGCTACAGAAAATACAGGATAGCTTTGCCTTGGCTACTGGCGTAGCAGCGTGTATACACGAGGTTGATGGCACACCGATCACCAAGCCCAGCAACTGGTGTGAACTATGCGCAAATTACCACCGAAAAAGCGAGATAGGTTATAAAAGATGCCTGAAAAGCGATGCCAACTTAGGAGCCAGAGCTGGACAGTTGCGACAGCCAGTAGTCGATTATTGCACTAGCGGTCATCTGGTGGAAGCAGCAGTCCCCATCATTGTAGACGGGAGGCATATCGGTACTGCTACCTGTGGACAGGTATTATATCAACCCCCGAAATTAGCCGAATATCGAGAGATAGCTAAAGAGATAGGGGTGAATGAAGCAGGATACCTCAAGGCTGTGAAGAAAGTGACCATAATGCCCCAGGAGAGATTCCAAGGGGTAGTATCTCATCTGTACCAAGTTGCCAATGCTCTCTCCATTCTGGGACAGCGAGGGCTAAAAGAGGAGAGACTTAAAAAAGATCTCGCTTGTGCGCGGGAAGATACCGAGAGGATGGCAAGAGATATGACCGAAGTTAAGCAAAAAGAGAAGGCCGCCGAGGAATTGAAGTTGCTTCTCGATTATGCCACAGCCAGCCTTCCCGACATGCTTTTTACCTTTGATAAAAATGGCGTGGTAAGTTATGTGAATCCCGCATTTGAGAAAGCCACTGGTTTTGCCAAGGCTGACATGGTGGGCATGCGGGTCGAAAAATTCCCTGCCCTGCCAGCCGAGCTAAGACCTATGATCGCCCAAAGAGTCAGAAGAAGGTTGGTGACCGGCGAGGCAGTTAGTAATGTGGAATTAGAATTGATAACCAAGGAAGGTAATATAATTCCGGTAAGCTATTCTGCATCCGGGATAAGAGATGCCCAGGGGAATGTTATCGGGGAAGTGGTAACGGTAAGAGACATGACTGAAACTAAAAAAGCTGAGGCAGAATTAAAGAACATCCCTAGCCGGGTATCGCGGGGGGATTTGACGGGAAGGATTGAGGCAGCCGGTTTAAGTGGTAATCTGAAAGTAATGGCAGAGGACACAAATGAGATAATAGACAAAATTAGAGTGATGACTAGAGAGGTTGAAGAGGAGAAAGGAAGGGTTTGAGTCGATAATAGATAATTCGCCCGATTTGATCACCTTGTTGGACAGAGAGGGCAGGGTGGTGGTAATAAGCCCTGCCTGCGAAAGGATTACTGGTTACTCGGCGGAGGAGCTTAGGGGCAGGACATTAGCTGATATCCCCTACGCAACTAGGGAATCTCTGGAGATTGTCCAACCGGTGTGGGAGAGGATATCCCATGGTGAGGTGGTGCGATTTGACCTCCCCGGCCAGCATAGGGACGGGAGGAAAGTGATCATTGCGGCGACAGAAACATTGTTGAGGGATGCGAAGGGAAAGATCACAGGAATGATATTCATTGGCAGGGATGCGACCGAGTTAAGGGAGAAACAAAAACAACTAGGAGAGCTACAGAGATTAAACGAAGAAATTGTTGAGAATGCCCCCGTGGGAATTATTAGAATGGATGGAGAGGAGAGGATAGTTTATGCTAACCCTAAGATGGCCGAGATTTTGGGTTTTGAAGGGGAGGGCCAATTACCCACCCTTGGCCAGCGAATTACCGATTTGCCTAGTATTATCTCCACCGGCCTGCCGCAAAGTGCGAGGGAGAGATTATATTCGGGGAGGCAGATCAGCGAAATAGTGCCCTTCACCTCGCTTTATGGCAAAGAATCGGTGTTATCTGTAACTGGCGTCCCGTTGCTCGATGGCGCAGGGGCATTTGACGGGACAGTACTTTTAATTCAGGATGTAACTGAGCAGATGAAAGCCCAGGAGGAATTACGCTCTCTTTACCAGACTAACATACAAATCATGTCCCCCTTCGGGCTTCAGGAGCGACTTGACACCATCGCCAAAGAAGCAGCCGGATTGGCAAATGCCCACAGGGCTTCCATCTTGGAGATAGATGAGGGTGGGGACATAGTCTATCGGGCAACCTACGGCCATAGCCTTGAGGTGGCAAGGCAGCGAAAATACAAGGCGGGTGAGGACTACCTCGGGCAAGTAGCTCGGGAGGCCAAGCTAGTGATGGTGCTTGACGCTCAGAACAATCCCGATGTCATACCGGAAGTAGTGAAGGAAGAGGGCATCACATCCTTTATCCATGTTCTCCTAAAGGTGGGAGAAAAGGTCTTTCTTCTTTTTGTTAGCAATAAGATCGCTGGAGAGTTCAGCCAAAGGGATTTGTCCCTTCTCCGTGTCATGGTCGGCCAAGCAGCCATTACCGTTGAAAATGCTTGGCTTTATGAGAAGACAAGGCAAGACTTGGCCGGGCTAAAGATCATTCATGACCTCGGCCTAAAAACCAGCTCTACTTTGGAGTTACAAGAGATATTGGATTCGATTGTCGAGGGGGCAGTGAACTTGCTTGGTGCCGAAAAGGCTGCCATCCTGATGATTGAGGATGAGGAGATAGTTTATCGGGCTGCATACGGCTTTTCCCCCGCCTCAACCCAGATGAAGTTCAAACTCGGTGAGGGATATATTGGCAGGGTGGCCCTAAGCGGAGAGCCAGCAATGGTGCTCGACGCCCCCAGCGATTCCCACCTTAGCCAAGAGGTTATGGACAGGGAAAACCTGAGGTCGTTTATTCACCTTCCCCTGAAGGTAAAAGATAAAACTGTGGGGCTTCTCAATATCACTAATAAGCGGGAGGGGAGTTTCAGCTCCAAAGACTTAGAGCTAGCCAGCATCCTGGCCAATCAAGCAGCGATTGCCATGGAGCATGCTCTGCTCTTTGCCGCCGAGCAGCAAAGAGCCAAAGAGGCTGGTGCCCTGCTAGAAATGGCCACTACAGTTGGGTCGAGCTTGGCTCTCAAAGAGGTTCTCTCCCTGGTTTGTCATGCTACTGCCCAGCTCTGCCAGATGGATAGATGCACCATTTTACTTTTGGATGAGGCTAAGAAAAGGCTAATCCCCACCATGTCTCAGCTTGCTTGGGGCACCGATCAGCTGATGTGGAAAGCATTTAAGCAGATGAAGCTAGAAGAGGTGGATGAAGAGCCGCTTCTCCAAAAGGTGATCAGGGATCGCGAGGTGGTGATCAGTGAAAATGTGCGCCAACATCCCCTCCACATCAAGAGGTGGATAAAGCCCTTTGGGGTTTGCTCTCTGTTGGCGGTTCCCTTAATAACCAAGGGTGAGGTCATCGGGCTGATGTTGGTGGACAATTACCGCCGACATGTTCACCATTTCACCTCTGAGCAGGTAAGAATGGCAACTGGCCTGGCCAATCAGGCGGCCTTGGCGATCAGAAATGCCCAGCTTTACAGCAAGGCTCAAGACCTGGCCATCCTCGAGGAGAGATACCGCCTGGCTAGGGATTTACACGATTCGATGTCGCAGTTGCTGTTCAGCCTGGCACTCAATTCAGAGGTGGCAGCTCAGGACCTGGAGCGAAATCCGCAGCGGGCCAAGGCACAACTTCTAAGAGTGCGCCAGATTGCTGAACAGGCCCGTCAGGAGATGCGCTCACTCATCTTCGAGCTTCGCCCGCTCGCCCCGGAGGCTGAGGGATTAGAGGACAGCCTTAAGAGCTATATGGCGACCATTGAGGCCTTTGAGAGGGGTAGAATTGGGGTGAGGCTTGAGCTTGAGGGTGCTCAGCAGCTTCCTCGTTTGATGCAGGAAACTTTGTATCGCCTGGCTCAAGAGGCACTCAATAATGTGACCAGACATTCCCAGGCCAGCCTGGTTACCGTCAAGCTCAAGCGACTGCCGGGAGAGGTTGCGCTCGAGGTGAGAGATAATGGTGTTGGCTTTGAGGTGGCTCGAGGCAAGGGGCTGGGACTTGTCAGCATGAAGGAGCGGGCTGACAAAGCTGGAGGAGGCCTCGAGATCTACTCACAGCCGGGAGCGGGGACCGCCATCACCGCCCGCTTGCCCCTGGAGCAGGGGGTGCCTAGATTGAATAAATCTCTCTGAGGCTCTACAATTCAGAGTCAAAATTCTGTGTAAGCTCACCGATACGGCCTCTTCGGGATATATCCTAGTCATTGCCCCTTGCACCGATCCTCCATCTGATATAGGATCTAGCTATAGGTAACCGATTACCCCATTTTACGGTGGTATAAAGGTTTGTCAATTCGATGATTGCCATTATCGACTATGGGGCAAGCAACCTGCGAAGCATAAGTAAGGCTATTGCCAAAATAGGTTATCGGTGCAAGGTAACCTCTAGTCCCCGGGAGGTGCTTGAGGCCGACATAGTTATCTTACCTGGGGTAGGTGCGGCAGGGGAGGCGATGCATCGCCTCCAAGAGTGGGACTTAAGGGAACCCATTCAGCAAATAGCCAGTGAAAACCGCCCCTTGCTTAGCGTCTGTCTTGGCCTCCAGCTTCTATTTGCTTCCACTGAGGAGGGAGGTGAGGGGTGCCTTGACATCCTCCCTGGGGTGGTGAGGAAATTACCTTCAGGACTCAAGATTCCCCACATGGGATGGAATCAAGTAAAGCAAAAAATATCCCATCCCTTGTTTTGGGGGATAGAGGATAATGCCTACTTCTATTTTGTTCACAGCTACTATGTAGAGCCGCAAGACAAATCCCTAATCGCTGGGGAGACCGATTATGGGCTCAGTTTCTCGAGTGTCATCATCAAGGGTAACCTGGTGGCGACTCAATTTCACCCCGAGAAAAGTGGACAGTGGGGATTAAAGATGCTACAGAATTTCCTGGAATTCATCACCCAAAGAAGGAATTCATCTTGACCAAAGGGGATACTTACAGTGAGTGAGAGAGGTCATGCTAACTAAAAGGATAATTCCCTGTCTGGATGTAACCAGCGGACGAGTGGTCAAAGGGATCAGCTTTGTCAGACTACGAGACGCTGGCGATCCTGTGGAGTTGGCTGCCCTTTACGATAAGGAAGGTGCTGATGAGTTGGTCTTCCTCGATATCACCGCCTCCTCCGACGAGCGTCAGATCATGGTAAAGGTTGTTGAACGAGTCTCCACAGAGATTTTCATTCCTTTCACTGTGGGAGGGGGGCTGAGGGGTATTGCTGACCTGCGGTGCGTCTTAGAAGCAGGGGCAGATAAGGTGGCCATCAACACCGCAGCAGTGCTCGATCCCGCTCTCATCTCTGAAGCAGCAGAAAAATTTGGCAGCCAATGCATTGTAATTGCCATCGATGCCAAGAGACTCGAGGGAGAAAAGTCTAGCTCACAGGAGGATTCTCTTGCCTTGGATCAAAACTCCAAATGGGAGGTTTATACTTATGGAGGACGGAAGCCCACCGGGATTGATGCCCTGAAGTGGTCAAAACGGGTGGTGGAGCTGGGGGCGGGGGAGATCATGCTTACCAGCATGGATACTGACGGGCAACAAACAGGTTATGACTTAGGGCTCACCCGCACCATCTCTGAAGCAGTGAGTGTACCGGTTATCGCCTCTGGTGGCGCTGGTACTCTGGCCCACCTGTACGAGGCTATCGCTGTTGGTAAAGCTGATGCTGTGCTTGCAGCGAGCATCTTTCACTATGGAATCTACTCTATTCATCAGGCGAAAGTCTATTTGATGGAGAGAGGAATCCCCATGAGGCTTTAACAAGCAAGTTCCCAGCGAAAATCTCACCGGGGTTTAGTTCAGTGGACTTAGAGGTCTCTATACAAGTTGGTGATAGGTAGGCGGCGGTCTTTGCCAAAGGCACGGTGAGTTATCTTGATACCCGGCGCCCCTTGGCGGCGCTTGTACTCATTTCTATCTACCATCGAGATAATTCGCTTGACCACTGCTGCCGAAAAGCCCATGCTTATGATCTGCTCTAGACTATTATCTTCCTCCACATAGGCCCCAAGAATGGGGTCGAGCATCTCATAAGGGGGTAAAGTGTCGCTATCCCGCTGATCTGGACGCAATTCGGCTGAGGGCTCCTTGTCTATAACACTCTGGGGGATAATTTCCCTACCTGCTAGTGAGTTTCTATATCTTGAGAGTTGGTACACCAGAGTTTTGGGCACATCCTTAATTACCGCAAACCCACCTGCCATATCTCCGTAAAGGGTAGAGTAGCCACAGGCCGTTTCGCTCTTATTTCCAGTAGTCAGCACCAGCCAGCCAAATTTATTGGATAACGCCATGAGGATATTGCCCCGAATGCGTGCCTGGAGGTTCTCCTCAGCCACTCCAAACTCAGTGCCATAAAACGGCCGAGACAGCATATTGAGGTAGCTTTGGAATGCTTCCTCAATGGGAATAGTCAGAAATTCTATGCCAAGGTTTTGAGCTAAGACTTGGGCATCTGTCTTGCTCCCCGCAGAGGAATAGCGTGAGGGCATGGCTACCCCGATGACATTTTCAGCCCCTAGAGCATCTACAGCAATAACCACCACCAGGGCGGAGTCAATGCCTCCAGAGAGCCCAAGGAGTACCTTTTTGAAGCCATTCTTGCGTACATAGTCACCAGTGCCCAGCACCAGAGCAGTGTAGACTTCTCCTACCGGGTCATAAATAGGAACATGTCGACGAGGCAGCGGTGGCTTAGGCTGAGCAGAGCTAGCTTCGGAGATCACTATCCTTGGAGTGTGACACTGCTCCGCGCCAGCTATCTCTTTACGCCGCCTCGGGTCATGGAGTCGGCTACGAAATACCTCCTCTATATCAAGGTCAACCACCACCAGATCCTCCTCAAACTGCTTGCCCCAGGTGATGAGCTCTCCCCTCTCGTCAAACACCATACTGTTGCCGTCGAAAACCAACTCGTCCTGCCCGCCTACTAGATTGGTATAAGAGACGATCACCCCATTGTCCGACGCCCTGGTAGCCAGCATCTTTTCTCTGAATCTCCGCTTGCCAGCATGGTAGGGGGAGGAGTTTATATTTATTATTACCTCAGCCCCAGCATGCGCCTGAAATGCTTGGGGCCCCTGGCAATACCAAATATCCTCACAAATATTGACCCCAATGCCAATGCCATTAATAATAAAGACAGGGTGTTCAGTCCCCGGCCTGAAATAGCGATTTTCATCAAACACCCCATAGTTAGGTAGATATACCTTATGATATATGCCCCCAAGCCTGGCATCGCAAATCACAGCAGCGGCATTGTACAGATCATCTCCAGCATCGACAAAGCCGACGACTACCGCAATGCCTACAGAATAGCTAATGATTTGTTGCAAACACTTTAGATTATTGCTAATGAATTGGGGCTTAAGTAGCAAATCTTCCGGAGGATAGCCAGTGATAGCAAGCTCAGGGAAGCTAAGCACTTCCACCCCCATCTTTCTTGCCTCATCGATGAAGTGCTTGATTTTGGTAGTGTTGCCAGCCAAATCACCAACGGTGCAATTTACCTGTGCCATACCTAGTCTTAAGCTTCGCATATTAAATTACCCTCCGGGGCTGGCTTAACCACCTCGGCAAAATTGGTGCTTCTCTAGAGGATAGGTAAATACCTCTTTAGTTCATAGTCGGTTACCTGAGTCCGGTAGTTATCCCACTCGATCTTTTTGTTTTGGATAAAGGTGTAGAATACATGGTCTCCTAAAGCT
>DEIJ01000080.1 GCA_002352365.1 Dehalococcoidia bacterium UBA2777 | reverse complement strand
AACGCCCTTCCAGTGGAACATCCGCTGGAAGGTGACCGACCGAGTATACCTTTGCACCATTTCCAGGCTCTCCCACCTGCCCAAGTCTTCTATGGTCACACTGTCGATTCCAGCTCATCTCAGTAGACAGGCAAAGGTTCTCCTGAAGGTGTGAGGATTACAGGGTAGGCTAGTTTCTTCGCTGAGCGACTTCCCCATGTCCTCAATCCCTCTCGGCCTCAGTCTCCAGATAGGCCATCGGCTTTGCGCTTATACTCCTCAAGCCAAGTTTTCAGGTATTGCTCAGATAGGGAGCCAAAGGGCCATAGCCCTCTTTGTTGCTCTTGCCTATCACCCCCACAGCTTCACTTTGAAGCTGCGAAAAAGCTAATCAACTGAATAAAACGCCTTAGCACCAGATGGTATTTTACATACAAAACAGGGTATTAGTAATTGACGCAAAAGTTCTATTTTATATGTAAAAGCACTGTTTGGGACACTTGGTGACAGATTTCAAGACCGCCTCCATAAACCACTCGAACACCCCTCCACCCCTCCCGCAGGGAAAAGTAGCCCGCACCGTACAGCTATTCCTAAACTGCTGGCTATAAGCCGCTATCTATCAGCTTATGGTAGGATTTATCACCTCAACTCCCATATAATGGCGCAGCGCCTCAGGCACTACCACACTGCCCTCAGCCTGCTGATAATTTTCTAAAACAGCGATAAGAAGCCGGGGTAATGCCAGCCCCGAACCGTTGAGGGTGTGGACAAAGCGAGGCCGGGCATCGGGCTGAGCTCGGTAACGAATATTAGCCCGCCGTGCCTGAAAATCACCACAATTGCTACACGAGCTGGCCTCAAGCCATTCCCCACAGCCCGGAGCCCATATCTCGATGTCGTAAGCCTTTTGCGCCGCAAAGCCAAGATTGCCAGTGCATAGCTGTACTACTCGATAGGGGAGGCTTAGTCTTTGGCATACCTCGGAAGCTTGATCTACTAGCTTTTCCAATTCCTCGTCCGAGGTCTCCGGCTCAACAAACTTATATAACTCCACTTTATCAAATTGATGCCCTCGCTTGATGCCCCGGGTATCCCTGCCCGCGGCCATCTTCTCACGGCGAAAGCAGGCAGTATAAGCCACATAATACAGAGGCAAGGTGCCCGGCTCAAGTATCTCATCGCGGTGGAGATTAGTTAGCGGCACCTCAGCAGTAGGGATGAACCAGAAATCATCCTCATCATCGTGATAAAGGTTATCGGCAAATTTAGGCAGATTGCCTGAACCTTCCATGCACTCACGCTTGACCATGTAGGGGGGATATATTTCGGTGTAGCCAGACTCCTTAATATGAAGATCTAACATGAAGTTGATCAGCGCCCGCTGAAACTGAGCCCCCCTTCCCCTGAGCACATAGAAGCGGCTGCCGGAGAGCTTCACCCCTTGGCTGAAGTCGAGAATACCCAAAGCCTCGCCTAGCTCCCAATGTGGCTTAGGCTCAAAGGCAAACTTGGGCATCTCACCCCAGCTACGCACTAGCACATTGTCATCGTCATCCCTGCCTAGGGGCACATCAACAGAGGGTATATTAGGTAGGCACAACAGTAGTTGGTGTAGTCGCTCCGCAACGCTGTTGATCTCTTGTTGGATGATGTCGATTTGCCTTCCCACCTCTCGCATCTCAGCCAAAATCTCAGGTGGTTTCTCCTTCACTCTGCTTAGTTGGCGACTCACTTCGTTGCGCTTGGCCCGGAGTGCCTCCACTTGCTGAAGTAACTTACGGTGCTCAACATCTAAGCTGAGGATATCCTCAAGTGGGGCACTGTCATAGCGCTTGGCTAGCGCTTGGCGAATAAGGTCGGGATTTTGGCGAATGAGCTCGAGGCTAAGCATAAAAACCTCACTTTGCTCTCAGCTGAGGAAACAAAATCACTTCGCGAATGGATGACTGGTTGGTGAATAGCATCACCAGCCGATCGATACCCACTCCTAAGCCGCCGGTGGGAGGCATACCATACTCCAGAGCCAACAAAAAATCCTCGTCAGGCATTTGGGCCTCTTCATCTCCTCTTTCGCGCTCGCTTAGTTGTTCGGCAAAGCGGCGTCGCTGCTCAATAGGATCGTTAAGCTCGGTAAAGGCATTGGCGATCTCCATTCCGGCGGCAAAAGCTTCAAATCGTTCCACAAGGTAAGGGTTATCACCCTTTCTCTTGGCCAAAGGGGAAAGCTCAATGGGATAATCAAGCACAAAGGTAGGCTGGATAAGATGGGGCTCAACGCAGGTGGAAATCAGCTCATCGATAAGTCTCCCGCGGCTTTTGCTGGGCTCAGCATCCATCCCTATCTGGTGCATTTTGGCACGAAGTGAATTCGCCTCAGGGTATTGCTCAAAGTCGATACCACAATGCTCATAGATTGCTTGGCACAAGCTGAGGCGCCGCCAAGGGGGAGAAAAGTCCAAGGTGTTCTCTCCAAAGTTCAGCTTGGTTGTGCCCCATATATCTTTGGCCAAATAGCTGATCATCTCCTCAACCATTTTCATCACTTCGTTATAGTCACTGTAAGCTTCGTAGCTCTCCAGCATGGTAAATTCAGGGTTATGTTTGGTGGAGATACCTTCGTTGCGGAAGATGCGGCCGATCTCATATACTTTGTCAAAACCGCCGGCCACCAGTTTCTTAAGGCAGAGTTCGGTAGCGATGCGGAGGTAAAAGTTTTGGTCCAGGGCATGATGATGCGTAACAAAAGGTCGGGCTGCCGCCCCTGAAGCTATGGGCAGCAGCACCGGCGTTTCCACCTCAACAAACCCCCGGCTATCGAGGAAGCGCCGCATGGCGGCGATAAGCCGAGAGCGCACCAAGAATATATCCTTTACCTCTTGATTGGCGATAAGGTCAAGATAGCGTTGCCGATACCGCTTCTCGACATCAACAAGCCCATGCCATTTTTCTGGCAAGGGTTGAAGTGACTTGGCAAGCATCATAAAATCAGACGCCCTCAAGGTCAGCTCACCACTGTGGGTGGTAAACAGCCCCCCACTCACCCCGATGAAGTCGCCAATATCGAAATCTTGGAGAAGTTGGTATTTCTCTTCGCCAAGCTCATCGCGGCGAAAGTAGATTTGGAGCTTTCCTGAGCCGTCTCGTATATCCATAAAGGTGGCCTTCCCCATAGGGCGATTAGCCACTATGCGGCCGGCAAGGTCAAGCTTCTCTTTTGGCTCTTTTTGATTGAACAGGGCTTGCGCCTCGGCAATAGTATGGCTGCGGTGATAGTGATGAGGATAAGGGTTGATACCCTGCTTGTGAAGCCGCTCTAGTTTATCGAGGCGTTGCTGAGTAATGCTCTCCAGACTAGTGCTCATCTCTTTTTATAAAATGCCTCTATCCCGGCATAGTGGGCAGTTGGGCCTAGCTCTTCTTCAATGCGAAGTAGGCGATTGTATTTGCACAACCGCTCGGTGCGACATGGAGCTCCAGCTTTGATCAATCCGGTATTCATTGCTACCGCCAAATCGGCTATAGTAGTATCCTCAGTTTCGCCAGAGCGGTGGCTAATTATTGCTGTCCATCCAGCCTGCTTGGCTAGCTTAACAGCAGCAATGGTTTCCCAAAGTGTGCCCACCTGATTGGGTTTAATGAGGATAGAATTAGAGGCCTTCGCAGCGATCCCTCGGGATAGGCGCTCGAGGTTGGTGGCATAAAGGTCATCGCCAACTAATTGAACCTCCCCCCCTAGCCGCTCCATCAACATTTGCCATCCCTCCCAATCATCCTCTGCCATGCCGTCTTCCAGGCTGATGATCGGGTAACTTGACACAAAGTTGACATAATAATCAGCCATCTCCGAGGTGGTGAAGGTAACCCTCTCTCTAAGGAGGACATACTTACCCTGGTGATAGAACTCGCTGGCAGCAGAGTCGAGGGCAATAAAGCAATCCTCGCCTGGTTTATACCCTGCCTCCTCGATGGCCAAGAGAAGCAATTCTATTGCCTGCTGATTTGAAGTTAAACTGGGAGCAAATCCACCTTCATCTCCCACATTAGTATTCAGCCTTCTCTCTCTCAGCACCTTCCTTAGGGCGTGGTAGATCTCAGCTCCCATTCGCAGGCTATGAGCAAAGCTCTTTGCCCCGGCAGGGACTATCATAAACTCTTGCAAATCGGTAGAATCCGAAGCATGCTTGCCACCATTGAGGACATTCATCATCGGCACCGGGAGGACATGAGCCCCCACGCCGCCGAGGTAGCGATATAGTGGCATGCCCCAAAAATTGGCCGCAGCGTGAGCTACAGCTAACGACACCCCCAAAATAGCATTAGCACCTAGTTTGGACTTATTAGATGTATCATCAAGCTTTATCATCCGCTGATCGATAGTGGCTTGTTCTGTGGCCAGCATCCCTGCTAATGCTGGGGCAATGATTTTGGTAATATTGTCCACTGCCCTAAGCACACCCCGTCCATTAAACCTATCCTTATCCCCATCGCGAAGCTCCACTGCCTCATGAGTTCCGGTGCTTGCCCCTGAGGGGATAGCCGCACTTCCCACTACCCCATCGGCTAACTTTACCTCCACCTCTAAGGTAGGGCCACCCCTGGAGTCGAGTATCTCTCGAGCGGTGATGCTTTTAATAGTTGCTTGTTTTGTTTCCATAAGAAACCCGCAAAATCGCTTGTTAATCCCCTCCCCTGGCGG
>DEIJ01000036.1 GCA_002352365.1 Dehalococcoidia bacterium UBA2777 | reverse complement strand
GTCGCATGTCCCAATCATAAACGAGCTGCCTTAATCCTTCAGGCTTATCTTGCGTTAGAAATCAATACTCTCTTCAGGCTAGTCTTGTATTGGAAGAGACTATTATTTGACTTCTTGGGGAAAATGTGATAGAATTCCCCCAACTTTAATGCAAGGGGTTGAGTAGTGGAGCAATTCTTTCAACTGACATTGTTAGGTCTGCTGGTAGGGATGATTTATGCCCTAATAGCTATGGGCTTGGTTCTGATCTTTAGGTGTAGTGGTGTACTCAATTTCGCCCAGGGCTACTTTGCCCTTGTGGGGGCGATGCTTGTTTGGGCTTTCGCCTCTCAGTTGGGCCTCCCTGTATGGGCTGTCTTCATCCTGAGCCTTGGCGGTGCTGCACTACTGGGGCTAGTGGTGGAAAGGCTGACTATTCGTCCGTTAATCGGTCAGCCTGTCTTTGCCATAATTGCCATGACTTTAGGGCTGGGCGTTGTCCTAGAGGCGATAGTTACCTTTGTATGGGGTTCAGAGGGCAGGGGATATCCCGAGAATATCCTTCTGCCTACAGGGACAGTCCACCTAGGTGGCATAGGATTGCCGCAGCTCCAAATCTATGCCTTAGTAATAGCCGCAGCTGTATTCGGGGGCTTGATGATTTACCTGACGCGGAGTAAATCTGGATTGGCGATGCAGGCTATAGCTGACGATACAGAGGCAGCCGAAAGCTTGGGGATAAGTGTAAGAAGCATCTTATCCATAGCCTGGGTGCTGTCCGCGGTGGTAGCCATGGTTGGGGGGTACCTTCTGGGGAGTATAATCGGGGTGGAGATTGCTGGTTTGCCTCAGTTTGGGCTGAAGGCTATTGCGGTGATGCTTATCGGTGGCTTAGAATCCCTTACCGGGTGCCTGATTGCCGGGCCATTTGTGGGGTTCTGTGAATATATGGCTTCGGGATATCTTGACCCACTAGTTGGCGGTGGACTTAAGGATGTCTTCCCCTATGTTATTCTGATTATTGTCTTGGTAATAAGACCTTATGGTTTCCTTGGCTGGAAAAGGATAGAAAGGGTGTAATAAAGAGATGGGTCTACCTTGTGGCACCTACAATGTCAGCTATGCAAAGGATATGGCCATTGTGCGTACCAAGGCACAATGGATTATGCTCGGGGTGGGGCTTATTCTTTTGTTTTGCCTCCCTCAGTTTCTTAGCACGGCGTGGCTCGCTGTAGTAAATTTGATTTGCATTACTCTGACCGCTGTCTTTGGACTGGCTATCATGCTCGGCTATACCGGGCTGATCTCTCTAGGTCACTCCGCCTTTGTCGGAGTAGGTGCTTATACTGCTGCTTGTATAGCCACAAAGCTATTTGATGGGGCAGGATGGTCATTCTGGATTGCCATACCTCTAGCTGGTATTGTGGCTGGAGTGGTGGGGCTGGCCTTTGGCGCCCCCTCGTTAAGGGTTAAAGGGCTTTATATCGCCCTAACTACCTTGGCCGCTCAGTTCATTTTGACCTGGGTCTTCATGCACTGGGGCTTCTTGGGTGGGGTGAGAGGCATCCGTCTCGATCCCCCTTCTATCGGCGGCATAACCCTCGGTTCTGAGGCGAGCTGGTTTTACTTTATCTTAGTGGTCACGCTCGTAATGGGGCTTATGGCCAAAAACCTGGTGAGGACTAGAGTAGGAAGGGCTTTTATTGCCATAAGGGATAATGATATTGCTGCTTCAGGCATGGGCATTGACATTTTTCGTTATAAGATGCTCGCCTTCTTCATCGGTTGTTTCTTTGCTGGTGTGGCTGGGGCTATGTGGGGCTATTATATGGGCATTGCCCATTATGAGCACTTCACCTTAATGGACTCTGTATGGTATCTCGGTATGGTAGTTATTGGCGGCATGGGATTTATGATGGGAGCGGTGTTTGGCACTCTGCTCATCAGATTATTGACTGAGGCTACAGCTATCCTCGCCCCCCGACTACCAATTGTTGGTGAGGCTCAGGCGGCAACCTTAAGCTATTTTGTCTTCGGACTGGTAGTAGTGCTTTTCCTCATCCTTGAACCCCGAGGGCTAGCCCATCGGTGGGAGATATTTAAAGCCTCTTATCGTCTGTGGCCTTTCTCCTACTGAGCTCTTCTTCATGCTCTTAGTAGGTATTCTCTGTTAAAACCGCAATGTAGCCCTAGTTCTAAAGCTATATCTATTGCCTTGTCACATTCACTCAAGTAAGGCCTTCTATTAAGCTCTTCATATTCTTTGGCTTTGTACATCGGCCTATACTGGAACATTATATTTAGGTAACTATCTTTGGAGATCTCCGTAGCGATAAACTTCAGCACCTGCCTGCTTCCGGCAATATCGTTGGGTAAAACCAGATGCCTTATCAGCAGGCCCCTTTGGGCTATCCCGTGGCCATCAAGTTTTAGGTTGCCAACCTGGCGGTGCATCTCTTTGACTGCTTCGGTGCAGCGGTCAAAATAATCTGGTGCATGGGAATATTTTTTAGCATTTCCAGCATCGCCATATTTTATGTCGGGCATATAGATGTCGACGATGTCCTCAAGTAACCTTATGGTATTTACATTCTCATATCCACCACAATTATAAACTATGGGTACCCTAAGCCCTTTGTCGATAGCTACCTTGATGCTTTTGACCAGTTGGGGTGCAAAGTGTGTTGGAGTGACGAAATTTATGTTATGACAGCCATTATTTTGTAACCAGAGCATGCCTTGAGCCAACTCGTGGCAGGTCAGCGGGCGACCCTGCCCCAGGTGACTTATCTCGTAGTTTTGGCAATATATGCAGCCCAGGTTGCAATTGGTGAGAAACACTGTTCCCGAGCCACCTCGGCCAACCAGTGGCTTCTCCTCTCCGAAATGGGGATGAATTGCCGAGACCACTAAATCCTTGCCTGATCGGCAATATCCTTTCTCATCCTTTAGTCTATTCTTCTTACACCCTCTAGGGCAAAGCTGGCAGCTTTCCAGGATGCTATATAGGCTATCTATCCTTCGGTCTAGCTCTCCACTTCGGTATAGTTTAAGGTAACTTGGCTCCATAGCTACCATTCCTAGCGGGTTAGTGGAGGTGTGATATCTCGTAGAACCTCAGTGCGTTTTCAGTAGTTTTATCCGCTACTATGCTTGGTGTGAAATCTTTTAATTTGGCCACTGCATTCAGAACTCTTGTGACATCAGCCGGCTCGGATTTATGCTCCCGATATACTACCGGGGAATCTGTTTCTAGTAGCAAGCTCTCCAGGGGCACCTCTCTTATCGCTCTTTTATGTTCTTCATGATATTCAGCAGCCAGGGTAGCAGAGACAAGGTAACCTTTATCTTGAGCTTCTCTTAGTACATTTAGTGGGCCAGTATACCAGTGAAACACTGCCTTCTTGATCCTAGTATCCTCGACTAAACTCAGGGCATCCCTCCAGGCATAGCGGGAATGAATTATCACTGGCTTCTCATATTTTTCAGCCAGCTCCAGGAGGTTTCGGAGTATGCTCTGTTGGTAATCTTTGCTCGCCGATTTCAACAGCTCTTTGTGATAATCCAGTCCTACTTCGCCTATAGCTACTATACCCGCAATGTTATCTTCGATGAAGTGAAGATGGTGCTCCAAGCTTTGGGCCAGTGTGGCTGAACTCCAGGGATGCAAGCCAAGCGCCGGATAGACAAAGGAGGGGTATTTTTCGGCTATCTCCAGTACCTGGTGGTTTGATTCATAGTCTGAGCCAACAGCAATTATGGCAATTACCTCCCCATCCTTGGCTCTCTTGATAGCCGATTCAAGGTTTGAGAGCTCCTCTAAATGAGCGTGCGAATCGATCAGTGGGTACATTTTGGGTTTAAATTATTTCAATTACGATATCATCGGCTGTTTTGATCTCTTTGTCTAAACGAGCGATGGCTATCGTTCTTTGAGGGACGATCAGGCGATAGGCAGAGGAAGTAAAAATCGTTAGGCACCTTTTGTGGTACATAAACTTACTTGCATCCGGCTGATGCGATCTGATCAGCACATTTTTCCCCAATCTATTCATTATCTTGTCGAAATAATCTTGACCGAATTGAGGCCTTCCGGTAAGCATATCATCCCCCAAGAATCTCCCCCTCCCCTCCCTAAAGTCTCCCCAGGTTATTTGCCTCCACAACTCGGTGCCAAGTTTTATTTTGTTTATATCCTCTGGGTGTTCGATATCCGGTAACGCCCCATGTAAGGCAATTACCCCATTTGGGGTAGTTGCCGCCAGCGGTAGCTTAGACAGCGTAGAGGAATAGTGCTTATGAAGCTTGGGATCAAGCCCCTGCCAAAAATCGGCGGGATAGAACTCGATAACGCTGCGGCCTTCGTGATTTCCCATAAGCAAAAATAGACTATCTGGATAGAATAATTTTAACGCCAAAAGATAGTCGATGTTTTCCGCTGAATTTGGCCCCCTATCCACATAGTCGCCTAAAAATACCAACTTGTTTTCTGGCTTCAGATATTTGCTGATAATATATTTAGTGGCCTGAAAATCGCCATGGGTATCCCCCACAAAAATCACCTGCCCCGATTTTAGCTCCACCAAATTTTGCTTTCGCTCAAAGGCTCTTTCTGCTTCGCAGAGCAAATCCTCCCTCTGGTCAATTTTTAGGCTTGATACCACATCAGGGTTTTCGACGATATCGGCGAGATTTTCCATATCATCCTCTTCGCTGAATTACAGCCTATCGGTAAGCTTGAACAAACCCTTTCATTGATGCATAATACAGCGTGTGGGAGAAGAGGTAAAGCTGTCCGTGGAGGCAAAAAGATGCAAGTAAAAGGAATAGCCTTGATGGTGACTGCAATTATGTTTTTGGGGATGATCTTGCCCTCTTGCGCCACCAAAGAAGTGCGGGAAATCGAGGTCACCACTTTGGAGAACGGGCTTACCGTGGTTACCAAAGAGCTTCATTCTTCCCCAGTTGTGGCTATGACCATGGCGGTAAGAACGGGGGCACTCTATGAGGATGATGCCAGCAATGGGGCAAGCCATTTCTTGGAGCACCTGCTATTTCAGGAAAGCTATACCAGAGAAAAACCGGTCTTCGATTATGTAGATGATATAGGTGGTATGTGCAATGCTGGTACCAGTTATGATTTTGTAGTTTACTATATTGAGGCACCACAGGAGAAATTTGATGCTGCTTTAGATATAATTTTGGATATGTTCCTGAATCCTTCTTTGGATGAGGAGGAGTTCGACAAAGAAAAAGGGGTGATTCTGGCCGAAATCTCCGCGATGGAGTCAAACCCTATTTCAGCTTTGTATAGCGAATTCCCTTCTTTGCTGTATGAAGTTCACCCCTATAGAAGGCCAGTAGCTGGGCCACCCCAGACAGTGGAAAAGATGACTCTGGCAGATCTTGCCACCTTTTTCTACACCCACTATACGGCAAATAGGATGACGCTCGCTTTGGTGGGTGATTTTGAAACTTCAAAAATACTGCCCCAAGTGAAACAGAAGTGCTCTGCCTTAAGGCAAGGCGAGCCTCAGGAGGTGAAGTTCCCCGAGCAAAGGCCGATCGAGTCACCCCGGGGGAAAATAGAAACCAAAGGCTTTCCCTTAGCTTTCATTATGATCGGCTGGCACGGGGTAAAGGCCTTAGATGCTGATTTCTATCCACTACAAGTCCTTGGCTATATGCTGAGCGGAGGAAAAAGTAGCCGACTGGATCAGCGAATCATCGAATCTGGGCTGGCCTCTGAGATATACCTCATCTCTGAGCCCTCGTACGAGCCAGGGGCTATCTGTTTCCTGGTAGCGTTGAGCCCGGAGAATATAGACAAAGTAAAGCAGATAATCTTTGCCGAGATAGCGGATATAAAGGTGGGGAATATAACCGAAGAGGAACTGCGGAGAGCAAAGTCGCTGTATAAAAGCGATTTTCAGCGGGCAGATGAGAAGGCCGTGGATATAGCCCTTCACTTGGGGCTTTTTGCCACCATAGCCGATTTCGATTTCTACAATAACTTGCTAGGCAATGTAGATAAGGTTACTGCTGAGGAGGTGCAGAGAGTGTGCCAAAAATATTTGGGTAGAGATAATTATGCCGTGTTGATCTTTACCCCGGAGGTGAAATGAAGCCAAGAATTTTAGCCATATTTTCGGCCATCATCTTGGCATCTTCCTTCTTACCTAGCTGTGCCAGCGAACAGGGGGAAGTTCAAAAGACGGTTTTGGATAATGGCTTAACCCTGCTGGTTCAGGAAGTTAAAGGTTTTGATATTGCTTCTATGGTGTTACTGGTGAAGCTGCCTTGTTCCCTGGAGGATGAACATAACTTGGGAATAAGAAACTTCGTCCACCAGATGTTATTGAAGGGAACAGAAAAGAGGAGCGCCGTGGAGATAGCTTCTCAGGTAGAAGATATAGGGGCTACTCTGACCCCGGGGGTGACTGAAGATTACGCGATGTTAACCTCAAGCGTATTAAACGAATTTTCTGGGGAGATACTGGCAATTATGGCTGATGTCACCTTTAATGCCACTTTCCCTGAGGAAGAGGTTGGTAGGGCAAGAGCCACCCTTATCCAGCAAGCAAGCAGGCAGCGAATCATCTGGAGGGAGGTTATAAGACTGTTCACCCAAACCCACTTTGCTAGCGCTTATAGCTATCCGCCCGAAGGTCGTCCGCAGACATTGGCCAAGATAAATCGGCAGGATCTGGTGGATTTTTACACCCGATATTATCAGCCAAGCAACATGATACTTGCCGTGGTTGGAGATTTGGATTCGGCTGAGGTGAGGGGGGCAGTAGAGGAGGTTTTCGGCAAGTTTTCCTCTTCCCCTGTTTCTATACCTGAGGTGATCGAGGAGGAGCATACTTCGATAAAGGAAGCGGAGGAGCAAAGATGGGTGGCTTCAGCGGCTTTAGCCATAGGTTACTCGGTGCCCACTCTCAGGGATCAACTATATCCGCAAGTTCTTTTCCTCCAAAGCTATCTGGGGGAGAAGATATTTGACCAGATACGGGAGGAAAGGGGCTGGTCTTATGCTGCTCATGTTACCTACCTTGAATTCGCCAACAGCGGCTGTTTAGTGGCCTTTTGTGACTTGAACAAAAAAGAAAATCTTGACCAGGCGAGACAGGTTATTCTTGGGGTGATCCGAGGAGTGAAAGAGGGGATAAGCGAGGAGGATATGGAGCAGCACAAGACTGCTGTTTTAGGAAAAATAGCCAGGGGGGGCCAGACAAGCTGGGAAAAAGCTCCCCAGCTTGTCTGGTACGAGCTGTATGGTTTGCCCTATGATTTTGATGATGAGCTTAGGGGGAAGATAGAAGAGTTAACTTGTGAGGATATAGAGAGTGTAGCCGATAAGTATTTCAAGGATAATTATACCTATGTAGCTATAATCCCTTTATGGTGAGGACGGTTGACATGATAGTAGATGCTCATGCCCACATTGGCGGTGCCTTAATCGGTCGGGAAACCAGTCCCGAAGATGCTCTGGTAGCTCTGATGGAGGAATATCGAGTTGATAAGGCGATAGTCTTCCCCATAATGCCTCTTTCTGTAAGAGATCCTGAGGCTTTGGGGAATACCAGGGATCGGGATTTCAAGAATGAGTGGGTGATAACTGCGATCAAGAAATATTCCGGGAAGCTATTTGGTGCCTTATGTGTAAATCCCTGGAAAAGGAGGGCGATAGAGGAATTTGAGCAAGAGTTCCGCCAGGGGGGAATTGTTTGTGTTAAAATCCACCCCATGCTCCACCAGTTTAAACTTAGCGATGGGGTTATAAGTCCGATCATAGATAAGGCCTCTCAACTTGGCCTGCCTATTTTTATCCATTCCGGGCCTGGGGCTTCTCCTTTGGAGATCAGTGAGCTTGCTTCGAGATACCCCGAGTCTACATTTATAATCGGGCATATGGGGGGTTGCATTGAATACGTCTTTGAGAGCATTAAAGCCGGCCTGGACAACAAAAATCTGTTTATTGAAACCTCAACCATCTTGCCTGCCGGAGTGAAATTTGGGGTGAGGATATTGGGTGCGGAGAGATTTTTATTTGGCTCAGAGACTCCCACTGGAAGCCATTATGTAGTTGAATTACCCAAGTTTGACATCATAGGCCTCAGTGAGACAGAGAAAAAGCTAATTCTGTCTGAAAATGCTGTCAAATTATTTGATCTTACCTCACAATATCAGGGGAGCCAAGAGTGCTAAGTCCATTTAAAAAGACGGAGCAGGCGTTAAAGCGAAGCCGAGAGACTTGGTTTGGCAAAGTGAAGGGTCTTTTCGAGCGCCCCTCAATAGAGGAAGGGATATGGGAAGAGCTAGAGGAACTGCTCATCGCTGCCGATGTAGGAGTTGATACCGCGGCTAAACTTATTCGGGCGACAAAGGAGCGGGTGAGGGAGGAAAGACTTCAAACAACTCACCAGGTGCATGCTGCCTTGAAAGAGGAGATGATCAAAATCTTGATGGTTGATAGAGCCGAGCTGAAGTCAAAAGCCGAAAATATATCACCTAAGGTTATCCTGGTGGTAGGGGTGAATGGTTCAGGCAAGACAACTAGCATTGCTAAGCTCGCTTATAGTTTTGAACAGGAGGGGAAGAAGGTCTTGCTGGCTGCCGCAGATACCTTCAGGGCAGCAGCTATTGACCAGCTCAAACTGTGGGGTGAACGGGTAGGTGCCCACACCGTAGCTCATCAGCCTGGCGCTGATCCTGGGGCAGTAGTCTTTGATGCCCTTCAGGCGGCGAAAAGCCGTAATCTCGAGGTGGTTATCGTTGATACTGCTGGCCGCCTTCATACTAAGTTCAACCTGATGGAAGAGCTTAAGAAAATTCGCCGAGTAATGCAAAGAATTGATCCTTTAGCACCTAGCGAAGTGCTCCTAGTCCTTGATGCCACTACCGGGCAGAATGGTTTGGCTCAGGCCAGATATTTTACCGAGGCGGTAAATGTCAGCGGGATTATTTTGGCCAAGCTGGATAGTACCGCCAAAGGAGGGATTGTGCTGGCTATTGCTGACCAATTGAAAATCCCCATTCAATTTGTCGGCACTGGTGAAACTTTGGATGATCTGGCTCCCTTTGAGGCCCAGACCTTTGTGGAGGCGCTCTTCAGCTGACCCTCTCCACTATATGTGGATGGCAATCCAGCAAGGTTGGCCTGGCATCCTCATCCAGTTACTCTCTATTCCCTGGCTCAGCAAGGGCTGGCAAGACCGGTGGCAAGTTACCGAGAAACATGAAGTGAGGAGGCATTGTTGGATATCGGGATTGACCCCAACATCATCGAGCTAGGCGTGGTTACCGTCAGTTGGCACGGGGTTATCATGGCTTTGGCCATGATCGTGGGTGTTCTGCTAACCTTGCGCTCAGCAAAAGGTAGTGGCATCGCCGAGGAGGCCATCTATTCCGCTATAATTTGGGCGATAGTTCTCGGCCTATTGGGTGCCAGAGCAGTTCATATTCTGGATAATTTAGATTACTATACCTGCTATCCGGGGAAAATAATTGCCTTTTGGGACGGGGGGTTAGCCTGGTATGGAGGGCTTATAGGCGGGGTATTGGCGGTGGTAGTCTGTGCCCGGATAAAGAGATTCTCCTTATGGCGCTTTGCCGATGCTGCTGCCCCAGCTCTAATCATCGGCTTAGCTATAGGGAGGATTGGCTGCACCATAAATGGCGACGCTTGTGGTACCTCAACCTCTCTGCCCTGGAGCGTTACCTATACTCATCCTGGCGCTTTAGTCCCCCGGGGGATGTGGGGGGTAGCCACCCATCCAGCACCGATTTATGAGATTATTTGGGATCTAGCCATTGTGGCCACATTATGGCGACTGCGAGGAAAAATCCGACCAGAGGGCTCGCTTTTCCTTATTTCAATGGCCATGTATTCCTTCGGGCGCTTCTTTATTAGCTGGGTAAGAGCCGAGCCCGAAGTCCTGGGGCCCTTGCATCAGGCGCATATTTTCTCACTGGTTCTATTTATAGCCGCTACTGCTCTTTTGGCTTATAGAAAAGTTCAAAGCGTTTAACTCTCAAGCGGAGGCAAAATCAAGGATATTGAGCTCGAGCATCTCTTGATTGCCCCATTGATCCACCCCCAAGTTATATACTAGATCAAGGTATGGTGTTACCTCAGTAGCCAGATTAGCCAGATCAAAGCCGATCCCCTCCCAGACGGTATTGCCCTGCCGTACCTTTAGCTTCAAGTGCTCTTGTTTACTACCTACACAGCGGCAGTCTATCACCTCGACTTGCCGACTAAGGAAAGTAGGCACTGGATTACCATAACCAAAAGGGGCAAGCCTTTTTATCATGGCGAAAGTTTCCCCAGCCAAGAGGGGAAGAGGGACTTCAGTTTCAATGGTTAAGTAGGGCTGAAGATCGATCCCCGAGAGCTGATTTGTAGCTATCTCTTTGAGGCACTGCTCGAGGAGGGGGAGATTTTTGGTAGGCAAGGAAAATCCTGCTGCCATGGGGTGCCCACCCAGCCTCGAAAGGAATTCCTGACACCCCATAAGGGCAGCGATGATATCGAACTCTGGGATGCTGCGGGCACTACCCCGGCTGAGGCTTTCTCCTATCTCCAAAACAATGGCTGGGCGGTAGAATTCATCCACGAGTTTTGCGGCGACAAGTCCTACAACCCCGGCCGGGAAGTCTTCTCCCCCTACCACTAGGATAGGGGGAATGGTAGCCGGCAGTTTCTGCTTTGCTTTAGCCAAAGCCAGCTCAGTTAGTCTTTGTCGTTCAGCGTTCTTTTGCTCTAGCTCCTGGGCTAAAGCTTGTGCTTCAGGCGGTGAGTCAGTTACCAATAACTTGTAGCCGATAAGAGCATGATCTAATCTGCCGGCAGCATTGAGACGTGGCCCCAAACTCCAAGAGATGTCTTGAGTGTCTAAGCTGCCTAAGCGTAACCCAGCAAGATGCATCATCTCCAAAAGTCCCAGCCGCCTTGTTTGGTTGAGCCGCTTTAGCCCTTGCTTTACCAAATAGCGGTTCTCATCCACCACGGGTACCATATCAGCTACAGTGCCTATAGCTACTAAATCCAAAAACTCCTTTAGCTCTTCTTTCTGTTTACCCAGCGACCGGAAAAGTGCCTCAAGGAATTTGTAAGCCACCCCTACTCCGGCAAGCCGTGGGAAGGGATAAATGGAATCCTCTCGCTGGGGATTGACTACTGCATAGGCTTCGGGAAGGGGAGAGGCGGCTACATGGTGGTCGGTGATAATTATATCCAACCCCAGCCTTGAAGCTGAGGCTACTTCCGAGATAGCTGTAGTGCCGCAATCAACGGTGATAACCAAACTGATGCCCTGGTGATAGAGGCTTTCTAAGGCAGATGAGGTAAGCCCATGTCCTTCTCTAAGGCGATGGGGTATATAGGGGGTAACCTTTGCTCCCAGGAGGGAGAGGCCCTGGATCAGAAGAGCAGTACTACAAATGCCATCAGCATCGAAGTCACCATAGATAGTCATATTTTCCCCACGAAGCAGAGCCTGGTAGACTCTGCTCATTGCTCTATCCATGTCGGGAAGGAGAAAAGGATCACCACAAAGGCGCTCATCGGCGGCAAGAAAAGGGTCGATTTGGCTCAGCTCGGCAATGCCGCGGTGGTAAAAGAATTGAGCTAAAGGTGTGGGAAATCCTGCCATTTTAGCCAAGTATCCGCTCGGGGCTGGGGGCAGAATTTTCCAGCGGCGATGGTTCAACAATTTACCTGTGTTCCTAGTTCCTGCTCGTTATACTCCATACTCTCGGAAGATAAGGGTGGAATTATGCCCGCCGAAGCCAAAGGAGTTAGACAGCACTATGCTCACATTGGCTGGGCGGCATATCTCAGGCACATAATCTAAGTCACAATCTGGATCAGGGTGAACTAAGTTTATCGTTGGTGGTATAACTTTCTGTTGAATAACCAATATGGATATCACCGCCTCGACGGCGCCGCCAGCACTCAAGAGATGGCCCATCATCGATTTAGTGGAGCTGATGGGAATATGATAGGCAGCGCTACCCAGGGCAGTTTTTATGGCCAGTGTCTCCGACTTATCGTTTAGCTGTGTGGAGGTACCATGGGCATTAATGTAGCCAACTGCCTCAGGGGCAATTTTTGCCTTCTTGAGGGCAATTTGCATTGCTCTAGCTCCACCGCCTCCTTTTTCGTCAGGATGAACCATGTGATAAGCATCGGAAGTAGCTCCGTAGCCGATAACCTCGGCCAGAATGTGGGCCCCCCGCTTTAGAGCAAAATGGAGGTCCTCCAAAACTAATACTCCTGCTCCCTCACCAGGGACAAACCCATCACGCTCGGCATCAAAAGGGCAAGAAGCTTTCTGCGGCTCGTGGTTCCGGGTTGATGTGGCCCGAATGGCATTGAAGGCAGCGATGCATATTGGATTAATTGCTACCTCAGTGCCCCCAGCAATCATTACCTGCGCATCGCCACGCCTGATGATTTCGGTTGACTCGCCAATAGCGTTGGCTCCACTAGCACAAGAAGAGGTGGTGGAGAAATTTACTCCTTTTGCCCCCAATACTATGGAAACCTGCCCCGAAGCAGCATCAGGCATCACCATGGGAGCCAGAAAGGGGCTTACCCTGCTAGGGCCCCGCTGCACTAGGATATTAACTTGGTCAAGAAGGGTGGCTATTCCACCGACAGTACTCCCAATAATAACCCCGACTTCGGCAGCATTATGTGGCTCGATCTTGATCTCAGCTTGCCTTACTGCTTGGAGGCTTGCGGCTACAGCAAATTGGACAAAGCGATCAGCGCGTGCTGCTTGCTTACGATCCATATAGTCTGCGGGATCGAATCCCTTGACCTCAGCAGCAATTTTGGTTTCGAATGACTCGGGGTCAAATAGGCTAATGCGATCTACACCCGACTTTCCATCTACCAGCCCAGCCCACATTGAGCCAAGATCACACCCTAGAGGGCTCACCACCCCCATTCCAGTAACCACAACTCGGTTGTTTGAGCCTTTTCTCATTTTCACCCCTGTGGTACTGTAGGATAAACCACCGGGCCGTGCAGCCGTGAGGGTAAAATCACCGTTGCCCGTCCTGGCATGGTAATCTCGCCTCGCTGATTCTCTCCCCAGCAGTCGATATCCACCAAATGTGCCTCATTCTCAACATACTTCCTAATTAGCTTGCCTTTGCACCAGGTGGTATCTCCAATCATGTTGAAGCCGCGTAGCTCAGCATATAATCTCTTGAGGAAGCCATCATCTCCCATCCAATTGGTAAGCAGATGCCCCAACCAAGAAATCCGCTGCGGCCCATAGTCATAGGCGCCAGGGATACCAATCTCCTCAGCCCGGGTATTCTCCACATGCACCAGCTCTGGCACATCGGTTATGCCAGTAGCTGAGTCTATCATTCCCACTGCAGGATGGCGGCGCTGATAATCTAAAGCACGCCGATGAGCCCGCATAAAGTAAGAGCCGACTCCCATAAGCCAAGCTATCATGTCTCTTAAGCTAAGCGGCCCTTTAACTACTGGGGTTAACTCATCGCCCGTCTTAACATCTTCCCAGTAGCGGGGGGTAGTCCCCCGGATGTCTTCTCTATCATAGGCCTGCTCAATAGCCAGAAGCTCATCAGGGGTATACTGAGCCTTCCTCACCCCAGAGTATCTACCTTTCTCCCTAGAAGCGCCCCTCTCGGCCCTAATACACCATCCTTTGGTTTTGGCAATAACTTCTCCTTGCTGATTTGTATAGATAGTATCACTATACTGAATAATCGTCCTCCCCGACATCCTGCTTTGCTTCTCCACTACATCGGTAAGCACCTCAGTAAAGGTGATTTTATCGTTAACAAATATCGGCTGATAGAACTCCCAATCATTTCCCGAGTGCCAGCCGTGAATGCCAGGTAATCCTCCCCAGCTGCCCACAGCCCAATAGACGCTGTACAGAAAGCAACCAGGGGCGATAATGCTGCCATACTTTGTCTTTTGGGCATATTCCTCGTCTTGCCACAGGGGATTCTCATCCCCGATGCCCTGAGCAAAGTGCCTTATAGCATCACGAGTTGCCATCTCATTAAACCACGACTCTCTAGGCTGCCACTTTATGCCTATTCTGCTTTTCAACTTGGCTATGGCTTCTTCGGTGATAACTGCGTGTTGTTGTGCCATGTCACTCCCTTCTCATCCTCTTAGCCCAGGGGAACAATATGAGCCTCCGCCCTGCCTTGGCTGATTTCGAGTATCCCTATAGTACCCAGCCGTCGAAATCCTAGGGGGAGAGTGGGGCTGCCCGGATTCACTAAGAGAACCCCTTTATAGGTCTCAACCATTGCCTTATGGCTACCACCAAAGATAAAGATATCCACCCGGCCACCGAATTCCGATTTCATCGCCGCCTCGAAGCTTCTCCACACAGGCTCAGGATAATCTAAGCTATGAGTTAACCCGATGCTTACCCCATCTATGTTTAGCACCTGGCTCTCTTTCAGGCGAGGGTCTTCGGGCAACCAAATATCACCATTTCCTCGGGCAGCAAGCACTGGGGCTATAGCCTCGAGCTCATCTAGAACCTCAAGAAGGTAGATATCACCACCATGGAGGATAAGTTCTACCCCGGCAAAGGCATCTATCACCTGTGGAGGGAGTTCGGTGATATCTTTCTTAGAAATATGGGTATCAGAAACAAGCCCAATTCTCACCATCGTAGCAGTATTGGTTATCTTACTAGATGGTATGATGAAATGTCAACAATTGGGCCAAAGGCAATCTACCGTCTCTTTACCATTGGCTCGTTGTGGATTATACTGTTAGGTGTATTTGCAGGAGGGCCTGAAATGAACTATAGAAATGGATGCGCCCTAAGGTTTGATCTACATACCCATCCTCTCGAAGGCTCATGCATAACCAAACCGAGCCAGATCACCAGAGACAGCATAGGGAGGATAGTAAAGATGATGAAAAAGAGGGGGCTTGATGGAATAGCTATAACTGAGCATAATGACTTCTCCCTGGGCTGTGAGGCAGCTAAGTACGCTGAGGACTTCGGGGTAATAATCCTGCCCGGTGAAGAAATCGACTGGGGGAATCATCACATCCTGCGCATATCGGCATTTGGCAAGGACTACTACATACTAGCACATCCTCGCACACCTTTCGAGTACACCAATCAGGTGAAACTTGATGCTGTTGAGTTTGGCAGTAATCGCGGTAAATTTCCTCTGGCTTACCAGATTGCTGAAGAAAGAAACATACCGTTAGTTCAGAACTCAGACGCCCACTTACTTTGCGACCTGGGGCTCCATACCAGCTTTGTTGATCTTGAAGCCTACCTGAGGGGGGAATTTCGGTTAATTGATGTCCGAGAATTGACAAAATATCATCACTGCTCAATCGACTCACTCTATTCTAATATATACGCTACTCAGTTAGGGCATTAATAATATATTCATTACCAGGTGTGAGCAATGGCATCGTGTTTGCATCTGGCCCGGCAATTTACTTCCCTTTGGCTACATACCTTGAACCCAGGGCATATATAGCCTAAGGTGGTTATGATCTCATCTTTGACCTTGGCTACCAATTTGCCGTAGTCATCTTCAGCCATTTCCAAGACATTTTCCGGGCAAGCAGCTACGCATTCACCACAGCCATCACACTTATCGGTGTCAATAATAATAAAATATTCTCCCGTCCCATCTGCATAGCCATAATGAGCTCTCACTTTCCCTCTCCCCACCTCACCCAGTCGGGAAACTTTGCTGTGGCCACATAATCATTCTCGGGAAGATAGGGCTTGATGTCTAAAATAGGTGTGCCATCGATGGCATCAAGGCCGATAACCTTTAATATATTCCCCTGGCGCTCAAGTAGCTTAACTGTGGCCATCCCTATTGGATTTGGCCTAATTGGACTCCGAGTGGCAAATAACCCCACCAGAGGAAGGTCTTGTCTCCCTCGAGGATGTATCTTACCCCACGGGGAGGGATGGGGGTAGACTTTATGCATCCAAAAGAGGACGATAATGTGAGAAAATCCTTCTAAACCTTCTGTTGTCTCGGCAAATTCGGGCTTTAATACCAGCTCGGAGACTACATTTCCCCATCCCTGCCGTATTGGTTGTTTGATTTGACATCTTACCTCACCGATGGGTTCTATAGTCATTGGCATTTTACGATCCGAAAAGTTTTTGGGCTTCTTTACTTAGTTCAGCGCGGAGGTCGGGGTGGGCAATAGCGATGAGCTCCTGAGCTCTCTGCCGCATTGATTTCCCCCACAGGTGAGCGATGCCATATTCAGTAACCACATAATCAACGCAATTACGCTGTATAGTTACTGCTGTCCCTGGGGGCAGCGTTGGCATAATGCGGGAGACCTTACCACCTTGAGCTGTAGAAGGAAGCACAGTGATAGAACGCCCCCCTTTAGCTAGCAAGGCACCGAAGACAAAAGGTATTTGCCCCCCAGCTGTACTTAACATACGTGTTCCTAAAGCTTCAGCAGCAATCTGACCGGTAAGGTCTATTGCCAGGGCGTTGTTGATGGCTACCATGTTATCATGTTCAGCAATAATTCTTATGTCCTCAAGATAAGCTACATCAACCAGCCAAAATAGGGGGTTATTATTTGCCCATTCCATCTCCTCTCTGGTGCCTCCCCCTAATGAGGTTACCACTACCTTTTCTGGATTCAGGGTTTTGTATTTCCCATTGATTACCCCTTCCCTCACTAGGGTTATTATTCCCGGGGGTGTGGCCTCGGAGTGAAAGCCAAGATCAGATTTGTTATCTAGTAGCCCCAGCCCCACCAATGGCTCTGTGGTTCTACCTACACCGATTTGGAGCGTATCGCGATCTTTGACAAGCGAGCCTATATATCCGGCGATATCCTTGAGGTAAGGCTCAGGCTGCTTCTTAGTTCTCCCAGCAAGGCTCCCCGCCCCTGGGGCAGCTCCCGAGGGTATATGCTCCACGAAGTAATCTATCTCGGACACATGGATAAAATTATCGCCATAGGTTCTGATCAAATTTTGATTTACCTCAGCTATTACCAGCTTGGCTCGTTTAATATGCCTTTTCTTATTCCACAGCGATTGCCCGAAGCTACAAAAACCCTTTTCATCTGGGGACGATATTTCAGCGAGTATAACATCTGGTGGTCTCACCTCGGCTTCTTTTTCGAAATAGAAGGGAACGACGGTACCAAAGTTAACATCACATCTCCTGGCATCAACTGCTTCTTGGCATACTGCTGTAGGCATCATTATGGTTATATTGAAGGACTCCTCCCAACCAGGGTCATACCAGCCAAAGTCATACCCTGGAGTAGGCACAAAAACCTCTACATTGTTGAGTTCTTCTTTTCTGGCTGCCAGAGCGAGCCCCACGGCAAAGGCTTCCCTGCCGGCGGTAAATACTACCCGATCACCCGATTTGACAAGCTTTGCCGCCTCTTCGGCAGAAATCACCTTCCGTTTATATCCTTCTTGCCAATCCATAACCTGCACCCCCTGGTATTAAATATTTTCAGCTGCGGTGGTTGATGAGCACCCCGCGCTGTTTGGTCTGTGGTGATTTCTTCCCTACATCCACAACCTAGGTAACAACTCGTATAGTGAATTGTATCATACTCTGATAGCGTATCAAAGGGCTGCTAGTTTGAGCTTTAAACCCCCTTTGACAGTGGAGTGAAATTGGACTATATTTGCGTAGAGAAGTCTACCAATGAAATAGTTGCCGCTTAGGGGGGATTTTCTTAGACGCGCTTATTTTGCGGAGGTGATTCGAATGGAAACCAAACAGAGAATAAAGCCAGCCCGACGCTTTGAAGGGTGCTCCACCACCGAAAGCTCAGCGGGAATCCCGATAAAGCCGGTATATACTCCTGAAGACGCGGAGGGACTTGATTATGCCCAAGATGTGGGTAACCCCGGTGAATATCCCTTTACCAGGGGTATCTGGAGCGATATGTATCGGGGGAAGCTATGGACGAGGCGGGTATTTACCGGTCTTGGTTCCGCTTCAGATACTAACCAAAGGTACAAATATCTAATTGAGCATGGTGAGACGGGGCTGTATTGTTTCGGGGATACGATCACCCATCAGGGAATAGACCCGGATCATCCTCTAGCTAAAGGGTATGCTGGAGTTAGCGGGGTATCATTAGTTTGCCTTGGTGACATGTATGAACTCTTCGATGGGATTTCATTGGAGGATGTGAGTATCTCCTTTAACAATCCTTCCATGGCAGCCACAGTGATATACACCGCTTTTGTCACCGCTGCTGAGGAGCAAGGTTACGACCTGAAAAAACTCAGTGGCTCGATTCTGAATGAGCCTATTCATTTAGTATACTCAATGTATGATATCAATGCCCGGCCCCTGGATCTAGCGGCGAAATTAGCCACTGATGTTATTGAATACTCCATTATTCATACTCCGAGATGGCACCCCATAGCACCAAATGCATATGATTTCCATGAGAAGGGGGCGAATGCAATCCAAGAGATGGCATTCACTGTCGCCATCATGCTGGAATATATCAATCGCATGCTTGAGCGTGGCTATGATATAGACCAATTTGCCCCCCGGGTAAATCTGTTTGGCTGTGCCTGTGATATCGACTTCTTTGAGGAGATAGCTAAATTCAGAGCGGCGCGAAGAATATGGGCCAAAATTATGAAGCAAAGATTCGGGGCCAAAAATCCCCAATCTCAGCGACTGTACCTCTCTGTCCATACCTCAGGCCATTCATTGACTGCGGCGCAGCCAGCGAATAACATCATCAGGGTTACCCTTCAGTCGCTCGCTTGTGTCCTGGCGGGGCTGCAGTCATTTGATCCCGCAGGATATGATGAAGGCTACTATATACTCACCGAGGACTCGGCGCTGACCTCGCTCAATATTCACAACATCCTAGCCTATGAAGCCAGGGTAGCAGCTACCGCCGACCCCTTAGGTGGCTCTTATTATGTGGAAAGGCTCACCTCCAAGATGGAGGAGGAAATGGAGAAAATAATTGATGAAATTGAAAAGATGGGTGGGGCGATAAAAGTCACCGAGTCGGGTTGGCTGCGCCAAGAGTTAGAGAAAGAACTCATTAAGGAGCGAGTAGAAATTGAGCAAAAGAAAAGGATAGTAGTGGGCTTAAATGAGTTTGTAATCCCTAAGGAACAAGAGGTGCCGATCAGAGTTGGCCGAGATAGACCTCTGGAGGAGCAGATAGCCACCTCGGAAAAGCGGGAGGAAGAGATAAAGAGATTGAAGGAAACCCGTGATAAAGCGAGGACGAAGAATGCCTTGGAGTATTTGCGCAGTGAGGCTAAGGAAGGGGAGAGGCACAATTTGGTTCCAGCGATCAAGCAGGCACTTAAGGCTGAAGCTACATTGGGGGAGATATTGGGGGTAATCCGAGAGGCACATGGTGCCAGCTATGACCCGTTCGACATGATCCAATATCCGTTCTAACTACTTTGCCCCCCAAATGGGAAGAGGAGTTGAAAATGGAGACTTCGTTAAGGAGGATACGAGTAGTGGCAGCCATGCCTGGCCTTGACTGTCATGATAGAGGGTTAATATTCTTGGCCAATGAATTGAGGAAGGCAGGGATGGAAGTCATTTACTTGGGCAAATTTAATACCCCGGAGCATATCGTAAGAACAGCCATAGAGGAAGATGCTGATGTTATCGCCTTAAGCTATCTGAACGACCACCTGTACATGATTTTCTTTCCTAAAGTGGTGGAGTTGCTTAAAGAGAACAACGCCAGTGATATCTGTGTAGTAGCTGGGGGGCGGGTTATAGATGAAGACAAACCCAAACTCGAAGAGATAGGCATTAGTGGTTTTTTCGGGCAGGAGGCGCCGATAGAGGCAATGATCAATCATATCGTAGACAGGGTTAAGCGAGAAAGATGGCAGGAAAACTAACCCAGCCGGAAACCAAGGCTGAAGTGCATCGTATGATCTTATCACAATGCCAAATATGGCATTCTGCTACCCATCGTTTTTTGCCGCTTTATCCACCACCTCTTTTTGTACTTCAGCATCACCTGTGGTCACATTCATCCCAGGTTCGTCTGACGGCTGGTCACCGTCTCTGCGATTGTCAGTGCAGTAGAAACCTGGCCCTTTGAAAATTATGGCTACCGGTGAGAATATGCGCCTAGTATCACCTCCGCACCGGGGGCAAGCCAGTGATGATGTCTCACCAAAGCCTTGCTTTAGCTCCAGTCGGAAGGAACAACGAGTACATTCATATTCATAAATGGGCAAGTTCCTCACCTCCTCGATTATTCTTACATCCCTTAATTAGAGTATCTTGCAAAAATCTCCGCTCAAATCCGTCTCCCTTGATGGGAGAGGTTAGCTGGGGTGAAAACCTCATTATGCTGCCCACCGTCAATTTCAATTACAAGCTTTCTCTCAAAACTTGCCGAATCAGCAACGTATGAGCCTGTAGGCTGTTGCCTTTGGAGCTTCACACCTTCCAGTTGGTTGTTCCTCGATCTTGTCCACAGAGCCCTTCTCGCGTCCGTTTGTTTCTGGCGAAGTTCGCCGCCAAAGCAAATAGCTTTCACCTTTTCGCCATCTTATTCTTAAGGAAACCCCTCCCTCCAGGGGGATTGCGAGGAATTCTGTAATTAACTATAATTACCGCTGCAAAACCCATTCTGGAGGGCACACTAATTAGCGCTCGCCGGCTAAGAGTGCCAAAAACCATTTTAGCCGAAAATCGCTCACCATGCAAGGCTCCTTTTATTTCCAACAGGCATGTCCCATCACTTATCGCAACTATATATAGCGTCCTAAATAGTTGCGCATAAACCCTTCGGGTTAGAATCTCAGGACGAAGCGTAAAATGCGGATTAAATCCTAAATTCTAAGCACGAAATCCTAAACAATATCTAGTAAGCCGTCAGCCATCAGCGCTTAGCTGCTGACTGCAATCTCCCTTCCCCTGGAGGGAGAGGGTTGGTGAACGGTACCTTTGTGGTATAATCTCTTTAGATCGTGGAGGTATATGGTGGAGGTGTTATGAACCTCGACTATCTGAGGACCTACTTGGAGGTGGCTGATCTGGGGAGCTTTTCCGAGGCAGCTAGAAGGCTAGGAGTTAGTCAGCCCGCGGTTTCATTTCAGATTCAGCGTTTAGAGAGTGATCTCAGGGTCCGCTTGCTTAACCGAGGAGAAAAGATAATTAGCATGACCGAGACAGGGAAGCGACTATACCGTTTTGCTAAGTTTGTCGAACAGGAGCGTGGTTATCTTTTACATGATCTCGATCAACTGCGCGATGAGGTAGTAGGTGGGCTGGTTATCGCTGCCAGCACCATACCAGGTGAATTCATCATCCCTCCTCTCTTGGGAGAATTCAAGTCTCTGCATCCGGCGATTAGCGCCTCGGTGGCAGTATTCGATTCCTATGGCGTCATCGCCAAGGTACGAGATGGTGAATATGAAGTGGGATTTTGTGGCATAGCGCCGCAAGGTGAGAGGCTGGATTCGTTCAAGGTAGCTGAGGATGAAATTGTTCTCATCGTATTTCCGGAGCATCCCTTCGCTCAGCGGGAAGAAATTTCCCTTTTAGAGTTGGAAGGGGAGCCACTGATTTTTCGTGAGGAAACCTCAGGCACACAGCGTAATCTTGAGTCTTTGCTCCTCGAGGCGGGATTTGACCTCAAGCGTTGCTCGCCAAACTTAGTGCTAGGCACCACCCAGGCTATCGTTTCCGCAGTGGAAGCGAAAGTGGGCATCTCCTTTGTATCAAATCTGGCGATCAAAAAGAGCCTGTCATTAGGCCTTCTCAAGGTGGTTGGTGTTGAGGGGCTCAAGTTAAGGCGAAGTTTCTACTGCGCTTATCATAAACAGAGATTAGTTTCCCGGTTGCTTGAGGAGTTTATTGCTTTCGTTCAAGCAAGAGCCTCACTGGGCGAGGGCGGCTGAAGAAACTGTAAGCAGGGTATTATCTCCCAGGCGATATAGAGTAAGCCTTCGTCATCCTTGGCTTTATTAAGCTGTATCTCCACGGTATGTTCACCGGCTGGCAAGTTGATCTCACCCCCCCTTGCCGAGAAAGGGGTAATCTCCAAAGCTGGCTTGCCATCAATACTTATCAATAGATATTCATCTGCAAAGGAAGTAAACCTGGCCACCATATCCTTATCCAAGGTTATTTTAGTCCTTATATTTATAGTCAAGTTATCCCCCAGCGAGGAGAGCGCGGGAGAGAACTCAGCAGGATCAACATAGATTGAGCCCTGCTGGAGTGGACTTTCAGTAATTAACGTCTTCTTACTATTAGTGCCAGCTACCTCGATGATTGTCTTAACCCATCCTTCAGCCACTATCAGCTGTGAATTTGCTAAGCTAGCTCCTGGTGGCAGTGAGCGATACAGGGTAGAATTCCCTGGGTCAAAGCTCAGATGCCCCGCTTCATTGTTCTTTATGTAGTAAAGCTCAATTTTATGGAAACCTTTTTCTAAAGCAAGCCTCAAGGAAGACTGATAAGGACAAATGCCAGGTTCGTAAAGAGTATACTTGCTATCTACAAGTAACAGGGCACTACTATCACCACCAAGATGAAACTCGCTTATACTGCCTTTGGGGGCATAAATATATCCGCTAAGGTACATTGACCATCCCTCATCAGGCACAATCCCAGGTATTATACTCCCTGAGGTGAAATCCCCTTGGATTGGTGGTAAGAATTGGAATTCCACCACCTTGTGGCTGAAAGCTTTCCCTATGAAGATTGTGGCGTTAAGCCCTGAAGTGGCATCCAGCTCAGTTACAACCGGGGCGCCGCTATAGCCTCGCTTTAGTAAGCTTATGCCATCAATATTAGCCACAAGTCCATACTTGCCTTCAATATAATCCGCCCAGTATATATTCTCCTCCCACGAGCCAATATGGTAGCTTTCCATATGGCGCAGGTCGACTATTACATATTCCGTGTCTACCTCTTGGAGCCCATATTTTCCAGTAAGCTTATTAGGCTTATTCCACTCATAAGGCAAATAGGTGTGAGTTCTGGTACATAGGTGGGGAAAAATTTGGCGAGGGACAGTTACCGTAGTTCCGTCGGGTACCAGGCTCAAAATTATCTCGGTTGCCTCCTCATGCAATTGGGGAAGTCTCACCTCTCTGAAGACGCTGGTTGGGTGCAGGTTTATTAGCACAGCCATTACGATGGCCACGATTGGTAAAACCTGCCGCATCCGGCTAACTCCAGCCGACAGCATCTGTTGCTTGTTATCTGTTGTCTTTTGACTACTCAAGGCGTATATCAACCCCATGAACAGAAAAGGGATTGCTGGCGCTGGGTATTGATGTAAAACCTTTTGCCAATATTCTGAGGCTAACATATCTTTACCCAGGATGAAAATCACCGGAGCAGCCCAAGGGAGTGAAACTAGCGGCAGAAAGAGGAGAGGAAGAAAATAGCTAAGCAGCAAAAACATCGATTGCCAACTAAACAGACAGCCTAATGCCCCCCATATTGCTGCCCCGGGTGGTTGAGTAATGTAAGAGTATCTAAACTTGCCCAGCTCCAGTAGCGGGGGTATCTCTAGGCCAGAAGCTAATCTTGCCGATATTATCGCTAATGTGGCGGCGGCTATGCTAGAGAAAAATATCGCCACATATGCCTTGTTTATTCTCTTATGGCTCAAATATTGCCTAAGTAGCATAACCGCACCGAACACACCAAGTGCTGCAATCACATCCTCTTTGATCATTAGCGAAAGGATTAGACCAATGGTAAACATTGGCCACTTACGCTCCTTGAGGCCCAAGATCATGATGAGCAAGGTAGGTATGGCTAATGCCACAGGATGGAAATCAAAGAAGTTCACCCCGTGAAGTAAAGGTGAAATAAAGAATAGTCCTTCTACAAGTAAACAATTCCTAGGTGCCAAGTTGTGGGCTTGAGCGAGCTTATACACCAAATAGCCGCTCCCCCCCAGGGCAAGGCTCTGAACGATAAGCAACGTCTCGCTATGCGGCGCCAGCCAGAATATAGGTACCAGTAATAACAGAATGGGCTGAAAGTGATAGCCAAAGTGTGACATCCCCTCTGGTGAATTGTAGAGGATATTCCCCTCTAGGGTATACCATAAGGATTGACTGAATATCCCCAGGTCAAAGGCATAGGTGTGGTATGACCAATGCTTGGTTAAAGATATCAAACAGGCGATAAGTGCATATGCTATAGCTAGCGCAATGGCTTGGCGAGTTGGGGAAAGGAATTTTTTCACTTAATTTCCTCGCTTGAGCAAGATTATATCATCAAGGCGCAATATCACCCCATACTCGGTGCTGAAATGCCTTTCCCAATTTATACTCCGCCCCGAGGCTTTATCTTGATAGCTATCCATATTTTGTAGGTCTATTATGGCATACTCTGAATTTAGCTTCCCATCACCCGGACCGTCTGGCAAGTAGGTATATGTCCGGGTGCACAAATGAGGGAAAATATGATTAGGGACAGTTACAGTGACTCCATCGGGTATAAAACTGATGATCCTGGTGGTAGCTGCTTCATGTACCCCCGGCATAGCGGGGGCTCCAAAAGTAACGCCCTGAGGCAAGTGTATAAAGTCAAAAAGTAAGCTCAATGAAAACGACATCACCACGATAGCTATAAGTAACCACTTTTTCCCCTTTGTGATCCACAGACTTAGCCTTGCTCTCAAAGTCTCTATCAGCGCGGCGAATAGAAATGGTATCGCCGGTGCAGTGTATTGAATTAGCTGCTTCTGTCCCTCGTATGCTGCCAGCATGTCTTTACCGACATTAAACAGCACCGGTGAGATCCACAGTGGTGAGAGCAGAGGGAGGAAAGCGAGGGGTAGAAAATAGCTGAGGAATAGGAATATCGACTCCAGGCTAAAGAAGTTGCCAAATGCCTCGGCCGTGGCGATATCGAATGGTCTATCTTGATACGGCCACCTCTCAGTTATACACCTCAGCATAGGAGGGATATCCTGCCCCGAAGCGATTTTGGCGACAACCATGGCTGTTATCCCCATAGCCAAACTTGACAGAAAAATCGCTAGATATGCCTTCCGCAGCCGGTTGCCTTTCAAATATTGGGCAAGTAGCATAACCCCACCAAATACAGCTAGGGCCACAATTACATCTTCCTTAGTCATTAAAGAAAGAGTCAAGCCCACCCCAAAAACCACCCATCTTCGCCCCCTAAGGCCTAAAATCATGACCAGAAGTGTTGGCACAGCTAAAGCCACTGGGTGAAAGTCATAGAAATTTACCCCGTGGACTAACGGGGAGGAGAGGAAGAAAACCTCCACAAGGAGAGCCATTTTATGTTCTAAACCCAAAGTTGCAGCTAGCCGATAGATCAGATAGCCGCTGCCACCAAGAGCAATGCTTTGAATCACCAGCAGTGTCTCACTATATGGCGCAATTCGGAAAATAGGCAATAGCAGCAATAAGATGGGCTGAAAATGATAGCCAAAATGGGACATCCCCTCTGGCGAGTTGTAGAGGACGTTCCCCTTCATGGTATACCATAGAGATTGGCTGAATATCCCCAGGTCAAAAGCATAGGTATTATATGACCAATGCTTCGACAAGGATATTAGACAGGCGATAAGTATGTATATCAAAGCTAACCCAATGGCCTGAAAGGCACACGTTCGGATTAGCCGGTGGAAATATGGTGGGTAAACTTTATGAGCCACTTCGTTTTAACTCTTCGGCTGACAAACAAAAGTAACATCCCTATCATGGTTAGCAGGGTCAAACCCTGGCCTAATTTCCTCTGTCCGCTTTTGGTAAATTCCAAGGTGAGATCATATTCTCCTGTCTCATTCAAATGCCAGCCATTTAGAAAGCCGTAGGTTCTCTCCGAGGGGATGACCTTATTATCTATCTTGGCCACCCAACCGGGATAATAAGACTCAGCGAGGACTAAACGTAAAGGCTGGGTCGAATTCAGCTGAAGGTGATATTTGCCCGGCTGTATTAAGGTAAAGTCTACTCTTTCTATTCTCTCACTATGTAGGCTAACTTGGCTAAAATAAATTGAAAAGCTCGATGGGTTTTCATCATCCTTTGTTTCATATACCCCGAGCCAGATATCGGCTACTTGGCTTTTATCTAAACGCATGTTCTCATCTGTTGACCATCTCGAATAAACCATAGATAGAGGGACCTCCACCTCGTGCCAGCCTGCTGACATATCAGCAATGGGGTTATGGAAATACTTGCTGTTATCCAATTCACGGAGATGAACCCCTAGCATAGCCTGAGGAAGGGATTGCGGCAAATAGTACCAAAAGGAAACAGTGGTGGTATCCTGGGGCAGATGGACAGGGATGCCTACAGCGAATCGATCTTGTCCCTTTTTGTTGAAGGTACAATCGACCTTCCAGCTCCAGTCGCCGACTTTAACATAATCGGAGCTCCGAGTTATTTCAATATCTTGATTCCCCTCCCGCATCACCTTATCGCCACCGGTTATAGTCTCCTGATGTGTAGGGACAGTAGCAAAAATTCTGGGGTAGGGATCATCATGCCGATAAATATCTATAGTCTCGGATTCCCAGTGCTTGGTGAAAGAGCTATCCAAAACATAACAAGCAGAAGCGGGAACTGTTTTGTCGATTACCACATATTTTGCCCCAAGCACATCTAATACTCCGCCAATATTTGTCGGCTGCGATTCTGTCGTCCAATGGGAGTATATTTCCTCCAAAAAGGCCCCGGTCCACTTTGGGGCTAGGGCTGGCGTGCCCCCATGCACCGTTTGCTTGCCATGGAGCCAAGTATAACACATGGGATTGACAATGTTCCGCAATTGGGGGGAGTATATCCAGGTTTGAGGCGGGAGCACCATCAATCTACCCTCATCTTGCTCCGATAACCACTCGATAGCTTGCTCTTGATCTGGGGTCAACTCAAAACTTTCAAAGGCTTCTCGGCCTTCCTGCCAGGTATTTGCTACTACCAATAGACTTAAGATGACCACAATTATGACTGAGGGTCTAGGTTTTTTAACTCTGTCTACAATGCTTTTTACCCCTAAGCCGGCTAAGGCAGCATAAGCGAAACAGGTGAAGAGTAAAAACCTCTGCGGTGTTCTTATTCTATCAAAAAAGGGCCAGTAGTCGGAAGCTGCTCCATAGAGGTTTATCGGTGAGGAGGTAGGCCCCCAGGCTAAAAAAATCCCCCCCAGTGCGGCAATGACGAAGAACCAAGCATATTTATTTTTATAATTTAAAAGCAGTCCCAAGAAGGCAAGTACCGTGGGAAAAAGCTGGAGGATTTGAATAAAGATAGAGCCTGAAGCAGCGAAAGTGGTAAAGGGGGCGCAACAGGAGCCACTTGGGCGCAGACTTATCAGCTGAAGGAAGGTGGGATCATATGGTGGCAAATCAGAAAATTTGACTGAGTGAAAATAGCCTATTTCCCCAAACAGAGGGAACCACCAAAAGGCGCTGAGCAGCAGGCCAAGTAAAAATACTGACAAACTGCTTAGCAAGACTCTGCGCTTTTGTTGCCTAGCCGCCAGGCAGAAGTGAAACAGGCAAAACAGCACCACGAACGGGCCAACTAGAAGGGGGAATGCCTGAGGATGGGTTAAGGTTAACAGGGCAACAAGAATCCCAGCAATGGCGATGCCTCTAGTAGTCCATCTTTTGATCGCCTTCTCCAAGCTCAAGAGCACCAGGGGAATCAACATATATGCTGCCCCAATACCATAGTGGCCCTCAAAGACCACTTCAGTTAAGTGAAAGGAGGAGAAGGTATAAACTAGCCCGGCGATAAAAGAGGCATACCTATTTCCCGTTATCCGGTGGACGTAATAGTAGGCAAAAACACCACTAAGCCCAAAAAATAGTCCATAGAGTAACTTGCTGGCCACCACCCATCCTAAAGGGAGGCTCAGCCCTATTCGTAACAGATTAATGAGTGGTGGGGAGACGAAAAATAAAGGATAACCTAAATACCAATGGTCAACCCACCCCGGGATTAGGTGGTAACCAAAGATAGCCTGCCTAGCAGCCTCAGCTACTGATATGTCGGCAACAGCATCGTGTCCCTTAGGCAATGCCGGATTGAACCAATTGCTCGCCACCAGCAAAGTAACCGAAACCAGGATGGCGATTTCAGTGATACCACGCCAGGAAAATCTTTGTGGTGCTTTCCCCCCCATGTTCAACAAAAAGCCTTCCTTATTCTAAGAAGATGGGGGAGATTTAACAAGGACAAAAATTTGTTGCTTTGAGCAGAACAAAATGGTAAGTTAAGGAGAAAATGCATCCCAGGCTAAGCTTGATCAAACAAAGGGCGAAGGCAGATGATCTGACCAGACATAGCACCATAATGGTTGCTTTTGGCTTAGCGGCAGGGGCTTTCAATTATCTCTACCAGCTTGCTATGGGTATGTTGCTAACCCCAGCCCAATACGGCATATTGTTCAGCCTTACCTCCCTGCTTACCATAACCATGATAATGTCCCAGGCCTTCCAAACTTCGATCACTAAGTTCACCGCTAAGTTCAACGCCCAAAATAACCCTGGGGGGGTAAGCTATCTATGGAAATTCTCTCTGCGGCGAACCATTCTGCTTGGCTCGGTGTTATTTCTCATCCTAACTGGGCTCACCCCACTGATTTCAGGGTTTCTTAATATAGACAATGGATGGTATCTCGTCGTCCCATTCTCTTCACTCATTTTGGCCTTCGCTCTGCCAGTAAATTGGGGGGTGCTACAGGGGCTACAGAGATTTTTGCCATTAGGTTTTAGTGCTGCTTTATGGGCCTTGCTAAAGCTTTTTCTCGCCATCCTACTTGTCTACCTAGGTTTAGAGATCTACGGTGGGCTAATTGCCTTTCCCTTGGCTTATTTTATAGTCTTCTTAGTAACCTTACTCTCTCTCAAGGATTTGGCCAGAGGAGGCAATCAGAAAAGTGAACTGGGCGGCCTCTTCTCCTATACTGGCTTAACCTTTCTCGCTATCTTCTCCTTTGCGGTATTAACCAACATAGATGTGATCTTGGCAAAGCATTATCTCAGCCCAGAGAGTATGGGAAATTACTCCGCCATTTCGGTATTGGGAAGGATAGTCCTTTACGCCCCTGCCGGAGTAGCTGTAGCGATGTTTCCCAAAACATCAGGGCTTTTTGAGGTTGGGGGCAAGACGCGATTTCTGTTGCGAAAGGCAGCCATTTATACTTTGCTTATAGGTGGGGGAGTGGCTATAGTTTATTTGCTTTGCCCCCATTTCATCGTAGGCTCCCTCTTTGGAGATAAATATCCCTTGGCAACGCCATTTTTGTTCAAATATGGGTTGGCCATGTTCTTTTTCGCCCTCTCCTTCCTGGTGGTTAACTACTCCCTGTCATTAAATCAAGCCAAGATAGCCTATCCTCTATTAGTAGTGATAATTTTAGAGCTGGGGCTAATAAGTTTGTTCCACTCTAGCATTACTCAGATAGTAAATGTGGTGCTTCTCTGCGGAATTATTAGCTTTGTCTCGGTGATACCATTTTACTTGAACTTAGTGTCCCGATCAGCTAAGTCACTTCCCTGCTAGCCGCAAGCATGGTATACTATGCTGTCTTCACCAGCCATATTAGAGAGATAAAATGAGGATATTAATCCTCAACTGGCGAGATATAAACAATCCCGAGGCAGGTGGTGCCGAAATCCACCTACATGAAATCTTCAAACGGATTGCTCGGGGACATGAGGTTGTTTTAGTTTCATCTAGGTTTCCTGGCTGCAAGCTGGAGGAGACTATCGAGGGAATTAGAGTGATCCGAGTGGGGAGCAAATTCTTGTTTAATTATGCGGCCTTCGGGTACTTTATGAGGAGGTTAAAAGGAGAAAAATTCGATGTCGTCGTTGATGATATAAGCAAGGTGCCATTACTGGTGCCATTATATGTCAGAAAACCGGTGATAGCCATAGACCATCACTTGCATGGCAATATCTTGTTTAAAGAGCTATCATTACCTTTGGCCATTTATATTTACCTTTCAGAGAAGTTGATTCCACTTTTTTATAAGAAAGCACCTTTCGTGGTAGTATCCCAGAGCACGAAGGATGAATTGGTGGCCAAAGGAATCCCGGAACAGAAGATTGCCATCGTTCATAATGGGGTCGATTCTAACTCATATACCTCGGGACCGAAAGCGCCGACTCCTCAAGTGGTATATTTAGGGAGAGTTAAAAAGTATAAGCAGATAGACCATCTGGTTAAAGCTTTCAAGGTAGTGAGGAATAAAATAGCTGAGGTTGAGTTGATAGTAGCTGGACGGGGAGATTATAATGAGCTGAAGGAATTAGTCCGCAGGTTGGAACTTACCTCCTGTGTCAGATTAGTGGGGGAGGTATCGGAAAAGGAGAAGGCTGAGATACTACAAAAGGCCTGGGTATTCGTTACTCCTTCGATGAAGGAGGGGTGGGCAATCTCGGTAATTGAGGCTAACTCTTGCGGAACCCCGGCCATCGCCTACGATGTTCCTGGTCTAAGAGACTCGATAAAGCATAGAGAGACAGGTATCTTGGTCCCCTACTCAAATATAGACGAACTGGCAAATGCAATAGTAGAGATGTTAACCGATAGCCAACTGCGACAAGAGTTAAGCTCGAACGCTCTAAAGTGGGCTTCAAACTTTAGCTGGGATAGAAGTAGCCGAGAGTTTATGGACGTCATATCATCGGTGACCTAGCTGTGGAGCAGAAAAGTTATTGGGAAAGCCTCGGACTTCAATATAAACAGAAGAGTGCGTTAATACCTTGGGCGGGGCCAATTACTAATAAATACATTCGATATGGGCAAAAAGATGCCCTCCAGGGAATTAAAAACCGGCTACAGGGCAAAAGCATTTTGGAAATCGGCTGTGGTACTGCTTATTGGTTTGACTACTGGCGCGAGTGGGGAGCTAAAGATGTTTGGGGCATTGACATCAGCCGGCCTACATTGAAACTAGCTGGCACAGAGAAAGTAGTTCAAGCTTCGGCTCGTTATCTGCCCTTTAGGAGCGACATTTTCGATATGGTTATCACAATTACTACTTTACAGCACCTCCCGTCAAAAGATGAACTGGGATCATCAATGAAGGAAATAAGCAGGATACTCAAGGGAAATGGTGGGCAGGCAATTCTGCTCGAGCAATCTTCGTCTCACTTGATTAGCTTATTTGCCCCACTACTAACTATATCTAAAGCCGAATGGGAAAATCTCTTCCCCCAGTATGGGTTTGATCTTGTCGCCTCTTGCCCTGTGGATCCCTCGGCTTCGCTGTTTGCCATTGATTTATTGGCCCAGAGAGTAACTAAACTAATCTGGGGAGAAAACCCTGACGATGAGCCAAGGCAAATGTTATCCCCACGCTCTAAGCTGGTAAGGCTATATTACTTTGTGAAAGAGGCATTATGCCTCCCCTCATTTTTAAGCCTGAAAATCGCCAAGAAATTCTACCCCAAGCTGGCTACCCATTGGCTGTATATCCTCGAAAGGAAAGATTCACCAGGCGATGAAAAAGGAGGCCCAGATTGATTATATCTATTCCGCGGGGAATCCTGTTAACGCTTAAGAGAATCCTCCCCACCGCGACTCTTCCTGCTGCCGTAAAGCTGTCGAGGAGGTTAGGCATACAACCGCGGCCCTTTCTTGGTGATATTCAGCAAGTTGAACGGGCAGTGGAGTACCCCTGGGTGCTAACTAATATTGATTCGCGGGCGAGACGTATTCTGGATATTGGTTGCTGTGAGACCTTCTTCCCTATTATGCTGGCTAGTCTTGGCTTTGAGGTCTGGGGTATAGACGTCCGCCCCTATAATCTAAAGCACCCCAACTTTAGGTTTATCCGGGGGGACATTCTAACTGCCGAGCTGCCCCGGGGGTTTTTTGATATAATAACCATTATCTCTACAATTGAACATATAGGATTAGATAGGGATGGAGATATCAGATGTATAGAGCGGCTAAATAATCTCCTCACAGATAATGGCTATATCTTAATAACCGTGCCTTATGGGGAAGCCGCTGTGCTCGATGAATGGCGCATTTATGATGCCAAGAGAGTGGAAAGACTATGTAACGGGTTTGAAGTACGGAAAGAAGAATTTTTTAAACGAGAGGCAAACGGTTGGTTTCGGGCTACAGAGGCTCAGGTAAGGGACATCACCTATTCAGGGAAAAATAGCTGCACGCGTAGCATAGCGTGCATAATGATTAGACACAAAAACTAGGTCATCTTTTTCATCCTCTGAGTTTGATGATATTCGATAGTGTACTCGGCAAAGATGGCGGTGTGTCGCTTGATCCATCTCCGGGAGAATTTGTGGATATGATCATAAGATAAAGCTACGGCGGGATCTGTAGTAATTCGGTAAAATTGCCTCCGCGAGCTCTTTTTGTGCTCCATCTGCCAGAGCAACCATTGTCTCTCCTTTCTCGGCTCAAGCTACCTAATCTTGATTTTCTGTAGGAATTTTGGCCCTTTTCAACTCTTCGCCTCCAAATCTATGTGGTGCAGATCTTCAGGTCTGCTTTGCGGCAGGTGTTTTAGACTCACACTATATTTCTAAGCAGTCTCAGGCTATTAGATAAGTGTAACAGATGATCTTTAAGGTTTATATTTAATATTATGTTAACTAATGGTTAACATCAACGACCTTAAAGCGGATGTTCCACTGGAAGGGC
>DEIJ01000042.1 GCA_002352365.1 Dehalococcoidia bacterium UBA2777 | reverse complement strand
GGAGGGAATAAATGCCCACTGGCGCCTGGATAATGTTAATCTGCGGCTGTCTATTCGTTTACGGTGGGCTTGGCTTTAGCTTGTATATTGCCATGAAAAAGGAGACGAGAGACCGCTGAAAGACTTCGTCGGACTTTTTCAGCAGTCCTGGCTATGTTATACTAACCATAGGCTACTTGGAAGATTGGCCATAAGGAGGGCAGGGATGATTGACGAGCTGAAGGTATTTAGTGGTAATACCCACCCTGCTCTGGCCCAGGGGATATGTGACTATTTAGGTATACCTTTAGGCAAGGCAGAGGTCTTTGAGTTCAGCAATGAAAATATCTTTGTGCGCGTTTTGGAGAATGTGCGAGAAAGAGACGTGTTCGTTGTCCAGCCAATTTCCTCTCCAGTAAATAAAAGCTTGGTAGAACTGTTGATTATGCTTGATACTATGAAGCGGGCCTCGGCAAGGCGAATCACTGCGGTGATCCCTTATTACGGCTACGGACGCACCGATAAAAAAGATCAGCCACGAGTGCCGATAAGCGCCAGACTAGTGGCCGACCTTATCACTGTAGCCGGAGCAAATCGGGTGCTTACTGTGGATCTACATGCCGAGCAGATTCAAGGCTTTTTCAATCTCCCCGTGGATGAGCTGACCGCTCTCTACTTGCTAAGCCACTATTTCCAGGGGAAAGCATGGGCTGATCTAGTAGTGGTGGCTACCGATATCGGCATCTCCAAGCGAGCCCGAGATCTCGCTCAGAAGCTTGATGCCTCTTTAGCTATTATCGAGAAGCGGAGAGTAGGCAATGCCGACCGCTCTGAAGCTCTCAACATCATCGGCGAAGTCAATGGGGAGCGCGCTATCCTGGTAGATGATGAGATAGATACCGCCGGCTCTCTGGTCAGTGCTGTGGCTGCGTTAACTGAGCACAAGGCAAGTGAGATATATGCCTGTTGCACTCATCCAGTGCTCTCCGGCCCTGCTATTCAAAGGATCGCCCAAAGTGAGGTAAAAGAGGTAGTAGTCACCGATACCATCCCTGTCCCTGGGCACAAAAAGCTGGAAAAGATTACTGTCCTTTCCATAGCGCCGCTCCTGGGCGAGGCAATTCGGCGCATTCATACTGGATCATCGGTGGGAGCGATGTTTGAGTAGGAAGTAGCGATGTTCAAGTGGCTGTCGAGTTTAGTTGATTCCAACGAGAAGGAGCTTAAGAAACTGGGGTCTCAAGTAGCCAGAATAAATGCTCTGGAAGGTGAATTTGAAAGGCTCACCGATGCCCAGCTTGGCGCTAAGACCGACGAGTTTAAGAAGAGGCATGAAGATGGCGAGCCATTAGATATGCTGCTGCCCGAGGCGTTTGCTGCAGTTCGCGAGGCAGCGAAAAGGACTATAGGGCAGAGACATTTCGATGTGCAGCTTGTGGGAGGAATAGTTCTCCACCAAGGGAAGATCGCTGAGATGAAGACTGGCGAGGGGAAGACTCTGGTGGCTACTCTCCCTCTCTACCTTAATTCCCTTTCCGGACAAGGATGTCATCTGGTAACAGTCAACGATTATTTGGCTAAGCGGGATGCTCGCTGGATGGGCCCTATTTACCATGCCTTAGGGGTAAGTGTAGCCAGCATCCAGCACGAAACCTCTTATCTCTACGATACGACTTATGACTCAGAAGATCCTCGCTGGAAGTTCCTTAGCCCTATCTCCCGTCACGAGGCCTATAAGGCTGATATCACCTATGGGACTAATAATGAGTTTGGCTTTGATTATCTCCGCGACAATATGGTGCTCGACCTCTCTCAATGTGTGCAGCGCCCATTGAATTACGCCATTGTGGATGAGGTAGATAACATCCTCATCGACGAAGCTCGCACCCCACTAATTATCAGCGGTGCTGCTGAGGAGGCAGCGCAAAAATACTATACCTTTGCTAAACTTGTCTCCCAACTGTCCCGGGGTGAAGATTATGTCATCGATGAGAGGATGCGGGCAGTGAATCTTACTGATGATGGCATTGTCAAACTGGAGAGGATGCTGAAAATTGAAGGTTTGCTCAAATCCCCCAGCCTCTATGATCCGGAAAGCTATACCCTCACCCGCTACCTAGAGAGTGCACTCAAGGCGCATGCCCTTTATAGGCGAGATCGCGACTATGTGGTAAAGGATGGTCAGGTTATTATAGTCGATGAGTTCACTGGACGATTGATGTTTGGCAGAAGATACTCTGAAGGACTGCATCAGGCGATCGAAGCCAAAGAAAGGGTCAGGATACAGCGGGAAAGTGTAACCTTAGCTACGATAACCTTCCAGAACTATTTCCGCATATATAAGAAACTGGCCGGCATGACCGGCACAGCGGTCACTGAAGCAGAAGAGTTCCATAAAATATATAAGCTTGAGGTGGTGGTTATCCCCACAAATGTGCCCCTGATTCGCACTGAGTATGCAGACCAAATCTACAAAACCGAGGAGGCCAAGTTCCTGGCTGTAGCCGATGAAATAGATAAGCTTCATACACTTGGGCGCCCAGTGTTAGTGGGCACAGTGTCCATTGAGAAATCAGAGCGATTGAGTGAGCTGTTGAAAAGAAAAGGAATATCTCACGAGGTGCTGAACGCCAAGTATCATGAGAAGGAGGCCTATATTATTGCCCAGGCGGGTAGTCCCGGGGCAGTGACTGTGGCCACTAATATGGCAGGAAGAGGAGTAGACATTATCCTGGGGGGAAATCCCGAAGTGCAGAATGAAGCGGAGTGGCTGGCGAAGCACAACAAAGTGGTTGAGCTTGGTGGGCTTCATATTATTGGTACCGAACGCCATGAGGCAAGGCGCATCGATAATCAACTCCGGGGGCGCTCGGGACGGCAGGGAGACCCGGGGAGTTCCCGCTTTTATGTCTCCTTGGAAGATGATATTGTGCACCGCTTTGGCGGCGAAAGAATTAAAGGCGTTATGGAATGGGCAGGAATGGGCGAGGCTACCCCCATCGAGCATTCCTGGGTGAGTAAAGCGATTGAGAACTCGCAGGTTCGTGTGGAAGGCTACCATTTTGACATTCGCAAGCATCTAGTAGAATACGATGATGTGGTGAATAAGCACCGCGAGGTAATTTATGCCGAGAGGAAGAAAATCCTCACCCACGCTGACTTGAAGGCAAATATCCAAGACATGATTCAGCAAGAGATTGAAGCCTTGGTAGATGCTCACCTTGGTGACAAGCAGGATATAGATGGTCTGGTGGAGAACATGGTTAGTATTTTCCCCTTGCCTTCATCCCTAAATCATTCTCTCTCCGAGCTGAGCTTGCCGGAGATAGAGCAGAAGCTTATCGGGTGCGCCAAGGATCTCTACGAGGAGAAGGAGCAACAACTCGGTGCGGAGAATATGAGGCTGCTGGAGCGGCTAGTGATGCTTCGCATCATCGATAATCTGTGGATAGAGCACTTGACTATGATGGAACATATCCGCCAAGGGATCGGACTTCAGGCAGTGGGCCATACTGACCCTCTCATTGCCTATAAAAAAGAGGGGCATGCCCTATTCCAGAGCCTCCTGGCTAATATCTGGCACGATATAGTGCATTCCATCTACCATGTAACTATTGCGAGCAAAGAAGCAAAACCCCCTCAAGGGCTAACTTCCCCTGCCGGCAAAAGGGGTAAAAAGGTGGGGCGTAACGATCCCTGCCCCTGCGGCAGTGGCAAAAAATACAAAAACTGCTGTGGGCGGGCAAAGGAATTCAGCCAGAGAGGAGCTTAAGCCATTGCTTAAGTCGGGACAAGCTTGGTTTTCTCCCCAAGTCATTGGTGAGATTGTCGACCGGGAAGGGACGCCAATCCTTTTCCTGAGTAAAGAGGTGATGCGGCAAAAATATGAAACCTTGTCTGGGGAACTTGGTGAAGCCAAGATTTACTATGCTTTAAAGGCTAACCCCCACCTCGAGGTGGTGAAACTTTTTCATGAACTTGGTGCTGGCTTTGAGATCTCTTCATTGGGGGAGCTTAATCTTCTGCTCGATTTAAGCATCCCTCCCGATAAGATCATCTCTTCTAACCCGGTGAAAAGCGAGGCATTCATCGAGGCAGCATATAGCTATGGGGTAGGCCTTTTTGCCTTCGATTCATATACCGAGGTGGAGAAATTAGCTTGTCTTTCCCCGGGGGTGCGCCTTTGCCTTCGTCTGGCGGTATCCAATGAGGGCAGTGAGTGGCCACTGGCTTCAAAATTTGGCATCGATATTGAGCGTGGTGTTGAATTGCTGGTGCAAGCGAAAAGGAAAGAGCTTAAGCCCTATGGCATCACCTTCCATGTTGGCTCCCAGTGCACCAATCCTAAGACCTGGATCGAGGCAATTCAGAAAAGTAAACTGCTGTGGGAGTTAGCCGAAAGAGAAGGCATAAAGTTACATTTGCTGAATATTGGCGGTGGCTTCCCCATCCAATACACCAAACCCGTCCCCCAGATCAGTGAGATTGCCCAGGTAATCAATCGCACCGTGAGAGGAATCTTTACTGAGGATGGAGAAGCAGAGATAATAGCCGAACCGGGGAGAGCTCTGGTAGGTGAGGCGGGGGTTCTGGTGGCCACGGTGTTGGCCAAAGCGGTGCGCCAGGGGCAAAGATGGCTCTATTTAGATATAGGGGTATTCAATGGCCTGATGGAAAGTATCGGTGGCATCAAATATCCCCTCGAGGTAGCTAAGGAGGGGCAAGCGTCCAGCTACATACTTGCCGGCCCAGCCTGTGACAGCTTTGATGTCATCTCAACCGGCGTGGAACTTCCCGAGCTTGAGATTGGCGACAAAGTGTATATAATGTCGGCGGGGGCTTATACCACAGCTTATGCCTCCCAATTTAACGGCTTGCCTATTCCCCATACATACCTTATATAATGATCGCACCGTGGCCCCGCCTTTACTAGGTAAATAGGTGAAAGCATAACACGCCGTTGCAAGGCTTGACAACCCCCCGTGTATTTGTAATCATATAAACCGAGGAGTTGGCAGGGAGAGAAGGTGAAAGATGTTGAGGGGAGGATTCAAGGTGGAAAACATAGAAAGGGTTGCGGAAATGAAGGAGGCATGGAAAAGGATCGGAGCAGGGCTTTTAGCAGTGGGGCTATCACTGGCTCTGGTAGCCAGTGTCTGTATTCCACAGGTGGCTCGGGCAGAGCCAGGTGAGAAAAAAGTGAAAATAGGAATTCATATGGCCCTCAGTGGGCCGGCGGCTTCAACTACTTTGTATCATCATTATGCCCAGATGGACTATATAGAGGAATTTAATGAAAAAGGTGGATTTGGCAATGGTATCCTTCTCGAGGCAATGTGGGAAGATGATGGCGTAAGTGTGTCTAGGATTATTATCGCGCAGAAGAGGTTTCAAGCGGCAGGATGTTTGATGGAGCTGCATGTTACCTCAAGCGGGATGGATGTATTGCTAGACAAATACCTTACACAGGGGATTCCAGTAGTATCTAATATTGGTTTCACTCATGATTGGGTGGATGTATTAAAGAAGCATAGAGGGGAGCCGCCATACTTTGTTTGGGGTTTCCCTGGATATGTC
>DEIJ01000004.1:434-4467 GCA_002352365.1 Dehalococcoidia bacterium UBA2777 | reverse complement strand
CAAATATAAACACGGTCGAGCTTTCCAAATTGTGGTAGCCATTCAGCTTTGATGGCGGTTCCGATTAGGGCAATGGCTGAATATCCCCACTGCCAAAGTCCGATGGCGTCAAGCGGACCTTCCACGAGGATAACCGCTGGCTGTCTCATTCTGAGAGTGGACATATAAGGGGATTTAGGAACAGAAAGTCCCAGATATTTGGGGAGGCTGTTCCCTATGGCTCTACCCACCAGCCAGGTTGTCTTACCGAACTTCAAACAGGGGAAGGTTATCTGCCCCTTGAAAAAGTCTACGAGCTTGCCGCTGCTATGCTCTTTGATAAGGCCAGCTCTCAGTGCAGTCTCGTCTTTGACATTCTGGCTGTGAAGGAAATCCAGAAGACCTGAGCCTGAAGTAACACCCAACTTTAGCTCTTGAATAGACTCAGAGGTGACGCCTCGCTTATGAAGATAATGCTGGCACCATCGTGCCAGAGGAGTATTTTCCATCAGCCGCTGGTGGTAAAATTCCGTTGCCACTGAGAGGGCATCCTCTATTCCTCTCTCTTCCTCAACACGTCTTAAATCATCGAGAGACAGCGAAGGTTCGGGCAGATTAGCTCGCTTTGCCAGCCAAGTCAGGGCTTCAGGGAAAAGCAGGTTTCCCCTACCCATTACCAAGTCGAAGACGTCCCCACCTCGGCCACAGCCGAAACAATGCCAACTCTGAGTTTCAGGGTAAACCACAAAACTTGCCTCGGCCTCGGTATGGAATGGGCAAAGTCCCTTGAGTCGTCTTGACCCATCCTTGATTAGCTGGGTATATTGGCTGGCTATCTCTTCAATAAGATTGGCTTCTCTAACTCGTTCTTTGAATTCCATATGTCCCCTTATCCGCTATATCTTCTTTTTTGCCTACCTGTCCGTTTGAGTCCAGATAAGCACGGGCTATGATCCGTGCTAGGATGCGAAGACCATCTGATAGTCTCTTTTCTGCGGCCTGACCCAAATCAGTTTTATCGGACAGCACCTCTTGAGGTAATCTCGTCATTGGTTACCTTGCTCTCCCCCATCTGATATGAGTGATATGAGAAAGATTTCCTCAAAGGAAAGCGGGCTGAGGATACCCAGCATCTTGCGGCGAAGTTTTGGGGATGGACTTCTGCTTCCACTTATAAGCTGAGCCATGTAGCCGCTACTTATCCCCAGTCTCTTTGCCAACTCATTCTGGGAGATATTCTCTCTCATCACATATCGCCAGATGGTGACATTGTTCACTCTCAGCCGGATAGGTCTCTTTGTTCTCTTCATGTTCGCTCCTATTAAACTAATATATCACATTAGTATAACAAATCAAATGTACATAGGCACACTGTAGCTTTATGGATTCGGAAACATGAGCAGAGGACGCTTTTCAAAAAATCGTCATGAAAATGCTTGCAAATCTTTAACTTTTGCGATAAAATGTTTGCGAAGGAGGTGGGGGTGATGGATCTAAAGCGATTCGGAGAGTTTATGCGTGACTTACGGCAGAAACAAAGGTTATCTCTAAGAAAAGCAGCAGACCAGGCCGCAATCTCCGTAACTTACCTTTGGCAAATCGAGAAAGGGGAGCGCAACCCAAGTGCAGACATACTGAAAAAGCTTGCCCCTGTTTATGGAGTTACCATTCAAGACCTGCTGAAGGTCGCTGGCTATTTTGAAGAACCCTCGGCAGAGGTAATCGATTCGGAGCGGATAGAGGCAGCGTTCAAATTAGTTGAAACCGATAAGGAGTACAAATTTGGCACCTATATGCGTGGCGGAGAACTTACCCTTGAGGCCAAGAAATACATCATCGAGGTATACCAGAAAACTACAGGGAGGAAACTGCTCTAGCGACATGCTGGATGAATTCTGCCAGTTGCTACATTCTAAATATGGACACCCTTTGCCTTCTTCTTCTGGCAAACTGGCTGAGGAATTTATAGCCCACTCCGGGTTATCAGACTACCCCAGCCTTTTAGAACTTCACTCGGTGCTACGCCGCTATGGAGTTAGCGAGATAAAAGGCATTGACAATCTCCCTCCAAGCCTTAAGGGGCACCACTTTTCATACAGAGGCGGGGACTACACCATTGAATATGAAGCGGGCGCTTGGACAGGCACGGTAGAATTCATAATGGGCCATGAGCTTTATGAGATAATTCAAGAGAGGTACGAGGCTCTTTGGCCAGATTATCAAAGGAAGCCAGTCCCATTGATCTGTTATGATGCCAACAAATTTTCTGCTGCCCTTTTTATGCAGGCCAAAATCTTCCTTGAAGCTTTCTATGAGACGGGTTTCGATGTAATACAGCTTCATCACCGTCTTTACAAAGCTTATTCTGCTATAGCCATAAGAGCCCGTGACCTTGTAGACCATGATACCTATCCAATTACGACTGACTTCATCATTGCCATCTATGAACGAAATGCTCAGGACCACCTACAGGAATGGGAACAGCTTCATCACCGTCAAGATTTCCGAGTACGCTGTGCTGTGCGAAGTCCAGGTATAAAGCTAGGCAGACGTGGGTGGAATTATCGCAGTCCCCGTTATCCTAGACATTTAATACCTAAGAGAGGGGACAAAGTCATACCTGGCTCGATTGTAGATTTGGTATGCGATACTTGCCAACCTGTTTACCTAGAAAAAGTTACCGGCTTTGACTTCTGGGGATGGGATGACCTATCCTTCATCGCCCGCCCCGTTTTTTGGTTTGGGAAGCTAGTCAAGATAGTGCTTGTGGGAGTTCGGCATGAGGATCGCCACTTAATCCAGCCACAGATAAAGCGTGTAAGCCCTGCCGTAGTGGCAAGGTCTTACCAGCTGATCTGAATTCCAACACGAAAGGGGGATTAGTTCAAGATGAAAGTTGCTCTATATGCTAGAGTATCATCGGAAAGGCAAGCTGAGAAAGACCTGTCTATCCCTGCTCAAATCAAGGCGCTCAAGAAATACGCCCTGGAGCGGGAATGGGATGTAGTTGCCGAGCACATTGACGAAGCGGAGAGTGCCCGAACAGCCAACCGCCCCGCTTTCAGAGAGATGATCGCCACCGCCAAGAAAAAGGAGAGACCTTTTGATGCCATCCTGGTCTGGAAGCTCTCCAGATTTGCTCGAAACAGGGAGGACTCAGTTCTGTATAAGTCTCTGCTGAGGAAGCGGGGTATATCGGTCATCTCTATAAACGAGCAGGTAGACGAGAGCCCGGCGGGGCACCTGCTTGAGGGCATTATCGAGGTTATTGACGAGTTCTATTCAATAAACCTCTCCCAGGATACCATAAGGGGCATGAAGGAGAATGTTAGCAGAGGCTTCTATAATGGCGGGCTCGCTTCCCTTGGTTATAAAAAGGTCAAGGTCAAGGTGGGAGCAGTGGAGAAGTCGAAGTTAGCACCAGAGGAAAACGAAGCGCCTATCGTTCAGAGGATATTTCGGATGGCAGTGGAAGGTAGAGGGGGAAAGGAAATTGCCAAAGCCTTAAACGCCGATGGATTGAGGACAAGAGCAGGAAAGCACTTCAGCACCACAGCGATTAACAACATCCTCAGGAATGAGGTCTATACCGGTGCCCTGGTCTGGCGCAGTAATAACAGCGGCTTCGGCAACGCAGGTGCTAAAACACTATCGGAGGTCATCCGCACCCCAGATAGCCATTCGGCGCTTATCTCCAAGGAGGATTTTGACCGAGTGCAGCAGCTTCTAACAGAGAGGCGGCCGTCCGTTAGACACCCTCGGACAATATCCAGCCAATATCTGCTGAGCGGTCTCCTGCACTGTGGCAAATGCGGCTCTGCCATGATAGGCTGTTGGGCCAAGTCAGGGCAGTTCTTTTACTACGAATGTAACAAGCACTTCAAAAAGGGCAAAGAGGTCTGTGATGCCCCCATGATTAGCAAGGGTAAGCTTGAAGGCTTTGTCTTGGACAGGATAAAGGAAAATATCCTCACCGAGGACAACCTGAAACAGCTTGTAAATCTGGTCAATGAGGAACTGAGCAGGAACAGCAGCCTCTACGAGGAGCAGCTTG
>DEIJ01000004.1:0-381 GCA_002352365.1 Dehalococcoidia bacterium UBA2777 | reverse complement strand
CCCTCGACTGAAAGAACTCAGGACTCAACAGCGAGAGCTCCAAGAAAAGCGGGACGGGTTATTGGACAAAATGAACAATGAGACTGCGCAAGTGGTAGACCTTAAGGTAATAAAGGGATATGTCGCAGATTTGAAGGAGCTATTGGGGAGTGCTTCTTTCCTGGAGCAAAAGGCATTTCTCAGGTCGTTCGTTAAACGGGTAGAGTTCAATCCACCTCAAGTCGCCATTGACTACATAATACCTTTGCCTCTTGAAGATGGGTTAACCAGTAGTAAGGAAGTTCTGCGTATTAACAAGACTGGCTCCCCGGGTAGGATTTGAACCTACGACCAAGCGGTTAACAGCCGCCCGCTCTACCGCTGAGCTACCGAGGAATATTA
>DEIJ01000014.1 GCA_002352365.1 Dehalococcoidia bacterium UBA2777 | reverse complement strand
TCATCCAGGCGCTATCCATTTACCTCTGAAGGAATTCCACAGGTTATACAAGAACTTCCTTCTGATATACCTGGAGTTGCTCTGCAAGGGTTGAGGAACCAAGCAGAGCCCCGCTTTACGGAGGTAATGAAAATGAGTGCGCCGAGTAAAGCTTGTGCTATCCAGTTGGTGAAAATCCAACCAGAGGAAAGGTTAGCCACCACCTCAGAACTGAACCTTGCACCCAGTTCGGTAACGAACTGTCGTGAAGCCAAGGGAATGGGATACTGGGCCGCAACGCAAGTGAAGGGATTGAGCTCCGAAATCTACCATCGTGTCGGTGGTCGATACTGTTCATTAAGTAGAAGGCAGAACTCTCATAACCGCTATTGGCGAGGTCATGTGAGCCCGACGGAGTCTGAGACTGTGGCACGGTATCAAAGGGATAGCATGGGAACTCGGGAGGCCCAAAGTGCTCTCCATAGAGGAGTATGCAATAGCAAGCCTATAGACGGTGAGTTGTTGCAGAAGGCACTTTGGGAGTCGGACCAGCTCGTAGTAGCGAAGAAGCAGGGTAATGCCTGTGGAGCGAAGGGGCTGGCAGGAGAACCGTTGGAACAGGGACACTTCCTCCAGACTCAGAACTGGGGCAAGGAAGTCAACAAAACTGTATCCATAACTTATGATGGGGAGGTTCTCCTGAAGAGCCGGATGAGGGAAAACCTCAAGTCCGGTTCCGTGAGGGGGCTCATAGTGGCCCCGGAGGAAAATTTCCAAAGGAGGTGGCTATGAGTCCTACTCGACAGAGGATGGGAAATCACCGCAATGTCGAATTGTTGGTCCCTTAGGGTTGTTGCTCTTATATCAAACCACAGCCAGCAGCCGCACCTTTCAGGCTGGCATACGAAGTTTAAACCACCTTCCAGCGAGCAAGTTTGATAGAGAGGCACCTACTTATAGAGATGCAACATCTTATAGTAACCAGGAAACTCAATCCACTCAGAAACGGGGTGGTGCTTACCCTCCTGAACTTCGTACATTATCAAACCGGAAGCGTACCATGGCTTAACATCGCTCATAGTTACTGGAGGCATTGCCCCCTCCATATCAAAATCTTCCAGGCTCGCCAAGCCATCTCTAATCGTATGGCCACTGAGATTTTCGATCCCTTCCTTTTCTATGGCTAGCCTGACACCTTCAGATAGAAGCTTCATTACAACCCAGCCATATACATAGGCCTCACTCATTAACTTGTCTTGTGGTATGCCGCGGTGCTTCTCACGCTGTTCATACACAAGTTTGGTGAATGGGCATGTATCAATATGCTCCTCTGCATACGCCACCCATATTGCAAAATATAACCCCTCCGCATCTCTCGCGCCGATTGCAGGCAGGCTGGCGGTCATACAGTACCCACAGTCAAACAGGGTTATCCCTCTTTTCATAATCTCCAACCTGTGGGCATCCTTCCACCCAACCACTTGGGTTGATCCACACATGACAGTCTGGATAGCATCTGGCTTTTTGCCCGCTAGTCTTAGCCACTCAGTAGAAGTGTCGATGACTCCAAACATAGGTACAACCTCGTGGCCCACAAACTCCACGTCATACTTTTTGCATGCCCACTTTATCCCCTCAAGATAGTCCCAGTATAACCGATCGTTGTAGCCCAAGGCTCCTATTCTTGGGGTTCACTCCGTGTTCATACTGTCCCCCTTCGGGTAACACCGCTTTTGAGGTAACAATACCACCTTCGGTAACAATTATTATGGGCAATTCGCCCCCTTTTCTTTTCCCTCAGTTTGTGGTAGAATTAGATTTAGATATGGCGAGTAGATTTGAAAAATTCTCAGTGCGGGCGCGTCGAGCTCTTACCTTCGCTCAGGAAGAGGCCCAGCATTATAATCATAGCTATATTGGTACTGAGCATATATTGCTGGGGCTGATTCGAGAAAGCGATGGTGTTGCTGTCAAGGTGCTTACTAATCTTGGCATAGACCGTGAAAAGGTACGTGCTGCAGTAGAATTTATTATGGGGCAGGGAAGGAAAGCCCCTTCAGGTGAGATTGGGCTTACCCCCAGAGCGAAGAAAGTCATCGAGCTAGCAGTGGATGAAGCGCGTCTCCTTAACCATAGTTATATCGGCACCGAACATTTACTGCTTGGTTTATTACGTGAGGGGGAAGGAGTGGCTGCTGGGGTGCTGGAGAGCCTGGGGGTTAACTTAGAGCGAGCTCATGTCGAGGTCGTTCGTCTGGCTAGTCAAAATGCTGCTCAAGTTCATGGTGGCTCGCGTGTTTCCACTCGCACTTCTACTCTGGACCAGTTGGGGGTGGACCTAACTGCTATGGCCCGGGCGGGGAAACTCGACCCGGTTGTCGGACGTCACAAGGAGATCCGGCGGGTGATCCAAATTCTCAGTCGGCGCACTAAGAATAACCCTGCCCTTATTGGGGAGGCCGGAGTAGGTAAGACGGCTATCGTTGAAGGCCTAGCTCATCATATTGCAGATGGTGAGGTACCTGAGAGCCTCCGGGATAAGCGCATAGTAACCCTGGATGTGGGGGCACTAGTAGCCGGTACCAAGTACCGCGGTGAGTTTGAGGAACGATTAAAGAAGGTCATCGATGAGCTAAAAAATGCTAGCAACTGTGTGCTCTTTATTGATGAGATGCATACTATAGTAGGTGCTGGTGCTGCCGAGGGGGCTGTTGATGCCTCCAGTATACTCAAGCCTGCTCTCTCTCGAGGGGAATTGCAGTGTATTGGAGCCACTACTGTTGATGAGTATCGGAAGCGGGTGGAGAGAGATCCTGCCTTGGAGCGTCGCTTCCAGCCTGTCCTAGTAGAAGAGCCTTCAGTCGAGCAGACAATCGAAATTCTACAGGGTATTAAGGCTCGTTATGAGGAGCATCATCACTTGACGATAGATGATGGGGCAATAAAAGCTGCCGCAACTTTGGCGGCGAGGTACATAGCTGACCGCTTTTTGCCCGATAAAGCGATTGATGTGATGGATGAGGCAGCCTCCAAAGTACGCCTAAGCCAAGGTAGCGTCTCGATCGGCCTCAAGGAAGTAAGGAAAGCTCTAGAGATAGTGCTAAGTGAGAAGGAGGCAGCTATTGCCTCGCAACAATATGAGTATGCGGCAGAGTTGCGTGATCGGGAGCTTAATCTTGAAGAGAAGGTAAGGAGTATGGAGCAAGAGTGGCAAGCGGACTTCGATCAGGAGAAACCAGTAGTAACTGGAGATGATGTCACTGAGGTGGTCAGCGTGTGGACAGGAATCCCGATTTCAAAGCTTGCTTCCGACGAATCACTACGCCTGCTCCAGATGGAGGAGGTTTTGCACCAACGCATTGTGGGGCAAGATGAGGGCATTATTACCGTGGCTAAGGCAGTAAGGCGAGCCCGAGCTGGTCTCAAGGATCCACGGCGACCTATTGGCAACTTCATTTTCCTTGGGCCGACCGGGGTAGGAAAGACAGAGCTGGTTAGAGCACTGGCAGAGTTTATGTTTGGAAGTGAAGATGCTCTAATCCGATTGGATATGTCGGAATTTATGGAGAGGCATACTGTAGCTCGCTTAGTCGGTGCTCCACCGGGATATGTAGGTTATGATGAAGGAGGCCAACTGACCGAGATGGTGAGACGTAAGTCTTATTGTGTTATCCTGCTTGACGAAATTGAGAAGGCTCACCCCGATGTGTTCAATATCTTGCTTCAAATCTTCGATGATGGCCGTCTGACTGATGCTAAAGGACGGCGGGTTGATTTCCGCAATAGTATCATAGTTATGACGAGCAACATTGGAGCCGAACTTATCCGGAAGGATTCTACCATTGGATTTACTGTGCGCAGTGATGAGGAGAAAAGTCGGCAACAAGCCTACGAGAAAATGAAGGAGAAGGTTTTAGGGGAGGTGAAAAAGGTCTTTCGCCCCGAGTTCCTTAACCGCCTCGACGGTGTAGTGGTTTTTCATCACTTAACTAGAGAGCATATCCGGCAGATTGTCGACCTGATGGTGCGTAGAGTGGGGGAGCAACTAGTGGAAGAGGGCATAAGATTGGAGATTACCGAAGCAGCTAAGGATCTTCTAGGTGAAAAGGGTTTTGATGAAACCTTTGGTGCTCGCCCGCTGCGCCGGGTGATTCGCGATATGGTGGAAGATCCGCTGGCAGATAAGCTACTCAGAGGAGAATTCCAAGCCGGGGATACCATTCAATTGGATCGTGAAGAGGATGAAATTGTCATCCGGGCGGTAAGCTTGGAAAAAATTCTCTCCTGAGGTAAAGAGTAATTATGGTAGCCTATTTGAGGGGGAGCCTAAAGTGTAGCTCCCTTTTTTAAATATGAGACAGACGGTAAGCAAATCTCATCCCAAAATGGTTTTTGTATGTCAGCAATGTGGCAAGGAGAGCTCTAAGTGGCTGGGACGTTGCCCTAGCTGCCATGAATGGAATACTCTCGTCGAAACAATAGTAGAGTTCTCAAGAGCAGCGGCGTTCTCCGCGGCTATTTCAGGGGGTTCCGCTCAAGAGTTATCCCAGCTAACTGCCCAAGAAGTACCTCGCCTGGTTATTCCCTTTGCTGAATTCAATCGAGTGCTTGGCGGTGGGATAGTGCCTGGATCACTGGTGCTTATTAGTGGCGACCCCGGGGTGGGCAAATCAACTCTCTTGCTCCAAGTAGCAACTATGGCAGCTACAGCGGGATGTAAGGTAATTTATGTCTCTGGTGAAGAATCACCACAGCAAATAAAACTACGAGCTGATCGGCTGGGGATTGAGGGTAAAGGGCTTTATCTTCTTCCTGAGACCAACTTGAATATTATCCTGGAGCGAATGGAACAGGTCTCCCCCGCCCTGGGCATCATCGACTCCATTCAAACAGTCTACCGGGAGGAGCTAGGTGGGGCACCAGGTAGCGTAGGGCAAATCCGAGAGTGCACCTTGCAGCTTATGCGTTGGGCTAAACTTCGCAGTATTCCCTTGCTCATTACCGGACATGTAACCAAAGACGGAGCTATCGCTGGTCCCAGAGTTTTGGAGCATATTGTGGATGCGGTATTATATTTAGAGGGTGATCTGGGGGGCGCCTATAGACTGCTGCGCGGGGTAAAGAATCGCTTTGGCTCTACTAATGAGATAGGTGTCTTCGAGATGAGGGAGCATGGTCTGGAGGAAGTAAGTAACCCCTCCCGGCTTTTCCTGGCGCAACATTCCCAGAGGGCAATAGGTGCATCGGTGACTTCCACAATTGAAGGAACCCGTCCCCTGTTGGTGGAGATTCAAGCATTAACTACTACCACTAGCTTTGGCTTACCACGACGCACTGCCAATGGAATAGACTTCAATCGTTTGCTACTGATCATTGCGGTACTCACCAAGCGGGCGAGGCTACACCTTGCCAATCAAGATATAATTGTTAATGTTGCCGGTGGGCTGAAGATCAGCGAGCCGGCTGCTGACCTGGCTATCGCTTTGTCTATTGCCTCCAGCTTCAGCGATAAGGCAATAGATCCAAAATTGGTCGCCGTGGGAGAAATAGGATTAAGTGGCGAAGTAAGGGCAGTTTCACAGCTTGAGCGTAGACTCGGTGAAGCAGCCAGACAAGGGTTTGGTCGTTGCCTTGTTCCTCAAGCCTCGCTAACTACTCTCACCCCCCCATCAGGGATGGAGATCATTGGTGTTGATTGGCTGGCCGAGGCATTACATATGGGGTAAACTACAAAAGATCGGATTTGTATAACATCAATATTCAAATTGAGAAGCAATTGCAAAATTATGTGGGGGAGGGCTGGCCTCAGCGAGTGGTAGAGGAAACTCTTAGTGCTCAAGGTATCAACTTTAGAGTAGAGTTGGATTTGCTTATTGCTGCTGATGAAACAGTAGGTGAGCTTAATCAGAGGTATCGTGGTGTAGATGGACCCACGGATGTGCTTGCTTTTGCTCTGACTGAAAGAGGACCGGGGGAGGATTCCTTTATAATGCCTCCCGACCACATTGTTCATCTTGGCGAGGTAGTTATTTCTTACCCTCAGGCAAGGCGACAAGCTGAAGAATATGGACACTCTGTAGAGCAAGAATTGGCGCTGCTCATCATTCATGGTGTGCTTCATCTCTTGGGGTATGAACATGATAAACTAGAGGATGAGGAAGAGATGAGAGCTTTGGAGGAAAAAATATTGGGCCAAGTGAGAAGCTGACTGTCAAAGGGCGGTAAGCTGTCGATTGGGAAATAAGTGAAAAACAAGCCATGACATCTCAGGTTTTTTATCGTAAGTGGCGCCCGCAAACCCTAGCCGAAGTAGTAGGGCAAGAACCTATTACTCAGACTCTTCTCCATGCCCTAGAGACTGGGCGGGTAGCTCATGCTTATCTCTTCTGTGGCCCGCGGGGTACCGGAAAAACCAGTACCGGGCGTATCTTGGCCAAGGCGGTTAATTGCACCACTAATGGTAAGGGTGAACCGTGTAATAGTTGTGAGATGTGCCAGGCGACCGCCCAGGGGCGGGCTTTGGATGTGATAGAGATTGATGCTGCCAGCAACCGGGGTATTGATGAGATTAGGGAGCTCCGGGAGAAGGTTAATTTTGCCCCCAATGTGGCCAAAAGTAAAGTCTATATTATAGATGAAGTTCATATGCTCACTGAGCCGGCGTCTAATGCTTTGCTTAAGACATTAGAGGAATGCCCGCCCTATGTTATCTTTATTCTGGCCACCACTGAACCACATAAGATGCTGCCTACTGTCCTTTCCCGGTGCCAACGCTTTGATTTCCGCCGCCTTTCCCAAACGGCAATAGCCTCCAAATTGGGGTATATCTGCGAAAAAGAAGGAATCGAGGCTGAGTCGCAAGCTTTAAAGCTCATTTCAAGGAGTGCCTCAGGCAGCCTTCGTGACGCTGAGAATCTGTTGGAGCAATTAGTTACCTACTATAGTTACCACATTGATACAAGTCAAGTTGAAGACATGCTGGGGATTACTACTGACTATCGAGTTAGCGAATTAGCCGAGCATATTGCCCACAAAGACATTGCTCGTGGGCTTAAAACTATAAATAGTGTGGCCTCAGATGGCCTCGACTTGGGGCAATTCAATCGAGCATTGATCGAATATCTCCGGGGCATGCTACTTGTCAAATCTGGAGGAGAGGAAGCCCTCGACATTACTCCAGAGGATTTAGCCCAGATAAAGGAGCTCGTTCAAGGTCTCCTCCTTGAGGAAATCTTGACGGCGATCAAGCTCTTTGCCCAGATTGACTTCCGTTCCAGTAGCTCCTCTCCTCTCCCCCTAGAGCTGGCACTGGTGGAAAGCCTTTTGCCCCAGGAAAGAGAGGAGGCTATCTTGGTCAAATCGGGTGCCTCTCATTTTGAGGCTGAACATTTAGCCCAGGGCAGCGAACCCCCTCATTTAGAACCTGACTCCCCATTTGAGTACCTATCTACCCAGTGGAGTGAATTTGTAGATAGCTTACGCGGTATGGGATCAGGCGGTAATCTGGATGCCTTCCTAAGAAGTGCCTGCGAGCCGGTAGCTATTGAGGGAGATACTCTAGTATTAGGTTTCTATCATCCCTTCCACAAGGATAGGATTGAGAATCCCAAGTATCGTCACCTGGTAGAGAATAAATTAGCTGAGAGGTTTGGCACCCCTAGTAAAGTGCACTGCATCCTCAAATTGAGGGCTAAACCGCCAGCCGCAGAGGATCATCTAGTTAAAGCAGTGCTGGAAATGGGGGGCAGGATTATCGATACAACTAAAAATAGCGGGGAGGCGAGATGAAAAGACTTTTTCAGCATCAGGCGCAGGAATTGCAATCAAAGCTTGTCAAAGCTGGGGAAGAGTTGGCTAACCTCACTGTAGAAGCAAGCGCTGGTGGCGGGGCAATAACTGTTGTCGCCGATGGGCAACAAAGAGTTAAGTCGATAAAGATCTCACCCGAGGCAGTAGACCCTGATGATATCGGGCTCTTGGAAGACCTAGTGCTGATAGCGGTAAATGAAGCTATTGAAAAATCACAGGAGCTGGCCCAAAGCCGTCTTAGCGCCGCAACTTTTGGGCTCAAATTACCAGGAATGAAATAGAGGAGGCCAAGTTTGGGCATTGCATTTGTCCCCACTGCCATGTCTATGGGCCGCTTAATTGAGGAGTTGAATAGGCTCCCTGGCATTGGGCCTAAAAGTGCCCAGCGGTTGGCTTATTTCTTATTGCGTGCCCCCGGGGAGCAGGTTAAAGCTCTGGCTGAAGCTATTATCAACATAAAGGAGAAGATTATCTTTTGTTCTATATGTCAAAATATCACCGAAACCGATCCTTGTCTTATTTGCCGCAGCCGTGAAAGAGACCAGACTAAGATTTGCGTAGTGGAAGAGCCACTAGATATATTAGCCTTGGAGCGTACCAGGAGTTACCACGGCCTATACCATGTGCTTCATGGGGTGCTCTCTCCTCTGGAAGGGATAGGTCCCGAGAAATTAAAGATAAAACAGCTTCTGGATCGGCTCAGAGGTGGCACGGTGCAAGAGATTATTCTGGCCACTAACTCCAATCTAGAAGGGGAAGCCACCGCATTGTATCTTCATCGCTTGATTTCCCTCTTGGGGATCAAGGTCACTAGACTAGCTCGGGGACTCCCCTATGGCAGCGACCTAGAGTACGCCGATGAAGTCACCCTAACTCGAGCTCTGGAGGGGAGGCAAGAGATCTAAAAATAGTCGCCGGACTTTTTTAGGGCTGGTAGGGAATATGAGCAGGCCTAGAGTTTATAACACTCAAGCCATTGTCCTCAACAAAGCTGAGCTGGGGGAAGCAGATAGAATTCTCACCCTGTATACCCCCCACTTAGGCAAGCTCAAGGCAGTGGCTAAGGGAGTGCGTCGCCCTGAAAGTAAGCTGGGGGGACATGTTGAACTTCTTAACTGGAGCAAGATGTTGCTGGCTTGTGGGCAGAATTTGGACATCATCAGCCAGAGTCAGACTATCGAAAGCTTCCTGCCCTTACATGACGACCTACAGCGTCTTTCCTATGCCTTTTATGTTGCTGAACTAGTCGATAGGTTTACCCCCCAAAGAGACGAAAACTTCCCTGTTTTCAGACTGCTGCTCGACACATTGCATCAGCTATGCCAAAGTTGCGATGGTGAGCTTATTCTGCGATACTTTGAGCTCCATCTTGTTGATTATCTCGGTTATCGGCCTCAGCTTCAGCAATGCTTGAATTGTCACTCACCACTTCGCCCTGCTGCTCACTTCTTCACTCCAAGTGGCGGGGTGCTCTGCCCTCACTGCGCTCATCAAGAGGCTATCATCTATCCCCTCTCGCTTAATGCCCTCAAAGTATTGCGCTTCTTACAGAGTAGCGACTTCACTGCTATCACTAGGCTGCGGTTAAGCCCTGATTTATCCGGAGAACTGAGGCAAATAATGCAAGGATATATTAGCTATTTATTGGGCAGAGAAGTAAACTCAGCCCAATGGCTAGATAGGCTAAGAAGGGAAACTCAACAGTCTTGGGGATATAGCTCAGAGGGAGAGCGCTCGGTTCGCATCCGAGAGAGCGGGGGTTCGAATCCCCCTATCTCCACGGTAAGTTAGTTTGCAGCCCTGAATTACATAGGTGGTGGGCTCCTCCGAGCTTTCTCTTGCCCGACTTTGAAACCCCGCATATTTGGCGCATAGCTGGCCAAAAATTTTTGCCACTACATTCCAAACTTTGTGAATTTGGGTTATCCCTTTTTCATCAATTCAAAGACTGCGCCTTGGGAGGTGGTTTTA
>DEIJ01000075.1 GCA_002352365.1 Dehalococcoidia bacterium UBA2777 | reverse complement strand
ATGGGGTGGAACATCCGTTACAATGAGAGCTGAAGATATTACCTGGACAGGGGGAAGCAGTAAGATCGCTGAATGATGGCCAATCAAGGTAGAATCTCTTGAAGAGGTCACCGGGCGGCTACTATTTCCCGACCAAACCACCTTTGCCCCCTCTGGATATCCTTCTGCGAGGCAAGGGCATACACCGCATTGCGGCTGATGTAGGGCAACCCCAGCGAACGGTTGAGGTCAACCAGGGCCTCAGCCATCTTGAGGCTGACCGATGTGCAGTCCACCAGGGGGACTCCCGTATCTTCTACCTGTGCCACGCCGCATGTAGTGCAGAGGGGCGCTAAGGCATTGCAGCCAACAATCACCACATCGGCCCCGTCCTGTACACAAGTCTTAGCTACCTCTAAAACCGAAGAGGCCACTACCTGGGGGTCTTGCATCCCTCGGGTAAACATCTCTACGCCCCCAAGTGTGATCGGTCTAACCGGTTTGTTGGCGATAAGCCGGTCCTGAAAGCCATAGAGCACCAGCTCACGCTCCATCTCGCGGATCAGTTTCTCCCCGGGTGCAGTGACCACAGCGAGTCTATCCCCTAGGTTGGAGGCGAAGAGCATAGTTGGCTCGCCCATGCCCAGAACCGGCATGTTCACCGTCGATCTGGCCACCCGAACCCCGGGGTCGAGGAAACAGGCTACCACTGCAGCGTCATAACCCTCCTTTTCAGCCACCATGACCGCCTCGACGATAGCAGCGTCATTGAGTAAATCAACGTAGGCACTGTTGACGGCGCTGCTCCTGACCCCTGGTGAGACGCACTTGATGCTCACCTCGGTATCAGCCCTAACTGCGCGGGGGAAGATCTTCTCAACAAGGTTGAGGAAAGGTCGGCTCGGTGCTTCTTCCATGATATTCACATAGCAAATCCTCATAGTGAACCTCCTTAAGCCTCCAAGATAGATCGACGTTTATCATTATACATCTCGTGATAACCTCGGTAAATGCCTTGAGAGGATTCGGGCATGTGCCAAACCGCACTAGGCTAAGGTTCCTTTGTCAGCAGCTGATGACCATAGCGTAACGACATTTTGTATCCTAGCTCTCTCATGATAGCAAAGGTTTCTTTGCCTATTCTCATTGCCTGGGTACTCTTGCTGGCTAAAATGTTTGCTAGCTCCAGCGTGGCATCGCTCAATTTCTCAGAGGGAACACTAGAATTTACCAGCCCTATCCGCTCTGCCTCCTGCCCAGTGACTCTCCTTCCAGTAAATAGTAACTCAAATGCCTTCTTTAGCCCTAGGCAGCGTATAAGAGGAATAGCGGATAAATAGGGGAATGTCCCTAAGTCTATCTCTGGCATTCCTAGAATTGCCTCATTGGAGGAAATGGCTAGATCAGAGGCGGCCACACAGGCACAGCCATGGCCCAGAGCATAGCCATGAACGGAGCTAAGCACAGGCTTAGGGAAACTATCGATTTCCGCATATAAGTCGACCAAAAGCTGGTGATACTTGGTACCCTGTTGCGCTCCAAGTTTAGCTGCTTCTTTTATATCTACCCCTGCACAGTAACTCTTTCCTGCTCCGCGCAGAACGACTACCTTCACATCTTCTTCCTCTTTCAGTTGCTCGATGAACTGCAGTAGTCTTGCCACCATCGCTGAGTTCATGGCATTATGCGCCTCGGGACGATTGAAGGTAAGGAAGGCCAATCCATTTTTCTTTTCGAACAACACTTCTTCAGCAACCATTTTCACTCCTCCTTTGATATGGATATTGTGATAGACCCTGTCAATGGAAGTGCTCCCCGGTTTCCGAATTTAGGCCATAACCCATTTCTCGTTTTAAACAGCCTGAGCTTCTCTTAGAGAAGCTGCCTTTTCATCTCTTTCTTATCCCATCTATCCTCTCGAAAAGGGCTTGCAGCCTTGTGTCTATTTGGGCATCGGAAATCATTCTGGAGTCCACCATGTCCCCTTCTATAATAATGCCGGGAACGCCATATTTCCTTTCTAAAGCAGTCATTATCTGTGGTTGTCCCATCCAAAGTCTACAAGTCTTAGAGGTAAAGAAGATTATTCCATCAATGGAATAATCTTCGATCAATCTACCGTATAGTTCCAAACAACCCTCGGGTCCGTCATGCCACGATAGCTCTTGACCGCTATAGAATTGCTTTACCAGATTAAAGATGATGTCATCGGCATCAGGGTCAAAGGCTTCAGGGTGAGGGAAGAATTCCCAGGGATACCGACCACAAATGGGAACTGCTCCATAACGCACTAGCTTTCTGATAATGCGCCCCAGGAATGCCCAGGGCAGCCAGCCGTCCCATATAAGCCGATATTTTCCCCCATCGGGAAGAAGGGCAGGAATATTTTTAGCTGCTCTTTCGGCTAGCTCCGCCTTGAGTCTCTGATAATAGATCGCTCCCTCTGGCTTCCCCATCATATAAACTACGGGAGCAAGACTAACGCCGTAATCCCAAAGGGTCCATGGGGTAGGTTTCTTCTTGAAGAACTCCCAACACTCATTCCTTGCCATCCATGAAATCGAGTTTTC
>DEIJ01000090.1 GCA_002352365.1 Dehalococcoidia bacterium UBA2777 | reverse complement strand
AGTCATTTTTGACTAAAAGGCCATTTTTTGCTAAAATTCTTTCCTAGATAAGGGGCGGGTGTAACTCAGCGGTAGAGTGCTTGCTTCCCAAGCAAGTGGTCGGGGGTTCGAATCCCCTCTCCCGCTCCACATAAAATCTTAGAATGCTTAACAGTATGCTTAACTTTTCCCATCTGTTTCTCCTTTGGTACTTTTTCGGTTTTCTTTTTCGTTTGTAGTCTAAGCCGAGAACTACCCAGGTTTCCCCTCTAGCTCATTCCTTTCCAGAAGCAACCTGAGGTGCCTCTCGGATATGCTTATCTTTGCAGCGGCTTCCTTCACGCTATACATCATCCCCCTTATCCACATATATCATAGCCGATATTGGCAATTTGCCAACCCTTGCCGTGGAGCTTTAGCGCAACAGGCACAAGCCAAGGGGGCAGAGATGAACAATCGTTGATTAACGAGGCGGCATGGAGGTAAAATAGGGCATAAATAAAAGCCTCGCATGGCTTACCCATCGAGTATGCGTTATATTGGAGTGGATTACCACAAGAAGTATTGCTATGTCGTGGTCAAGGATGAACAAGGTTAGAGCTATTGCTGAAGCCAGAATTAAGACAGATAAGTGCTGATATCCTGGCTGATCTCCTTCGCTCTAACCTTCTGCCTGAGGCTTATGTGCCAAGTGAAGAGACAAGGGAAGCTAAGAGCATATTACGCCAGCGAATGTTCTTCGTTAGAGTCCAGACCATGGTCAAGAACCGAATTTACGCTATTGTGGAGCGGCATCCGGAAATACCTTCCCAAGCTCCAGATGTCTCAGATTCGTTTGCAGCTTCAGGAATGGAATGGCTTAAGGGCTTGGAATTGCCTGGGCAAGATGGCAGGATTCTTCTATCTGAGCTGGAGCTCTTGGAGGTGCTTAAAGGAAAAATTTCTCAAAGCAACGACATAGTTAAGGAAATAGCCAGAGGAGACAGAAGGGTAAAGCTGCTGAGGAGTATTCCTGGGATTGGTTCCCTCTTTTCTGTGTTCATCTGCCTCTGGTGGCAAAGTTTTCCATGGGAGGATAATTAAGCAGGGAAACAAGTGGCTGAGGTGGGTGCTTGTTGAGGGCAGTGCCGCCTGCTATCCGCAGTGACTCTGATCTCTTCGCCTATTACCAGCGGCTCAAAGTAAAAAAAGGTGCTAATGCTGCCAAGGCGGCTACTGCCCGAAGACTTTTGACCATTATCTACCGCGTCCTGAGTCAAGAGAGGCTATATGAGAGAAGAATTCATAAGCGGAAGGATTTAACCCCGGTCGCCCTCATGACCTCCTAGCTGGTACCACAGGGTATCGAGCTCTTATGAAAGGTTAGGGGACCGGGGATGGAAGGTTATTATGTGGAGGCTATGCCTCTACGGATAGGAGGATGATCCATAAAAAGAATAATTGGAAAAGGGGCTTATAAAAACGCGAAAAGGGTCGATTAACAACTTGCACTATGCTTTCATAGGAAGAGGGAAGATGCAGAAAAGATTAAAGAAGATTGGATTGGGTCTTGTAGCAGTAGGGCTCTCCCTTGTGCTCTTGCTTACAGTTGCTATTCCTGTCTGTGAGGCAGGGCCAGATGAGAAGCTAATAAACGTAGGGCATCGTACCTCGTTTATTGGGGCACTTGCTTCAAGCACGGCTCCTTTCGCTGAAGGGGGTCTCGATTGTGTGAGGTGCTATAATGACTACAGAGGAGGCATCAACGGAATCCCACTTAAGTGCCTATGGGAAGAGAACCATAGCGAGGGCGTGAAGGATATTACTATTCATAAGAGATTCGTGACAGCAGGGGTGGTGTTAGAGTATTGCTATACGACCTTAGGTGGTGAGACCACAGCAATCATGCAGCAAAGGGATGAGGTACCGCTGCTGAACGGTGCTGGCGTTACTGAGGGACAGTATACAGATCCTATTCCCTGGGTATTTGGCTCCCTTCCCACTTGGAACATAGCCGTTGCCACTCTGCTCAAGAGGTTAAAAGCAGAGTGGGCTGAGCCACGCCCCATGAGGTTTGGGATGATTTTTTATAACCACCCTTCAGGGTTTAGTTCCAAGAGGGGCATTCCTGAGTACTGCGCCAGGAACGGAATCGAGTGGGTCGGCCACGAAGTTGTGCCTCTTCTGGGAGCTATTGATGTATCCACGGAACTTCTCAGGCTAGCAGCTAAAAAGCCGGATTGGGTATACGCTACAATGTATGGAGCCACATTAGTGACCACAATAAAAGATGCACGCAGGTTAGGGCTTCGAGAGAAAGGAATCAAGTTTAGTGGCTCACCCAATTCTGTCGATTTGGTTATTCTTAATACCGCCGGAGCACGCTCCATAGAAGGCTGGTATGTCCAAAGAATTACACCTTCAGCGTGGGAACCGGAATTGTTCGGGATGAAATTTCCCCAATTAGAGATGTTATGCAAGGGGGCTAAGAGATATCGTGGCTATGAAGTGGAAGAGATACCGGAGTTCTATGTTGGTGGGTGGGCTTGTTGCCTGGTTGGGCTTGAAGCCATAAGAATGGCTGTAGAGAAGGTTGGCATTGAGAACTTAACCGGGCGAGCTGTCAGGGATACCCTAGCGAGTATGAAGAATGTGGAGACTGGGATAGTAATGAATCCCATAAATATGAGTGACGAGAAGCCGTATTTCGTTGACAGACTGACACTTTATCAAGCTCGAGGTAGCAAAATAGTACCAGTTGGTGCCCCACTAGAAACGGTCGATCCTGCTGAAGTAGGTGGCTTACGACCAACGAGTTAACAAAGGCTATATTGGGGTATGGAGTTGCTTCGAAATCCTCGTTGAAGCGATAAGATTAGCTATAGAGAAGGTGGGATTTGAAAATTTGACTGGGCAGGCGGTCAGGGGATACCTAGCTAATATGAAGGACTTCGATAATGGGCTCTTACCTCCTATAACTATGACTAACGAGAAACCCTTCTTTGTAAACACATTCCGAATTTATCAGGTCCGGCAAGGGAGGCCATGGCCTGTTAGCGTTAAAGCCTAAAGGCCGCAAAGGTTCGAATTCTACGACCTAGCCCTAGCCCTTGACGGTAGGGAATCTCAGCACTATGCTAATGTTACCAGGGCAAGGGTAGTAAGCGATTGTCGTACCATAGAGGCTGAGGGACTCTCTGGAGGAGGTCTATATATGCTAGCTCACCAGGAAGGCCTTAGATAAGGTCTACTTTGACAGGGCTGAGGAGCAAAAACAATGGAAGGAGGAGAGATGAAGAGGGAAGGATTAAAGAA
>DEIJ01000161.1 GCA_002352365.1 Dehalococcoidia bacterium UBA2777 | reverse complement strand
TGGATCAGGTACTTTCCTTCATATCTTGCCACAGACTCTTAGCCACCAACACTGGTCCCCAACAGGCTGCCTCCCTGGGGTTCACTGCGGCAGCACGCACCCACCTGCTCTCCGCCCCGGCACCTTGTAGCAGCCGCACTAAGCTGTCCAGGTGAGGAGCCAGAAGATCCTTGCGCCCTAAGTTCATTACCACCGCTGCTTGACGCGGCCGTTCTCCCGATAGCACTCCACCAGACGCAGGTATTCGTGCTGCGAGCCTTGACCACCGCGAGCTTTCACCGTTCTCAAGTACATTGTCTGTCATGACTAAGTATAATAGACAATGCCAGATTTGTCAATAGAGTCCTAACTCCCTGTCTGTCATTACACCAGCACAGCCGCCAGCTTTGAATGAAGCTAAATCAAAGCTGAGCTATCTCCCGAAATGTCAAACATGGGCTAACTCACCCCTCCTCTGAAGCTGAGACCATTGAGGGGGTCTCAAACTTGGGTTAAAGGGAAGGAGGTCTTGCCACCAACGGCTAAAAGCCAACAAGATGGCATCACAATTCCACGGGGCTCAAAAGGTATAAGATGGGTAAGCTAAGTGAGGATGAAAGGGCGATAGGGGGTAGAGGTGAGAACCAAACTTCCCCATAAAGAAATGAGCAATCATAGCTGATTCAAATTTAGTCACTTAATACCAATTCTGCTCTCTTGCTGCAAGTAACATCCCCTGCCTGAAAGCCTGTTTATTAAGGGATAGCCTCTTCTCATTGCCACCGAACCTCCGCTCAATCTCTATCTCTACGAGTTCAGCCGGGGCCGCTTTAGTGATTTCGACATAAGTTCCTAGGAGAACCAGATTGGCTGCCATGATTCCTCCTAGTTTGACCGCTGTTTCTGCTGCTGGAACCTTCACTATTCTAATGTCCTGCCTTTTCACCCCTGGCAACCCAGTGCTCTCTATTATGAATATTCCATCCTGCTTTACCCTCGCCTCAAAGTCCTTTAATTGAGAGGGTTCAAAGACAATGACTACTTCAGCTTTAGTTAATAAGGGGGAGGCAATCTTCTCATTGGATAGGATAACAGTGCACTCACATGATCCACCCCTCATCGCCGCAAAATAAGTGGGAGTCCAGGTCACATAGTTGTACTTCTGCATGCCCGCCTCAGCCAGCAACTGACCGGCCACTAGGACACCTTTGCCTCCTGTTCCTGACATTATCACCTCATGTCTAATAGAAGATCCCTCTTCCATCTAATGAACTCTCCTGATTTTTGCTAAGTCATCGAGCCTTGATCACACTAATCAATTCTATCAGCATTCTTGAATTCACCTAAAGGATACTCTGGAATCATCTTCTCCTCTATCCACTTCAGACACTCCACCGGGGTTCGATGCCAATTGGCCGGACAAGCCGACAAGATCTCGACAAAACTTAAGCCAATATTGTCTATTTGTTTTTGCAGAGCTGCTTTAAGGTATCTTTTAGTCCGCTGGTAATTAGCTGGGGTATTGACTGCTCCTCGAGCGGCATAGGCCACTCCCCTAAACGGCACCAGCATCTCTGGAACGTGTGCCGGATAACCTGCTAAGCCAGGGTCCCTACCTTCAGGGGTGGTGGAGGTAACCTGATCCAAGAGAGTAGTAGGTGCCAATTGTCCTCCAGTGGTTCCATAGTTGGCATTGTTGGCCATAATAACAGTAATCTTCTCACCTCGAAGTGCTGCACTGATAAGAGAGCCAGCGCCAATAGCGATACAATCCCCGTCTCCTTGTAAGGCGACTACAATTGGTTTGCCAAAGAGGGCACGCTTGATGCCGGTTGCCACATCACAGGTGCGCCCATGAGGACACATTATAAATGCATCCATATCCACCATAAAAGCATCTATGCCAGCACAGCCTATGCCACTGATGACTATGGTATTCCCTTGGATGCCGAGTTCATCAACAGCGTCGCAGAGCAACTCAGCCACAACCCCATGCTGGCAACCAGGACAAATCGTAAGTGGTGATGTGCTTCGCTGCCACGACTTTGGTGCCCCTCTAACCTTAATTTTCTCCATCACCTTCTCCCCTTTATCTTAGGCTAACTTCCTTATACCCTCGAGCACTATATCTGGCAAGATCATCCCCGCCGGTGTGCGCATATGGCGGGACAACATGTTTAGCAGATGCACCTCAGCTTGCCCGTTTACAGACAGCCTGACATCTTCGACTAGCTGCCCTAAGCTGTCTTCTACTACTAAAAAATCACCCCCTCGGGTAGCTCCCTGCCTAATCGCCTCACTGGGAAAGGGCCAGAGAGATATTGGCCGAATAAGTCCAACCTTAAGACCTTCATCTCGAGCCATGTTGATAGCCTCTAAAGAAACCCGAGCGGCATATCCATAGGCTACCACGAGCAAGTGAGCATCATCTGTTTGATATGTCTCATACCTGACTTCAGAATCCGCCATTTGCCGGTACTTTTCATCTAAGTGTTGTATAAAGTCCAGATAGCTTTCATATACCTCTTGGAAGCAAAACCCGGCTAAACAGGACAGCGCACGGCGCTTCCCATCCTTATGGAGAGCCAATCCTTTCAGTGCCCAGTCCTTCTCTGGCAATGGACCGAAGTCCAGAGTCCTTACCTCAAGAGGCTCCATCATCTGACCCAAGAGGCCATCACTTAATACCACCACAGGATTGCGGTATTTGTCGGCTAAATAGAAGGCGAGTTGCACCAAGTCACTGCATTCCTGAACTGAAGCCGGGGCGAGGACAATATCTCTGTACCCTCCACCTCCCCCACCCCGCGTTGCTGACAGATAGTCCATCTGACCATGCTGCGTAGTGCCTTGTACTGGCCCTCCTCTTTGCACCAGGACTACTACACAGGGGATCTCGGCATTGGCGAGCGCTGACAGTCCTTCCTGCATCAGGGCCCAGCCAGGACTTGAGGTTGAGGTCATTACTCTTACCCCTGCACTTCCCGCTCCAAGTAGCATATTTATAACAGCGGTCTCACATTGTGCTTGTAAAAAACTACCCCCCCTCTTCGGCAATTCCCGGGCAAACCACTCTATAACTTCATTTTGAGGAGTGATAGGATAACCGAAGAAATGGAGACAGCCGGCATTCACCGCCCCATAGCCAATCGCTGTGTTACCCTGAGCTAATATCCTCTGGCTCATTTTGGCCACTCTCAACATATTTATAAACCTCGATAGCCTGATGAGGGCACATCCAAGCACATACCGCGCAGGCATTACACCTTTCGAGATTGATGAACACCGGCAATAAATACCCCATGGTGGTAAACCTATCTCCAGGTATCACAATACATCCTCTGGCACAGAAGTGTACGCAGTAGCCACACCCCAGGCAATATCTCTCATCAATGCTTATCTCCCCTCTTGTCAATTTTTATTCCTCGTAATAGGGAATTTAGATCATTTCGCCACAGGCCTTAGTATAGCCCGTCTCATTCTCCTCGAGATGTTATTATCACGAACTAAATCACCCAATATGTAACCCATCATATCTAGGCACTCAATGGCCGACTAACTGTTCAAGTATTATTATCGCCGCTTTCTTATCTAACGGCTCATTGTTATTACCGCACTTTGGTGATTGAATGCAGCTTGGGCAGCCAGCTTGGCAAGGACATTCTTTAATCGCCGCTAACGTAGCTTGCCACAAATCTTCTATCAAGGCAAAGCCCTTCTCAGCAATCCCTATCCCCTTGGGGTAAGCATCATAAATAAACACTTGTGCCTTGCCAGTATCGGGATGAAATGGGGTGGATACCCCTCCAATGTCGTTGCGATCGCATAAAGCAAACAAAGGAAGCATAGCAATGGAGGCATGCTCGACAGCGTGTAAGCCACCGCTAAAGTCAAGCCTCATTGAAGCTACCTGATGCATAGCCTCCTGAGGGATATCAAACCATAAAGCCATGGTATCAAAGAGCTGTGGGGGTAGGTCAAGAGGCTGTTCACCAATGACCTCCTCAGTGAACTGCATCTTCTTTCTAAAGCCAACCACTATATTGGTGACCTCAACCTCCCCAAAATAAATCTTCACCTTTTGGCTATCTTTCTCTCGGCTTATGGCTAAAACTTTGAGCTCAGTAATCTCCTTGGCTTGGGTATAATAAGGGAAGGTAGTAGGCTCAACATAGGCAGTGCGGTGAGCTAAGTCAAGCTGGCTAACCAAGTAAGACTCGCCTTGGTGGAGATAAATTGCCCCAGGATGGATTTGAGACAGAGCCACAGTTGACTCTACTGTCTCCAATTGCTTGATGCCTTGAGAGGTATCGATTACCGTATAGTAGCCGGAGAAGGTAGAGCGTATGTTAACCTCCTCAGCAGGGTAGCGAATAGAAGGAGTAACATACCATTTCCCGCCGCGATTTTTAAGCCTGCCCTCTTTGGTCAGCTCCTCCCTCGCCGGGGCAAAATTGTCGCCAAAAAATCTGCTATCAGAATCCGTTAGCGGCATCTCCCAGGCAGCACAGAGAAGATGGGGCTTTAGGATATAGGGGTTTTGAGGATTGATCAGGGCGTTCTCGAAGCTGCGATGGAAAAAAGATGCCGGGTGGTGCATAAAATACTGGTCAAGCGGATTATCTAAGCCGATAAGAAAGCTCAATGAGCCTTCTGTTCTTCTGCCGCTGCGGCCTGCCTGCTGCCAGGTGCTAGCAATACTTCCCGGGTACCCGGTAAGCACGGTGGCTTCCAGATCACCAATATCTATCCCCAACTCTAAGGCAGTGGTGGCTACTACGCCGCGAAGATAGCCATCAAAAAGCTCCCGCTCTATATGGCGCCTCTCTTGGGAGAGATAGCCGGCTCGATATGGCTTAATTCGCTCTATCAAGGCTGGCTCGGCTAGCTTCTCCTTAGCATAATTGTAAATAAGCTCAGTGAGCTGGCGAGTTTTAGCGAAGGTCAAGGTTCTAATGCCTTGACGCACCAGTTCAGCAAAGAGGGAAGCTGCTTCACTATTAGCACTACGGCGGGTATTTTTAGCCTGATCCAGGAAAGGAGGGTTCCAAAAGACAAAATCCTTTCCCCCATGGGGGGAGCCATCCTGAGCAATTACCTCAAAAGGCAAGCCTACTAACCTTTCAATGAACTCTTGGGGATTGGCAATAGTGGCGGAACAGCAAATGAACTGAGGGTTGATGTCATAGAAGGAGCACAGGCGTCGCAATCGCCGTAATACATTACCCACCTGGGAACCGAAGACACCCCGATAAATATGAGCTTCATCAATTACTATATACCTCAGCCGACGAAAAAACCTTGACCATGACTGATGATTGGGGAGAATACCTAGATGAAGCATGTCAGGGTTGGTGAGCACAATCTCGGCTTGTCTCTTTATTTCCGAGCGTTCCCATTGAGGAGTATCGCCATCGAAGGTAGCATATTTTATCTGGGGAAATGATGCGGTTAGCTTTGCCAAACCACGCAATTGGTCTTGGGCCAAGGCTTTGGTGGGGAAAAGATAAAGGGCGCAGCATCCCTTCTCAGTTAAAACAGCCTCTAATACTGGCAAATTGTAACATAGAGTTTTGCCGCTAGCAGCCGGACTTATTACCATGACATTCCCACCGTGGTGAGCGATATTCACCGCAGCGGCTTGATGGCTGTATAACGGCAATAACTTGGCTTGCTCAAGTTGTAACTCAAGTTGGGGATGCAGCGGCCAATCGAACTCTCCATAGCTTGCCTGCTGGGATGGGAGGTGCTCAAGGTGAACTATTTGGTCTTGGTAAAAGGCCAAACTCTTAAGATGTTGGAGAAAAGCTGTGGCATCCATGGATAAAAATTGGGGGATAGCTAAAGCGAGGGTACAATTTCAATCTCGTAATCTAACATCTCTATAGCAAACTTGCTCTGCCTAATAAAGTTCACCACCTTTAATAAAATCTCACTGGCTTGGCGAGCGCTGTTGCTAACGCAAACCACTCCTAAAGTGACTGATTGCCACACATCCTGATCTCCCACCTCAGCTATGGAGACATTATAATTGTTCTTTACTCGAGTGGTAATAGAGCTTAACACCCGCCGCTTGCCTTTGAGGGAATGGTTTTCAGGCAAACGAAGCCTTACCTTGCATACTCCAACATTCATCCCCGGGGGAAGATTATTATAAATAGATTGGACTGGATATTAAAGCTAAGCACCCGAAGGCCACCCCAACGAAATCAGAGCGGGTTAAAAACTAAAAGTTTCCGCTGTTTGTAACTATCAGTCCTGGCTTCTTATCTTGGCATAGCACTCACTGCAGTAGACAGGACGATCATTTTTGGGTCGAAGGGCACTTGAGTCTCCTTGCCACAAGCAGCACAGATTGCCGGATACATTCGGCGGGGACGGCCATAGCCTTCATAGGTACCGCTCTCCCTTTCTCTTTGCCGAATAACTCGACACTGGGGACAGCGGCTAGGCTCGTTCCCCCAGCCCCGGGAGGCATAGAATTCTTGCTCACCAACGCTGAAAGCAAACCGCTTACCACAATCCCGGCACATTAAGGTCTTGTCCGCTGAAGCCATCTTGGAATCTCCTTATGAATAGTTGAGCATTCCCAGTTCCAGATGCAGTTCGCGACTCAAGTCCTTCTTCAGGTTATTATAAATTCTAAGATTAAAACCAAAAAATGGCCCCTGTAGCAAAGC
>DEIJ01000165.1 GCA_002352365.1 Dehalococcoidia bacterium UBA2777 | reverse complement strand
ATGTTTATCCATGAATGGAGAGATAGAGTGAAAAAAATAGTTATTTCGCTCCCTCTGCCTGTTATGCCTATTGCACAGCCACTCATACAGAAACTTCAAGAGCTGGCAACAAACACGCAGTTGGAATTCAAAGGATTAAATCCAGAGGAGGACGAACCTCTTCCGATCAGGGGTGACGATATGCCCGAACTGGTGGTTACCCACCACGTTTCCATAATGAAGAACAGAGATGCAATGGTATCATCGGGATCCTACGAGGCTCCAAAAGGAGTTCTTCCTGAAATGAGAGATGACCTACAAGAAAAGGGATTTGTTGATCCCACCGGCTGTTTCATACCCATGTGTTTTGTACCCCTGGTGCTCATCTACGACAGGTCTATCAAGCCTGCCCCCTCTTCTTGGGAAGACCTGCTGGAAAAGCGATGGCAGGGAAGAATAGGATCCGCCTCCACCAGTACGTTCATAAAATTACTGAACGTTAACCTGAAGAGCCTCTTCGGGGAAAGGGTGGACCAGTTAAACCAGTTGTTTGACAGCATGGACCTCAAGGGTCTTCCGATAAAGGTAAATTTGGCTGTCGGTGATGGAGACCTTGATGTCGGCATTGCCCCCCTACCCTTTGCCAGAGCTTCCCGAACGGGTGACATCTCCATGTGTTGGCCTAAAGAGGGTGCCTTTTGTGCAATCCACGTCATGATATTCAAGAAAGATGCACACGAAGATGCCATCAAAATCGGCAGGTATCTCCTTTCAGACGAGGCGCAACAGCTCATGTCTGCCCCGGGGTTGATCCCCGTCAATCCAAATGTGCCTCTTCCGGAAGAAGCTGTAGAAAACAGGCTTAACTTCTATTGGAAGGGATGGGACTGGTTTATTGAGAGGTTGAACGGTATATAGTATAGGGGAATAGCTAATGAAGTTTGTAACTGTTGCCGGGCCGCCTTCTTCTGGGAAGACAGCGGTGTTGATCCATACGATAAGACATCTGCTTGAAGATGGCACTAAGGTCGTTGTGGGTAAAATTGATTGTTTAGGGACCAATGACGGAGAGAAATACCAAAAGTTGGGGATACCCGTAATAGTGGGCTTAAGCGGCGATATTTGCCCTGATCACTTCTACGTTCCTAACCTGGAGGTGATCTTCAATTGGGCAAAGGAGAAGAGTGCTCATATTGCCATTTTGGAGACTGCAGGCCTCTGTCACAGGTGTGCTCCTGCCATAAAGGGATGTCTTGCCATCTCGGTTGTGGACAATCTTAGCAACATAGATGTCCCTCAGAAGATAGGTCCTATGCTCTCCACCGCCGATATAGTGGTGATAACGAAGGGAGATATCGTTTCACAGGCAGAGAGGGAGGTTTACCGACGAAAGATGGAGTTGATCAACCCAGGAGCAGAGATCCTGGAGGTCAACGGTTTGACTGGCAAGGGGTCTCTATTGCTAAAGACAAGCATCATGCAGGCAGCAGATGTTGATACCATCACCGGTAGGGAGCTACGAAGTTCTATGCCTGCTTGCGTCTGCTCTTATTGCACCGGGGAAAAAAGGATAGGAAAGTCCTTCCAGCTTGGTTACATAAAGAAGATCGAGGCTACAGAAACAAAAGGAGGCGGGGGATAGTATGGGGGAAGATATACGAAAGATCACCCTCATAGGCGGGACTACCAAGAGTGGTGACAAAGAGACTATCGAGAGGTTAGAAATACATAAAGGGGATATTATCACCCTTGTAGGGCCTACCGGCTCCGGCAAAAGCGAGCTTCTTTCAGACATCGAACAACTGGCGAGAGGAGATACTCCTTCGAATAGAGCAGTAATCCTAAACGATGGCGAGCTTAACCGTTGGGGGAGGCAAATGGTGGCCCAACTCTCTCAAGCAATGAATTTCGTCTTGGATATGCCGGTAGAAGATTTTCTGGAATTGCATGCATCGAGCAGGGGGACCAGCAATAACCCTGTCATAGAAGAGGTGATGGGGCTCACAAATAGCCTTAGTGGCGAGCCTATTGACGCCAGAGACAATATAACTTCCTTAAGCGGCGGGCAGTCCAGGGCGCTCATGATAGCTGATATTGCCGTCATAAGCGATGCCCCGGTGGTGCTCATAGACGAAATAGAAAACGCGGGTATCAACAGGCTAATGGCACTGGAGATACTATCTGCTAAAGGGAAGATCGTTATTGTCGCCAGCCATGACCCTTTGATTATTCTCATGGCTCAAAAGAGAATCGTGATGCATAATGGGGGAATGTTTAAAGTTTTGGAGAGGAACAAGCAAGAGGGGGAGATCCTTAAAAAACTCATCGTCATGGATAATGAGTTATCGGCATTGAGAGATACGCTCAGAAGAGGTGGCTCTGCAGGAATCGCAGGAGCAGCGGTCAACTGCAGAGTACAAGCACATGAAGCGGATGGAGGTGATCATTAGCAATGGCTCAGTTGACCACAGTATCGAGGGTTACTGTGAGCAGATTTCAAAAGCTATCGATAGTGCAGTAGAAGGATCGCTCGGAGGAGAGGCCGAGCAACCAGTAGGAGATGCAAAAGTGAGTGTGGGATGAATAACTTAGGATGGTCGAATTTGAAAACAATTAGGAGGTGTAAGCATGAAGAACAAAATACGGTTTGTAGCGGCTGTGATTGTCGCCTGCCTTATCGCCGGCGCCATACTGCCCATTCCCCAAACCAGTGCTCAGAGGACTATCACTGTGGAAGATTCACTGGGGCATGAGGTTGAGTTACCCTATCCTATAGAGAGGCTAGTAACCCTCACCCCTGCTGCCTTGGAGGTTGCCTGGGCCCTAGGGGCAGAAAATAGGGTCGTAGGCATCGACCAATTCTCCAAGTGGAACGATGAATTCTTCCTCGCTTTCAGAGATAAGCCATCGGTTGGCTTACCTCCACTGCCCAACTACGAAAAGATCATAGATCTAAATCCACAGGTGGTGATCGCTTTTGCCAGTCCACCACTCGGCTATCCAAAGCTCGAAAATAGATTGGAAGTCGCCGGAATAAAGGTGGTACGCCTGAATTTTCACGATCCGAAGACTTATGACAGGGAAGTGAAGGCGTTTGGGCAAATGTTGGGCAGGAAAAAGAGAGCCGAGGAATTTCTCAATTTTTCTGGGTCCTGGGTGAACGAGATCGAGGAGAGGGTGAAGAATATACCTCTAGGAGAGAGAGTAAGGGTATATTACGAATGGATCAAGCCCTACACCATTTATGGAAAAGAGGCCGGGCCTTCTCAGTTAATCACTATGGCTGGAGGAGTAGATGTCGCCAGTGAGGTGGAAATCACAAGTTCATACTCTCCTTTCCCCTTCGCACCCACAGCCGGGTTCTTCTTATCAATAAGAGGAGAGTCTATTGTGGAGGAAGATCCCCAGGTGATCCTAAAAGATTTAATGAATCTATTAGATATCGTGTTTGTTGGGCGCATGGCACCTAAAACTATTGGTTACACCAGCAAACCCGATATAAGGCGAATGGAAGAAGCGAGGGATGAGATCATGAATCGTGCTGGGTTTGGAGGGATGGACGCGGTGAAAAACGGAGACGTTTATATTTTTGCCCCCTCCCCGGAATTTGCTATGTCACCCAGGTGGCCGGTGGCTCTAGGATATATAGCGAAGCGCTGCTATCCCGATAGATTCGAGGATATAGCTCCTGAGTCCTTCCATAAGGAGTGGCTGGAGAGGTGGTACGGATTGGAATATAAGGGGGTGTATGTCTATCCATGAACATACATGAGATAAAAGGGGAGAT
>DEIJ01000143.1 GCA_002352365.1 Dehalococcoidia bacterium UBA2777 | reverse complement strand
AAACATCTCTAAGCCAGTGGTAGCAGTTTTGGAGCCAGGGATTGATTTGGAAGAGATACAATCAAAACATCTGGAAAGGAAAATGCCCGCGTATAATAATTTAACATATGCCTGTAAGGCCATCTACAATGTAGCTAACTACTACGAGCGGAGAGGATGACTTGAAGATCGGAAGGAAAAAAATGGGGGAGAAAAAGGAATAAAAGGCGAAGTAAGGAAGATAGCAAGAAAACTTACCCAGAAACCGAAGGTTGCCTTGATGATGGCTAAATCTGCAATCGATAAAGGATGTGAGATCGATTTAGCAAATGCAAGAGCAATGGAGATATAAGCCTGTGCTTTATGCTTCAGTACTCAGGATATAGAAGAGGGTGTAGCTGCCTTTCTAGAAAAACGAGAGCCTAGATTCATAGGAAGGTAGGAATTGTTGAATAAAAGAAGATCAAACACAGAAGAATATACCTAAAAGACAAGGTAGCCGAGGGTTTAATTGACGGGAGGAATGATAATGGATTTTGAGCTAAGTGAAGAGTACAAGATGTTAAAAGATAGTGTTCATGACTTTATGACCAAGGAGATTGAACCCATCGCTGAGCAAATTGATAGAGAGGATAAATTTCCTGAGTGGGTATGGAAGAGAATGGGGGAGCTAGGGTGGTTAGGGATCACCATTCCAGAAGAATATGGAGGGTCTGGTTTTGACTACTTAGCCCAGGCCATCGTTGGTGAGGAAATGGGTCGGATTTGCCCTGCGTTAGCTTTATCTGCAGGAGCGCACTCAAATTTGTGTTGCGACAACCTCTACAGAAATGGGACAGAAGAGCAACGGCACAAGTATCTCCCACCACTGTGCAGGGGCGAAAAGGTTGGGGCACTTGCTCTAACCGAACCCAATGCTGGCTCCGACGCTGTAGGTATTCAAACGACAGCAAAAAAAGATAGTGACCACTATATTATTAATGGCACCAAAATGTTCATCACCAATGGCGATATTGCTGACACCCTTATAGTATATACCAAAACAGATCCTCAAAAGGGTGCTAGAGGGATAACTGCTTTTATAGTAGAAAAAGGGTTTCAGGGCTCATTCACATCGAGACATCTTGAGAAGATGGGATACAGGGGTTCGCCAACCGCTGAACTGTCATTCGAAGACTACCGGGTTCCTCGCCAGAATATACTGGGTGAAGAAAACCAAGGCATAAGAGTAATGATGTCCGGGCTGGATGCCGAAAGAGCTATTTTTTGTGGCTTAGGTATAGGCATAGCCGAGAGGGCTTTAGAATTATCGCTAAAATATGCTAAAGAGAGGGTTCAATTTAGGCAGCCAATAAGCAACTTTCAGTTAATTCAGGGTAAACTAGCTGACATGTATACGGCATTAGAGGCATCGAGGTTACTAACATATAAAGCAACAACTTTAGCTCAAAAATCAGAAAGGGGGGGCAAGGGAACTGAGATTCATAAGGTAGCTGCAGCTGCCATTCTGTTTAACGCTGAAGCTGCTACTAAAGCAGCACTTGATGCTGTCCAAATCCATGGTGGGTATGGCTACATGTTGGACTACCCTATAAATCGACTGTTCAGAGATGCCAAATTGGCTGAGATTGGAGCAGGCACATCGGAGATAAGAAGAATAGTAATAGCTGAGGCACTTTTGGAGGAAGTATAGTATAATATAGAAATGAGGAGAAAGCATGAAAAAGGTTATCATTACTGCAGCGATCACGGGTAGTATTCATACTCCTACCATGTCCCCCTATTTACCTATTACCCCTCAGCAAATTGCCGATGAAGCAATAAGGGTATATGAAGTTGGGGGTGCAGTGGCCCATATTCATGTCCGTAATCCGGAGACAGGGCAGCCAAGCTCAGATATGGAGTTGTTCCATGAAGTAGTCACCAGGGTAAAAAGTAAGTGCAATATGGTTCTTTGCTTGACCACTGGCGGTGGCTTGGGTATGACTACTGAGGAGCGGGTGAAAGTAGTATCAACTTTCAAGCCAGAGCTGGCATCATTTAACTTTGGCTCCATAAATTTCGCCCTATTTCCCGTGGTGGAGACCATTAAGCAGTTTAAGTTTCCCTGGGAAAAGCCGTATTTACAATCGTCGGAGGATTTCATCTTTCCCAACACCTTTAAAACGCTGCGGGAATTCAGCCAGATTTTTGCTGCTAGCGAGACACAACCGGAGCTAGAGATATATGACACCGCGATGATTAATAATATTGCCTTTATGCTCCAGAGAGGACACCTTAAAAAGCCAGTTTATCTTCAATTTGTCATGGGTATTCTGGGTGGCATTCCTCCATCGCCGAGCAACTTACTATTCTTATATAATACTGCTCGTGAAACAATTGGTGATTTTGTCTGGTCGGTGTGCGCTGCTGGTCGTCAGCAATTGCCGATGTGCACCATGGCTTTGACTATGGGTGGTAATGTTAGAGTTGGTATGGAAGACAGCCTTTATGCTGGCAGGGGAATTTTGGCCAAGAGCAACACTGACCAGGTAGAAAAGATAGTGCGTATTGCCCGGGAGTTAAGCTTAGAGCCAGCTACCCCTGATGAGGCTAGGCAAATACTAGAGCTCAAAGGTTTGGACAGGGTGGGCTGGTAAAGAGATGAAGTATTTTGAGGATTTTCGGGTTGGAGATAAAATAGTAACCAGGGGGAGAACTATCACTGAAACAGACATCGTCAATTTTGCTGCCTTAAGCGGAGATTGGCATCCTCTTCATACCAATATAGAATACGCCAAAAGGACCCAGTTTGGGGAAAGGATAGCTCACGGGATGCTGGTGCTTACCCTGGCCTCCGGGCTTATATCTCCTGAGCATCTTCTCCATATGGCATTCATCGCCTTCTACGGGATGGATGAGGTGCGGTTTACGGCACCAACCAGGATCGGCGATACCATCCACGTAGAATTGGAGGTTATGGATAAACAAGATAAAGATGAACATAGTGGTGTTATCAGTTTTAGAGAGTCAACTAAAAATCAGAAGGGAGAGAATGTAGCGCTCTCCATGATTAAACTTCTGATTGCCAGGCATTAAGACATAAAGGAGGAATTTATTATGGCGAATAAGGTAGCTATTGTAGCTGTAGCCCAGGTAGGGCACAATGATGCTTTGGGCAAAAATCTACGGGAGATTAGCTACGAGGTAACTAAGAATGTATTAAATCAAGTTGGTATGAAGCAGGAAGAGCTAGGCACGATTATCACCTCCTCTTCGGATTTTTGGCAAGGTATTAGTTGCTCTCGTTCTGTCTACTTTGATGCTATGGGTGCCTATCTAAAAGACTCATCTAAAGCGGCGGAGGATGGCGCCCTGGGCTTTCTGTATGGGCTGATGAGAGTAATGAGCGGACACTTTGATAACGCGCTGGTTCATGCCATAACCAAATCATCTGAGATTCCTAGCCTGAGCACATTAACTAATTTATATGCTGACCCGTTTTTTCAGCGTCCTATAGGTCTTGACGATGTCTCCGCAGCAGCTATGCAAGCCAGACTGTATATGGATAGATATAAAATAACCGAGGAGCAAGCAGCCAGGGTAGTGGTAAAAAATCTTGGCAATGCTCTGAATAATCCTTATGCTCATAAAAAGATGAAAATCAGCGTTGATGAAGTCCTGAGGTCGGAGGTTATGGCTCACCCCATAAAGGCATTAGATTGTGCAGCCTACTCTGACGGAACCTGTGCTCTGCTTCTGGCTTCGGAAGAGAAGGCAAAGAAGCTGACCGACAGCCCGGTATGGGTTAAGGGGATGGGCTGGTGTACCGATCATCACTTCTTTGGCGATAGAGATTTGCTCAATGGCGGATTGAGAAAGGCTGCTAAGAAGGCCTATGATATGGCAGGTATCACCAAACCTCTAGAAGAGATCGATGTGGCTGAGATTTGCGAACCTTATTCATTCCAGGAGCTCCTCTGGTATGAACAGCTTGGCTTTTGTAGCGATGGCGAGGGAGGAAAACTTATAGATAATGGTATTACGGTCATGGATGGAAAGTTGCCGGTCAATCCCTCTGGTGGGGTTCTGGCAACCAATCCCTATGTGGCCAGGGGGCTTATCAGAGTTACTGAGGCAGCCCTTCAAGTAATGGGCAAGGCCGGAGAAAGGCAGGTGCCGGGTGTGAAAACATCCTTGGCACATTCCACCCATGGCTTCGCCGGTCAGCATCATTCAGTAGTTATCCTTGGCAAATAGGAGGTGATGAAAAATGGCAAGAGCGGTAGCTATCATAGGGGTGGGACAAACTAAACATGGGCGAAGGGACGATGTTAATTATCCTGAGCTTGTTTATGAAGCGGTAAAAGCGGCTTTAGAGGATGCGGGGATTTCACCTGAAGATGTAGAGGCAGTAGTTCATGGTACCATGCCATCCGCCATGGAGGGAATCAATGCTGCCCATCTATATTTGTCAGATGCTGTAACAGCCTTTGGTAAGCCACTAATGCGCGTGGCTACCTGTGGGAGTACAGGCATGTCCCTTGCCCACTCTGCCTTTTACCATGTAGCTTCAGGGCTTTTTGATATTGTTATGGCAGTAGGCTCTGAGAAGATGCTGGAGAATGACCCTCAGGGCACCATGACCACGGTCGCTGACCCTTTTTTCCAAAGGCCATTTATCGGTGGAGCTCCCGGGGTTTTTAGCATGCAGGGCATTCAGTATGCCCATAGATATAACTTGCCTGAAGAAAGGGTAAGGGAAGCCGCGGCCCGTATCTCTGTTAACCATCACGATAATGCTCTTGATAATCCCTATGCTCACATCAGGACGAAGATCACTGTTGAGGATGTTCTGAAATCACGAATCATCGCTTATCCCACACGGCTTATGGATGTCTGTCCTTCCTCAGATGGAGCTTGCGCAGTTATCTTTGTCAGCGAAGAGAAAGCCAAAAAGTTCTCTAAGAAGCCAGCCTGGGTAAAGGGGCTTAGCTATGTTGGTGACGAGCATTTCTTTGGTGATAGTGATAAGGTAGTATGGGAGTCAGCCATCATAGCTGCCCAAAAAGCCTATAAAATGGCTGGTATTCGCAGTCCACAAAAGGAACTTGATGTCGCTGAAATATACAATCCTTTCACCTATCAGGAGCTTATTTACTATGAATGCTTTGGCTTTTGTGATAGAGGGGAGGCCTGCAAACTGGTTGAAGATGGTGTTGTGTTGAGAGGAGGTGAGTTACCCTGTGACCCTTCGGGAGGTGTCTTATGCACCAATCCTATAGGTGCTACTGGCCTTATTCGAGTTGGTGAAGCCGCTCTCCAGGTAACGGGCAGGGCTGATGACCGTCAGATACCAGGAGCAAAGACAGCTCTTTCCCATGCTATGGGAGGTGCAGACCAGTTCAATGGCATCATGATTGTCGGCAGTGAATTATAAGAAGGAGGTCTGAAAAATGGCAGAGGAGAAATCAAAAGTTTTAGAAGGAACTATATCTCTCCCTTACAGGTGGGCTCTGGGACCAGTATTTACCAGATTTTTCGAAGAGTTTAAAGATAAGAAGATAATGGGGACTAGATGCCCTAAGTGTAATCGCGTGCTTGTACCAGCCAGAAGGTTTTGCCCTCGTTGCTTTGAGGATACTACTGAGTGGGTCCAGGTAAGCGACAAGGGGACAATCAAAACTTGGTCATTAATCACCTTCGAGTTTTCAGGACAGGTTAAGAAGCCACCTTATATTCAGGGACTAATAGATCTGGATGGCACTGATACTGCTCTACTTCACTTCATCGGTGGCGTTGACCTCTCAGACCTGGAGAAGGTGAGGGAGAAAGTCAAGATCGGCATGAGGGTGCAGGCTAAATGGCGGGATGAGCGCCAGGGAAATATTCAGGACATCGAATGTTTTGATGTGATTTTCTAGTTGGTTGTGCAAATCGTCCCACGAATTATGTACAGTCCATCTCTTGGGAATTGATGACAGAACTCACAGGCTCACCAACGAAAAGTAGCTCGTGTCGGGAGTAGTGTAGCGAGCGCAATTAACTTAAGCTGAAGTACCTGGTAATGCCTCTTCTCTCTGGGGAGGAAAGAAAGGGGTTTTCCTTCTTGGATAGCCGAAGGCTAGCTCATCTAGGAGTGTGTCCGAGTAAGGGATGGGTTACCGGCAGTTAGCGTAGACAGGAATACTGCGAGAAAGGAATGACGCCGTTTTCTCGGCTATGGATGGTGAGCTGACAGAAATATGCACGCCACAGGCTTTATTGTGCCGGCACGACGGCCAGAATTTCCCCACTCAGTAGCCCTTTACGGTGTGCACCAAATAGCTTGAGCAGGTTGTGA
>DEIJ01000031.1 GCA_002352365.1 Dehalococcoidia bacterium UBA2777 | reverse complement strand
GTTCCATTTTCGAGGTCTTGCCGTATCTGAGAATAACTGACTACACCCCGGATTTACCGCCGGCTGAGAGACAATTTCGTATCTGTCTTGAGACGATTGTAGTCAGTAGATTGGAACATGGGTTGTAATACTTGCTCTCCCTACCGCCCAAGCTCAAATGTAGTACCACCCGCCTCCCATCACCGCGATTGCGCATCTCGCCAAAACCGCCTCTTTCTCTTGGCTATTGTCTCTCATCCCCAGATAGATGCCATCCACGAAGAGATAGCCGAACCTTTGCCACTCCCGGGCAAGTAACTCCAACGGCTGACCCCGCAATTCCTCTTTTCCACCACTTTCGGACCCACTCTACCCAGTACCTTACATCGGGATGCCATCTGCTACCTTCGATAGTCTTGATTCTTGCTACACGGCAGAATCGCATGGGGAAGCAATTGTTATTCTCCCTTCTATTCCTTTTCTGATTTTCACCTCATTCATCTTCTGTCATCCCTTTTAAGTTGCTCTTCCATAGCCAATGAACGAACCAGGATTCGCCCAATCCGATTCATTCTGACCCATTGTGTATATATCATATGTACGATTCGGCCAACTCGAAATACCTTCTGGCACGAGCTAGAACCCTTGTCTTTTCCTCTGCTGAGATATGGGGGTCATCGAGCTTGAAGCTCTCTACCTTACCTCGCACATAGGCACGATAGCACTTATAAAAATCGACTAGCTTCAAAAGCTCCTGGTCTTGCGACCTCTCTACATAAGCATCTACAAAGCGACCGGAAAGAAGGGGATGTTGGTGATAGTCAATATCCATGGCCAAAAAGGCAATCTCGGAGGCTACATCGCCGTATCTAAACCTATCATTGAATTCAATGCAATCATAGATGCAAATACCATCACTAAAGCAGATGTGGGCAGCATGAAGGTCTCCATGGCAATCCCTTATTCTACCCTGGCAAATCCTTTTGTCAAATAGAGAGGTGTTGTGGTGAATAAAGCCATCGGTATAAGCCTTGATAGTCCGGTATTGCTCCGGGGAGATAGAGGTACCAAGGTACTTTTCTGTTTGAGCAAAATTTTCCTCAGTATTGGCGCCTATTATATCCACACTCCCATAGCTACTTATTTGCTCCGATGTATCTGCCCGCTGATGAAACTCCACCAACTTCTCCGCCACCTGCCGTACCATCTCCTCAGATACCTGGTTTTTGCCGAGCAACACATCCATCATCCTCTCTTGGGGAAGCTGCTTCATTTTCACTGCATATTCAATGATCTCGCCTCTACCTTCAAGCTGAATTTCGTCTCCAGATTGAACTACAGGCACAACCTCTAAATATACCTGGGGACAAAGACGCCTATTTAGCTTTAGCTCCTGATAAGCAAAGAAGCGGCGTTTTTCTAAGCTAGTATAATCAAGATAGCCTAAATTTACCGGTTTTTTCACTTTATACACATAATCGCCAGTGAGGAAAACGAAGGACATTTGAGTCTGCACTAGCTCCACTTGGTGGCATGCATGGGGGTACACTTTGGGCTCAAGCAGTGCCTCAACTAGCGGTGGCAAATATGGCATGCGATTCCCCCTGAAACTTGCGGCAAAAAGAAACATAACTATGAGTCACAAAGAGATTGCTGAGAAAGCCCTTGTGACCTTTTTCAGCAAAACTACCCTTCCCTGCCCAAAGTTCAACCACCGCTGAAAACAAAGTTTTTCAGCGGTCTTATAAAGGCTTAAAGGCTAAAAAGGTGGCGGATTTTTCTCCTTCACCACGATGCAGGAATTCCACAGTGAGGGGGGTGCCAATCTTTATAGCTTCAGGCTTAGTAGTATCAACTCCCTCAATGCGAGAATCAATCCTCACGCCTTCCTCCAGTTCCACAACTCCAACGCAATAAGGATGCTCTCTCGAATAACCCTCTTGTATCATAAAAGGAGGACCAACAGCAATGCAGGTAAAGGCAATAAGCTTCCCTTTCCCCTTCATCTGAGCCCATTCCATTTCGCTGCCAAAACAGTTGATGCAGATAGGGCGAGGAGGCAAGAAGAGGGCACCACATTTCTTACACCTTGAGCCCATAAGCTTTCCTTGGTTGAGAAATTGCTCATAAGAAGCAGTAATAAAGGCTCTTTCCTCCATAGCTTTATCTCCTTTCAAGAATGTTAAATGTGCAAGTGCCTCCTGTACCTCCTAGGTTATGGGCGGCTCCAATGCGCAAATCCTTTATGGGGACTTGCCGCTCTTGAGCTTCACCCCTTAACTGTTTCCAGATTTCATATAATTGAGCCACGCCTGTGGCACCCACAGGGTGTCCTTTGCATTTGAGCCCTCCTGAAGTGTTGATGGGCTTTGGGCCAGTCCTTTCCGTCAGACCCTGTTCCACTGCTTTGTACCCTTCCCCCGGCTTGAAAAAGCCAAGATCCTCTATATGACAAATCTCAGCAACGGTGAAGCAATCATGTACCTCCGCAATTTGAATATCTTCTGGCTTAAGTCCTGCCATTTGGTAAGCCTCATTTGCTGCATATCTTGTGGCTTCAAAATAGGTGAGGGCCTCTTTAGTATGTAAGGGTCTGCCACTCCCCTGCCCTATGCCAGTGACATAGATAGGATTGGGAGTAAAGTCTTTAGCTATTTCCTCAGCTACCAATAACATACAGCTTGCCCCATCACTTATCGGGCAGCAGTCATAAAGCCTCATTGGCCAGGCAACCACAGGATTCACCTGAGGATCATGAAGGAAATCCCATTCGTCCTTCCAAGTCGGCACCGGCTCTCCCTTTTTCTTCGCCCGCTCCATCCTCGAGTTCATGATATCGAGAATAGAAGCATTAAATTGCGCCTTGGGGTTTAAGCGAGCATTACGATGATTTTTTATCGCTACCCTCATGAAATGCTCCGGCCTGGCTCCATATTTCTCCATATAAGCGGTAGCCGTAGCACCAAAAACCCCAGGGAAAGTAAATCCTACTCTCCCTTCATAGGACATGTCGGTTGCCAGAGCCAAGGCCTCGGTAACTCTTTCCGTGGATAGGCTCGTCATCTTCTCCACTCCGCCGACCAAAACAACATCATAAAATCCCGAGGCTATAGCGAAAACACCTTCCCTAAAGGCAAGGGCACTAGCAGCACAAGCACCTTCTGTCCTTGTTGCTGGTTTTGGTGTTAATCCTATCCAGTCGGCTATTATAGGACCCAGATGTACTTGATTTTCAAAAACATCGCTGGAGAAATTACCTAGATAAAGGGCATCGATATCCTTAATATCTAATCCTTTATCTACTGAAGACACCATCTCTTCAAAAGCTTCGACGAAAAAGTCTCTTTGGATTTTCTCCCTAAAAGCACCAAACTTCGACATCCCAGCACCTATTATAGCCACTCCCCTGCCGAGTTTCCTTCGCTTTTGCATTTCACACCTCCCTTAATCGGGTTTCCAATGCTCGGCGACATCCGCCACAAAAAGCTGCCTGCTTCTGATCAGTATCTGACAAGCTGTTGGAGAAATACATCACGCACTTCAAATCTTTACAGTGACCCAATCCATAAGTGTGCCCTAGCTCATGGATTGCCTCCTTGCCCGCTCTCTCCCTAAATAGGTTCTCATCCGGAGGGAAACCATAGCGCTCCTGCCTCAGCCGCCACAAAGAAATAACTGCCACCCCCAGGCTGGTACTGGCTTCACCAAAAACAAAATTAAGCCCCGGAGCATAGAGGTCAACATCAACAACGGCGAGGATGTTTTCTCCCTCTGACACCCCCAAGGCACACACCGCAGGCAGGAGGAGGGAGGAAAGGTGTTGTTTTCGCCTCGGGTTATAGGCTGAGTCTATCATTTCAACCGGGGGTTTTGTCTCCGCCGGCAAGGCAAAGGCTTGCTCTAGCCTTCCCTGTATCACCTCGAGGATTTGGCTATCAATATCACCTAAAGGCCTCAAGGTTATCTGCCCCAATTTGCCCCCTGCTCTAGCCAGCCTACTACCTCAGCCAAAACCTGGCGATGGTTTGATCGGGACACTTGGATCACATTGACCTTGGGGTGTTGCTTAATCTGATCAGCCCATGGGTATGAGGAAAGCATAATCG
>DEIJ01000062.1 GCA_002352365.1 Dehalococcoidia bacterium UBA2777 | reverse complement strand
CGGTATATGCTTCAGGTAGCATTAGAGCAGGAGGTAGAGGATTTCCTGGGGCGAGCCCACTATCAGTGGGGAAAAGAAGGCACCAGGGATGGCGAAATGGCTACGAGGTAGGGAAGAGTCAGATGCCTGGAGCGGCTGGTAAAGGAGATGTATGTGATGGGGCTCTCCACCAGGGATGTGCCACATGATCATGGTGTAGTCTTCCCAGTCGATATCACTGGCCTTAATATTGGCCAGCTCACTTAGCCTCATACCGCTATCAGCAAAAAGGGGATAGTAGCCTTGCCTCTGAGGTTACCAACTTGCCCTATGAGGTAGGTGACCTGCTCGGTGGTTAGGCTGGGGAGTATTGATTTACTTGGCTTTGGTGCATTCACCATCCTAGGAAGGTTGCTCTTGAGCCTTGGTTGACTAACCGTTAATAAACACCTCTATTGCTCGGTAATAAGCGCGCATGCCACTGGAACACTTAAGGCTGGTTAGGAAGCCATTTATGCTCTGTGCAGCTATCTTGGTGTTAGAATACTCCAGGAACGGGCTCAAGGGATCACGGTAAGATTCGATTGTCCTTGGTGACAAGCCTTGTGGAATCGAGGAACTTTGCTAACGAATCGGGCTGGACTCTTGCTGACTTTCCTATGGTCGGGGTGAGAGGATTTGAACCTCCGACCACCTGAACCCCATTCAGGTGCGCTACCAGGCTGCGCTACACCCCGCAGATATTACACTTCATGAAACTCGCCTTCTACTGTCCCTTCCGCCGGTCCCTCACCACCTGCAGGTGGTGGACCAGCCTGCTGATAGACTGCCATACCTACCTTCTGCAAAGCCTCGGAAAGCTCCTGCATAGTGCTTTGGATGTAAGATACATCTTGCCCCTGAAGTGCTGAGCGCACCGCGGCAATCTTGCCATCCACCTGCTGCCTTAAGTCGGCAGGCACCTTGTCTCCCTGCTCCCGCAGCGTTTTCTCCGCGGTGTAGGCTAAATTATCCGCAGTATTGCGAGTCTCAACCTCTTCCTTCCTCCTCACATCCTCAGCAGCGTGTATCTCTGCCTCGCGCGTCATTTGTTCCACCTCTTCCTTAGACAGGCCGCTAGAGGCAGTAATAGTGATTTTTTGCTCCCTACCGGTGCCTTTATCTCGGGCGCTAACATTGAGGATACCATTGGCATCAATATCGAAGGCGACCTCGACTTGGGGTACTCCCCGAGGTGCAGGGAGGATGCCATCAAGCATAAAGCGCCCCAGGGTCTTATTGTCAGTGGCCATAGGGCGTTCCCCTTGGAGCACATGGATCTCTACACTGGGCTGGTTATCAGCGGCAGTGCTGAAGATCTGGCTCTTGCTGGTGGGGATAGTGGTGTTGCGGGGGATAAGCGATGTAGCCACCCCACCTAGGGTCTCAATGCCCAAAGTGAGTGGGGTAACATCCAAGAGCAGTACTTCCCTTACCTCCCCCGTAAGCACACCCCCCTGAATGGCTGCCCCTATAGCTACTACCTCATCGGGGTTAACCCCTTTATGCAGCTCTTTGCCGAAGAACTGCCTGAGCTTCTCCTGAACCAAAGGCATCCTAGTCTGTCCACCAACAAGAATAATGTTGTTGATCTGCTCTACTCTGAGTCCAGCATCGCTCAACGCCTGGCGGCAGGGACCTAAGCTCTTTTCTACCAAATCCATGGCCAATTGCTCTAACCTGGATCGGGTTAAGGTGATGTTGAGATGTTTGGGGCCGGCGGCATCGGCAGTAATGTAGGGGAGATTGATTTCTGTTTGCGACACTGTAGATAGCTCGCGCTTCGCCTTCTCCGCAGCATCCTTCAGTCGTTGCAGAGCCATTCGATCTTGCCGCAAATCTATCCCCTGCTCCTTCCTAAACTCCGCAATCAACCAATCCATAACACATTGGTCGATGTCATCTCCACCGAGGTGAGTGTCACCATTAGTGGATTTGACCTGGAAGGTCCCCTCCCCAATTTCCAAGATGGAGATGTCAAAGGTCCCTCCACCTAAGTCGTAAACACTAATGGTTTCCTCATTCCTCTTATCCAAGCCATAAGCCAGCGATGAGGCAGTAGGCTCGTTGATGATACGCAGCACGTTTAACCCAGCGATAGCGCCAGCATCCTTAGTTGCCTGACGCTGGCTATCGTTAAAATAGGCAGGAGCAGTGACCACCGCATCAGTGACCTTCGTGTTTAGATAAGCCTCAGCATCAGTCTTTAGCTTTTGTAATATCATGGCCGATATCTCTGGAGGGCTGTATTCCTTGCCTCCCATTACTACGTGGCAATCACCGTTGGATGCCTCAGTTATCTTGTAGGGTAGCCGCTTTATGTCAAATTGGACTGTGGGGTCTCTGAACTTACGCCCCATAAGGCGCTTAATGCTATAAATAGTATTTTCTGGGTTGGTGATAGCTTGACGCTTGGCTAGCCAGCCTACCAAGCGTTCCCCTGCCTTGGTGATGGCCACCACCGAGGGGCAAAGTCTCTCCCCCTCCGCTGTGGGGATAACCTCTGGTTCCCCACCCTCCATAGTTGCTATTACGCTAAAGGTTGTCCCCAGGTCAATTCCTACAGTTCTTCCCATGCCTATTCCTCCACAGTTTCCTTTTCCTCTTCTTTACCCTTCCCCACCATCACCAGAGCGGGGCGAATTAGTCGGTCATGCAATTTATACCCCTTTTGGAACTCGGCAACCACTCTCCCCTCCTCACCTTCTGCATATGTCACCGCCTCGTGCAGGGCAGGATCAAATGGCTCTCCTATTGCCTTAACCTGTGAAACGCCTTGTGCCTCTAAAACCGCTTGAAGCTTGCGGTAGATGAGTCGAATACCATCAAGCCAGGTTAATCCCGAAAGTTGAGGTGGCAGAGAATCAAAAGCCCGCTCGAAATCATCAAGCACCGGTAACAAGTTAAGGATAAGCGTGGCATTGGCAAACTTGATCGCCTCGCCTTTATCTTGCTCAACTCGCTTCTTGTAGTTAATGAGGTCGGCTTGTGCTCTCTGCCAATTGGCAAGATACCTTTCGGCCTTATCTCTCTCCTCAGCAATAGCTTTCCTCAGTGATTCTATATCTTCTTCTACCCCGGCAGCTACCTGTTCGGCTTTATCAATTGTCTGCGCCTCTTCACCACCAGGACTTTCCTCTTTATTCTCCATTAATATGATCCTCCCACTTAGACGTGTATCTGGCTTACCAAATCGGTCATCACTGAAGATAAGTAGAGCGTAGTAGCAATGGCTCGGTCATAAGGCATACGCTTGGGGCCGATAACCCCGATAGCTCCCCTCATCTCTCCACCATACTGGCTTAGAATCAAACTGTATTCTTGCAATGCCTCTTCCTTGTTCTCACTGCCAATAGTTATCTGAATTCCGGCTTCATTCCTTAAGGAGCTTAAGATAGCTATGAGTGCACTCTTCTCCTCGAGCATTTCTACTAGGCCCAGCGTTTTCCCCTTGCTCTTAGCGAACTCTGGTTGACTTAATAAATGTCGCAACCCATCGAGGTAAAGCTCCTTATAGAGTTGTCTATCCTCTGCCTCCATTATTCGCACTATTGCTTCAGTTATCTGCTCCTCAATAGGGGCGAGCTCAATTTTTTGAGCTTCAATCTGGGAGCAGGTTAAACCCTCATAGACGACATTTAATCTATTAGCAATGACAGTGAGTTCGTCCTGGGATACTCCTTGCTCTAAGGAGAGTAATTGCCGTTTAAGCTTTGCCCCTCGAAGCACCAATATAAGTAGGGCAAGGAACTCGTGGAGAGTTACCAGGTCCAGATGCTTGAGGCGGCATTCTGCTGCTTGAAGCGAAGTAACCAATGCTATACTCTTCAATCTTTGAGCCAGCACTGCTGCTGTTAAACATATCCACTCCTCCAACTCCGGTTCTATAGGGTGGAAAAGTTGTCGAATAGCATTCTGTTCTGCTTCAGGGAGCTCTGTCTCCCCAATAAGATGCTCCACATAATAGCGATAACCCTTGTCTGAAGGTATACCTCCAGCTGAGACGTGAGGGCGAGTAATATAATCCTCTTTCTCTAGTTGTGTCATCTCACTGCGGATAGTAGCTGGGCTAATACCTAAAGGATAATTATAAGCTATACCCTCTGATGCCACAGGAGTGGCGCTAGCTACATATTCACCTACAATGATTTTTAATATAGCTTCCCTTCTCACTGATAGCCCGCCCGAGCTTTCTCCCACCATCAGACTAACCCTCTACCGCATAGGGATACCGCTTTCCCTCAATTTACCACCGCTAGCGTAGGTTGTCAAGGCAAGCGTGGCCCCCTTAATCGGTGAACTGATTAAAAATGTCTGGGGGGTGATGCAATTTCAATGGTGATAACGATATTTTTAGC
>DEIJ01000167.1 GCA_002352365.1 Dehalococcoidia bacterium UBA2777 | reverse complement strand
GCAGGAACAAAGGATCGTCATCGGTGATAATCCTCTTCTCCCTACTCATCACCTCACGGAGGAACTTCGCTAGAGAGAACATGCCCCGATGAGTAATACCGTCATAAAATTTGAGACTCTTGGATATTCTAGCGGAAATCCTGTTATCCACCTCTTCAGGCGATAAAAGGAGAGGATTGAACTGGTGTGAAGTGGCGAGAGTAAACCCCCAAAGGCAACCGAATGAAGGTACATAGACCTGATAGGGAAAAACTGCGGGGAAAGTGGCGTTTAGAGTGTTACTAATAGCGGCGAAGATATCCCATCCTTCCCAATCACAAGATTCAGCCTGAATCGATAAAATACCCTCAGGCGTTAGCTTTTGTTGCACAAGACGATAGAACTGCTGGGTATAAAGTAAATAAGACGGGCCTCCCTTTAGTGGATCTGTTATGTCTATTATGATAACATCAAACTTTTCCCGACAACCGGCCAGATACTCTCTGGCGTCGATATGGAGCAGTTCGAGGCGACTATCTTCGAAAGAGCCCTGATGCCATGACGAAAGGGAGCTACGACAAATATCTACCGCTTCCTTATCGACATCTACCATTACCACCCTTTTCACCGTGCTATGGGCCAAGACCTCTCTCAGTGTGGCCCCCTCACCACCGCCAGCGATAAAAACTGTCTGGGGATGAGGATAACCGATCATGGCAGGATGAACTAGGGCTTCGTGGTAGATAAACTCATCCGCCTCGCTAGACTGGATCTTCCCATCCAGAACCAAGCACTTCCCGAAGCTATCAGTAGTGACAATCTCTATGGATTGAAACCTTGTTTCGCCCACATAGCAGACATCCTTAATGCTATGCATCTGGATGAAATAAGGGTTGACACAATCATAAAGCCATTTGTTTGGCTCTTCTTTCATAACCGAAACTCACCTGGTATGGGTTATAACTCCTCTTTTCAACTCTATTATAGTCGGGTTTTTGGCTTCTAGCTTGCTAATCAATAGCTCGGCGGCCACTTCTGGCCTGACTGAATCTCCACAGGTGAATACGTCTATGGCGGCATAACCATATTCTGGCCAAGAGTGAAGGCAAATGTGAGACTCAGCAATGACGACCACACCACTCACCCCTTGAGGGGCGAAATGGTGAAAGGATTCCCCTACTACGGTGGCACCAGCTTCCTTAGCAGCAGAACAAAGCAACTCCTGAAGAAAACTCAAGTCATCTAGCACCTCCTTATTACAATCCTTTAATTCCAGAAGCAAATGTCTCCCCAATGCATTCAAATCACCTTCCCCCCTTTTAAGATTTGAGCTGGCTATCCCCGGCCAGATGATTGAGGCTCAGCCCTATTTAACGCAACGAGAAAGATTTTAACCGTATTCGGCAATTTTTGCAAGTTTGGAGGCATAGATAGTCGCCAGACTTTGTGGGGTTTATCTTGTCGATTTGAAGATAAATACTTGGCTATCTTACCCGGTAGCCACGAGGGGTTATTATCCGTTCCTCAAAAATGAAGGTGGTGGAGCTACCTACGATAATAGTAGTCAGCATGCCGATCTCAAAATCTAGCATGTGCTCCAAGTCAGTTACTACTGTCTGTTGGCCTTCTCGATAGGCTGAACTCACCATACCTACTGGAGTCAAGCCACTTCTATACCTGGAAAGGATTAGGCGCGCCTCGATAATCTGCCACCAGCGCTGCTGGCTCTTAGGATTATAGATGACGATAACAAAATCTCCCTGGGCTGCCAACTCCAGTCGCTTGGCGATAGTTGACCAGGGGGTAAGCAGATCGCTAAGACTGATAACTACAAAATCGTGCATCAGGGGAGCCCCAAGCAGGGCAGCGGCAGCATTGATAAGAGCAACACCGGGTACCACTTCTACCTCTAACCCCCAAGTTGCCTCCCAACCTCGCTGCTGCAGAATTTGATAAACTAACCCCGCCATGCCATAGATTCCACTATCTCCACTCGAGACTACTGAGACTATTTTCCCCTCCTCAGCCAGAGTGATAGCCTTTTCAGCGCGGCTTACCTCCCCCCCCATCGTGGTGCAAATTACTTCTTTGCCCTCAAGGAGGTTATCAATCCGTTTAACGTAGCTTTCGTAGCCCACCACTACCTCACTGAGGCTGAGGGCCCAGTTGGCTTTATGGGTCAGATGTTCTACACTGCCTGGACCTAATCCCACTAAGAAAAGCTTTCCTTGTCCCATTATGCCTCGGGAGTAAACACCACACGAGCTACAGCGAGGGTGATATTACCCGACTTTATTTTAGGTAAAACCAGCTCCGTGGCGCCGCTGCTTATTAATGCTGCCGCTTCGCACACACCAGCTACTCCTATCGCCTGGTAAACTGCCCTTGAGGGATTGACCATACCTGGTACTCTACATAATTCCTCTCGGCTAAAAAACTCAATTGCTAGCCCATTCTGCTCCGCCCAATCGATCAGCCCTGGCTCATCCCTCTTTAGGTCGATTGTAGCTAAGTTTCTAATGCTCTTATGAGAAAGGCCATGCTGGGGTAAAATAGTGTGAATAGCTTGTCCTATCTCTCGTGAGGTTACTTTACGATTGCAGCCAATCCCCACCACCAAGCTCTCAGGCTCCCAGACAGCTCGCTCACCTTGCTGGTGATATTCCTCATCAATATCCCTGCCAAAGTTCTGGTCAACAAGATCTGCCGCCAAGGTCTTTGTGGCATCTTTAGCAGTGGTAATGACTGGCTCGGCCCCAATAAGAGCAGCAACCTTGGTAGCCACTGCGTTGGCCCCGGCCGAATGACCCCCGACCAAGCTTATAGCAAATCGGCCAGCATCATCTACCACTACTACTCCGGGGTCAGTATACTTATCTTTGAGGTGACCAGCTACTGAACGAACTGCAATCCCCAAAGCCATGATCAATACCAGACTACAGTATTTATTGAATAAATCGCCAACCACCTCGCCGAGGGGAGAGGAGAAATAAAAGGCATTTGGATCAGCAGTGAACTTACTGGGAATATAGAGGTCACTATGGGGCCAAAGCTGATATAGCTTGGTGGCCAGCATAGTACCCTTCTTGGTGACTGCCACTATGGCCAACTCAGGCTTGTTCGTCACCTCTACCCTTTCTGACTCTAGGGTTTAGTAGCCCAACCAGCCACTTACCTCATGGGGCAGTTGTCGCAATCGCCCCTTTCTTACCGTGCACGGAGGGAGAGAAGCTAAGAAAGCCTTGCCATAGGGTTTGGTTTGTATACGCCGATCAAGAATAACCAACACCCCCCGATCGTGCTTGCTGCGGATAAGGCGACCGAAGCCTTGTTTAAATTTAAGAATCGCCTGAGGAAGAGTATATTGGTTGAAGGAGTCATCGTAAAGCTCGGCGCGGGCAGAGAAGACAGGATCGGTGGGGACGGGGAAGGGCAATTTGGCGATGACCAATACGCTTAGTGCTTCACCCACAATATCAATCCCCTCCCATAATGAAGCAACACCCAAGAGCACAGCTTTGGGGCTAGCTTTGAAAGTGCTTACCAGTTGCTTTGGCCTTCCATCTATCCCTTGCCCTAATACTAATATACCCTTTTTCCCCAAAGGCATTTGGATGGCGGCATGAGTAGTGCGCAGGGCACTGTGTGAAGTGAATAAGGCTAAGGTGCGGCCTTGGGTGACTTGACATAGCTCTACTAGCGATTGCTCTACCCCACGATGATATCCTGGCTTATCCGGCTCGGGAATATCCTCCGGCAAGTAGATTAATGTTGAAGCTGCATAGTCAAACGGGGCAGCTACGGCGAGTCCATCGATCTCTTCTAGCCCGAGGCGTTGCTTGATGTAGGCAAAGTCACCCTCAGTGCTTAAGGTAGCGCTTACTAAGACTACCGAGTCCTTCTGAGAAAACAGTTCCCGCTCCAACACCCCCCCTACGGAGAGGGGAGCAGCACAAAAGTGTACTCGCCCGTCTTGCCCTTTGGAAGAGAACCAATAGATATTTCCCGGCGAAGTTGAGCTTATTATGGAATCTATCTGATGGCGCAATTCCAGGCTTTGCTGCCTCAAGTAACCAAGCTCCGCCATCAGACTATCAATGGCTAAATCCAGAGGCAGGTCGGCAAGTTGAGAGCAGACTTCAACCAAGCTAGCCTCGATACTTTCCAGCTCGAGTTTCAAATTTTGCCACGAGACGTCTACCTCAGCCCATCCTGGTAGGCGATGTACCTCCTTGGTGAGACGGAGGTGATGCTCATATTCACCTTGCCCCTCAGCATAAAGACTTAGCAAGTAGTCAAGGGTACCGATTAGGCGGAAGGTATAATCTTGAGCTGCCTTGGCTTGTCCTATCAGGTTTTCCACCTTCTGCTCTATCTCTTTTCTCCGTAAAGAAGCTACTGAACTGGTGCGAAGGTGATTCTCCAGATAAAAAAGCGGCCCTCCTCTTTCGCCAAGGCGCTTCAGGTAATCTAATATGTCCTGCTCTTTGATTTTGAGTCCTAGTTGCTCAGTAGCTTCGTCTTCTAGATGATGCGCTTCATCGATGATTAAACGGCTATATTCAGGCAAGATTCGGTTGCCTTTTACCAGGTCAGATAACAACAAAGCATGATTGACTATTATTAGATGGGCTGTCTCTGCCCGCTTACGGGTGTGATAAACAAAGCAGCTGCCTTTATAGTAAGGGCATCTTGCTCCCAGACAATTATCCTCTGAGGCACAAACCCTATTCCACAGGAGAAGCTCTGCTCCTGAGAGGTTGAGCTCATTGCGGTCACCATGGGAAGTTGAGGAGAGCCAAATCAAAGTGCGCAAAGCAAATTTGATCTCCTCCCAAGACGATCCTGGGCTTTGGCGCCAAGAATTCCACCGCCTGAGGCAGAGATAATTACTTCGACCTTTAAGCTGGGCGACTCGGAGGCCAGCCACTTTTTCGCAGACAGGCTCCAATACTTTAAGCAAATCAGGAATGTCTTTGTTGATCAACTGCTCTTGAAGGCTTATGGTATTGGTAGAGATAATGATGCGAGTGTTATTCTCTAGGGCAAAGAATATGCTGGGCAAAAGATAGGCAATTGATTTTCCTATCCCGGTTCCTGCTTCCGCAATCAGATGTTGACTGGTATTTTGGGCCTGAGCCACGGCTTGCATCATCAAGGCCTGCCCCGGACGATGCTCAAAGGCAGGGAAGGCCTGAGCCATAGGGCCATTCTGGGACAAGAGGGAGGAGAGCCAGCTTAGATCCAATGGTTTGAGAATGAGCCTGGGAACAACTGGCTCTTCTGGCTCTAGGTCTTGGGTCTGGGGGCCAAATTCCCATCTTTGGGTATCTTGATCCCAGAGTGACACATCTCTCATTTTTGCCCTTTCTACATCAAGGAGGAAGGAACGGAATGGCCATCCTGTAGCTGCGGTTAAACGATTGATCTCAGTAATGAGGGGGAGATCAAACTGGGAGGCTTTATCCACTAAGGCCAAGAATACCTCCTTAGTGGTCATAGCATCAGCTAAGGCACGATGGTGGACCGGGCAGGAGATATTGAGCTCTTTAGCCAATGCCGGCAGACTATGACTTGGAAGTTGAGGAAGAAGAATATGGGCTAACTCTAAAGTATCGTAGAGAATGTTGGGGAATCTGAGCCCCTGGTAAGAAAGAAAACCAAGGTCAAAGGCGATATTCTGCCCCACAATAGAATGGTTCGCTACCAAAGAGAGGAGTTCGGGGACAACTCGGGAGAAGGAAGGGGCAGCCTCCACTTCTTCTGGGGTGATACCGGTGAGTAACTGGATATGATAAGGGAGGGGGCAGTGAGGATTGATAAGGGAGTGAAAAGTAGCCAGGATTTCCCGACCGCGAAACTTAACCGCTCCGATTTCGATAATGCGGTCGCTCTCGGGGTTATATCCGGTGGTCTCTAAATCAATAGAGACACAAATCTCATCCATGGCCTTTATTTTACGCCTTAGTTTATGAATGGGGCGAATGGAGTGCTTGCCCACTGAGGTAGATAAGGAATGATGAGCTTGAATAGCTCAGCCCCGAAATAAGCCTCAATACAAGCCCGGGGCAGTCTGCCAGCATAGCAGAAGAGGAAAAACTTGCCCACCGGATATTTTAAAGCTCCAGCGGCAATCCCCACAAAGTCAAAGATAAATATGGGGACGAAGGCAAAGATGGAGATAGCAATCCCTCCGTAGCGATTCATCCACCCCTCGACCATGTTGTATCTCTGAGAGCTCTCCAGGGCAACAAATTTCTGCCCTCCAT
>DEIJ01000052.1 GCA_002352365.1 Dehalococcoidia bacterium UBA2777 | reverse complement strand
CGATAGTGGATTGCCTCGGCCAAATGGCTTGCCCCAATAGTAGCCGCCCCTTCAAGATCGGCGATTGTCCGAGCCAGCTTGAGGAGGCGATGAAAGGCTCGGGCAGAAAGGGACAGTTGCTTCATCGCCAAGCGAAGTAAACCCTGAGCACCAGGGTCTACTTGGCAGAACTCCTTAACCTCCACCGGCGTCATCTCCGCATTGCAACTAAACCTTGTTCCCGCAAAGCGCCTCCGCTGAATTTGGCGGGCTGCCTCTACCCTCGCCCTAACCTCTGCTGAGCTTTCCCCCAGCCGATCATCAGTCAGCTTATCGTAATCCACCCGGGGAACATCAACAAATATGTCGAGGCGATCAAGCATTGGGCCGCTGATCCTCTTCTGATAGCGGGAGATTTCACTGGGCGAGCATTTACATTCCTTAACCGGGTCTCCCCAATAGCCACAGGGGCAGGGGTTCATCGCTCCTACCAGCATGAAATTGGCTGGAAAAGTGAGGCTACCCTGAGCTCGGCTGATGGTTACCACCTTATCCTCCAGGGGTTGGCGTAATACCTCAAGCACAGCATGGCCAAACTCAGGGAACTCATCCAGTAAAAGCACCCCCCGGTGGCTGAGGCTTATCTCTCCTGGTCTTGGCCAGCGGCCGCCGCCCACTAACCCAGCGTGGGAAATGGTATAATGAGGGGCCCGGAAGGGACGCCGGCCGATAAGTGGGGTATCTGGGGGCAAAAGTCCACTCACACTATAGATTTTGGTGACCTCTAATGATTCATCAAAGCTCATTTCAGGGAGTAGGGAAGGGAGGGCACGAGCAAGCAGAGTCTTACCACTGCCTGGAGGGCCAATCATGATCAGGTTATGTCCGCCGCTAGCCGCCACCTCTAGTGCTCGCTTGGCATGTTCCTGACCTTTTATGTGAGCCAGATCGGTGGCTGGCCACACTGGGGCGCTCAGCAGCTCTACGCCTGCTTGTCGGCAGTAAGGGGGAATCGGAGCACCCCCCTGAAGATGAGCTACCAGCTCAGCCAAGGAGTTGACCGGGATAATCTCCAGCCCGTCTACTAAAGAAGCCTCCACGGCATCAATTGCGGGGGCAAATAGGGTAGAGAACCCCTTCTCTTTGGCGAAGGCAGCCATGGGGAGAATGCCTTGAGTATGGCGCAGGCTGCCATCAAGAGAAAGCTCACCCAGAAAAAGGGTACGGGAGATATCGGCAGTCAATTGCCCTGAGCTAAGCACGATGCCAATAGCGATGGGGAGATCATAGGCCGGCCCTTCCTTTTTGAGATCAGCCGGAGCGAGGTTGACGGTAATTCGCTTGGTGGGGAAAACATACTCCGAGTTCCTGATAGCGGCACGAACTCGCTCTCTGGCCTCCTGAACCGCAGTATCAGCTAATCCTACAATGGTCATCGCAGGTAAGCCACTGGAGATGTCGACCTCTACATCAACCAGTTGCCCCTCAAGACCAACCAGTGCCACAGATTCTACCCTGGCAAGTGTCATTGTGTCCCCTCAATGTGCGATCTAAAGTATAACATAACAGACTGTCTGAGGCCCATATAGGCATCATTGACCAGGCCATAAATATGAGGTATTCTCCTTAAAGTTATCCAGTGGATGCCGTGAGGTCTCCTGGCCCTGAAGTAGCTCCTCTATCTCTTGCTTTATGCGCTCGCTTGGTGGTATCTTTACCATAGCGTAGGAACCTCCTTTCCGGACCCCTAAGCCCTTTGGCATTTCTTATCCGGAGGTATGTTACGCTTTTTATATCTGTTCTTGCAGGAGAGCTTAGGGCATCCCGAAAGCTAGTTATGCTATGAATGATGAATGTAACTGTCAAAGAATATAAGCTTGGCCCGCTTACCGTGCACGATAGCCAAACAGATATAAAGGGGCCGGTTGAGTACACATTAAATATATTTGTTGCCGATAAACTGTATGATTCCAAGTTGATCCAAATAGAGAATGCGGGACACAAGCAAAATGGATAAACAAAGCTTAAGGTCGAAGTTTTTGGGCTCATTGATCGGTAGCGCAGCGGGGGATGCCTTGGGAGCATCACTCGAGGGATGGTGGGAAGTCGACGCAGGCGAGGTTTGGGCTCTGGCCGAGAAGCATGAGGTTTTATCTTATACCGATGATACCCATATGATGATTGGAGTAGCTGAGTCATTGGTGGAAAATAGAGGCTTCGACGGGGAGCATATGGCACAAACCTTTATCAGGAATTACCAGCATGAGCCTTGGCGCGGCTATGGGCCGGGGCCACCGCACATTTTCCGCTTGATAAAGTCTGGCCAGGCTTGGGATAAAGCCGCTGAAAGCGTATACGGCGGCGGCTCCTTGGGCAACGGCGCGGCGATGAGAGTTGCCCCGATAGGTATTTTCTACTTTGACGATCCGGCTAAACTACGAGAAATAACTTATAAGTCCAGTCAAATCACCCATGCCCACCAGCTAGGGAAGGAAGGCGCTGCCCTTGAGGCCTATGCTATTGCTTTGGCTACAAAATTGGACCCGTCTTTGCCGTTTGAAGACCACGATTTCTGGGGGGAATTAAATGATTTTGTAGAGCATGAAGTATATAAGCAAAAACTGGGTAAGATGAAGAATTTACTGGGTGAAGCAGATAAGCTAAAGGTGA
>DEIJ01000121.1 GCA_002352365.1 Dehalococcoidia bacterium UBA2777 | reverse complement strand
GCTTATCTTGTATTGGAAGAGACTCGCCTTGACATTATATTTAACTTGTGGTATCATACGAACAGATGAGGCTGAGAGCGACCGGTTAAATGGGGGTGGAGGTTCTTGGGTTTGATCATGGCGAAGGTGGAATCAAAGTTGAGACAAAGCCAAACAGCCTCACTAAAGAAAGGAGGTAAGAATGCGTAAAGTCTTTGTGGTAGCTATGGCGTTGTTGCTTGTAGCAAGTATGGGGGCGATTAGCCAGGAAGCCAGGGCAGTACCAGAGGTTCAGCCGGTGAAGATAGAGCTGGTTAGTGTTTATCCCGATTTTGCCGGCAAGGAGAGTATCACCTTCTCTCCAGTGTTTAGTATCTATAACCCGAATGGTTTTGAGGTCACATTGGGCACGTTAGAGTATTGGCTTTCAGCCGAGGGAAAGCTGATTGCTGCCGTGCAACTTACCGACGATGTTTATATTCCCGCCAACACAGAGATTCGGTTGAAAGATTCAGTTACTGTAGGAATCGAGGGTTTGATAGGTGAGAAGGTATTCGCCGAAGGGCTGCCGATACTTGAGGCTATGATCATGACATTACCTCTATGGAAGACATTAGGTGCACAGTGCATTCCGGCACCTCTGCCCGGAGCCAAGGATGCAGTTGAGGGAGTTCTGGGACAAATGCCTGGCGAGGCTGATAAGATGATGCCGGGGATGGGAGAAGGCGTTGAACTAGCGCTGAGATATTGGACTGGTGAAGAGGAACTGAAGAAGCAAGCTGAAGCGGTAATCGAAGACCCGACTATTCTGGTTGAGATCAGCTCCTTTTTTACCAAGCTGGGTCAGGAGCTGCCTGGCGCGATACCTGAGCTTCAGTTGATGGTGCAAGACACAATACAGGGGATGATAACCTGGATGTGGGAGAGTGTCCCAGCGAAAGGAGCACTTTTCACCGCGGAAGGTACTGGTTATATAACCAGTGAGCAAGGGAGCGTGGAGGTGAAGTTTAGCGGGTTGAGCTGGCAAGCAGAGGCAGCACTACAGATAGTAGCACACTAGGCTTTTTGATGTAAAAGAGTTCGCCTACCCAAGGGTAGGCGAACTCTTTTTTGACCCATAAGACACCTTTATCTTAGCCCAGCCACCTTTTTCTTCTCTTGTAGTGCTTCACCTCAGCATAGCTTCTCTTCTGTCCCAGTTCGGTAAGACCCAGATAGAACTCCTGAACATCCTGGTTACCCTTCAGCTTGTCAGCGGAACCGTCAAGAACTATCCGGCCATTCTCCATTACATAGCCATACTCAGCAATATCCAAGGCTGCCCGAGCATTTTGCTCCACCACCAAGATCGATGTTTTCTCTTCCTGATTGATCTTCCTTACAATTTCATATATTTCCCTCACCAGCAATGGACCAAGTCCCAAAGAGGGTTCATCAAGCAACAGAACCTTGGGGTTCCCCATCAGAGCACGCCCCGTGACCAGCATCTGCCGCTCCCCACCGGAGATATAGCCACTCGTCTGATTGCGAAGGTCTTTTAGCTTGGGAAACAGCTCGTAAACCATATCCATGTCTCTTTTTACTCCCCCGGCGTCAGTGCGGATGTGGGCTCCCGTCTTTAGATTCTGCTCTACACTAAGGTGATCGAATAACCTCCGTCCCTCCTGCACCTGAATGATCCCTAATTTAGCTATGGTCTCGGCACTCAGGTTGTCTATGCGATGACCATCATAGTTGATGCTCCCTCTAGTGACCTTCCCCTCCTCAGTTCTAAGCAAACCTGATATTGCTTTAAGGGTGGTGCTCTTCCCAGCACCATTGGCACCTAAAATGGTGATGATCTTGCCCTCACCAAGCTCCAGTGAAATACCACGCAATACCTGAATACAATTAAGATACATGACCTCAACATTACTCACTGTCAACATATCAACCACCTCCCTCGCCAATCTTCAGGCTGTTTAGTTTTGTCTCAGCTTTGATTCCAGCTTTGCCTTGATCAAACCCGAGAATCTTCACCCCCATTTAACCGGTCGCCCTCAGCTTCGCTCTTAGTTCCAGATCCACAGCTTACCACAGCTCACCTTAAACAACCTCGAAACTAGCTAAACTCCCCCTTTATTTTTATTTAAGAATCTAAAAATCGGCGCCCTCGCTTGTCGCCTAAACCTGGCCATTATTTATTTCCCCTCAACTGACCTTATCTTAAGCGCTGCCGACGTCATCCCCTTCCTGCCATCACGGTAGGTGACTGGAGCCTCAACCAATAACTCCCATTTACCTGCGTAAATAGACTCGACCAAATCGGTGTATTTCTGCCCCATAAATCCTCTTCTCAGCTTCATTGATCTAGTAAGCTCAGCTTCATCGGGATCGAATGCTTTGTGGAACACAGCAAATTTTTTAATCCGGGCATGCTCAGGCAATATCCTGTTGATCCGTACAACATCCTTGACCACCAGCTCGCTCACCTCCTCCTTCTGAGAGAGGTCAACGAGGGTAGTATAAGGGATGTGATTCCTTTCCGCCCACTTGCCCACACTATCAAAATCGATATTTATTATCGCTGATACATAATCCTTTTCCTTGTCACCAACAGCCATGGCATCACTAATATAAGCTCCAAACCTTAGCTGTGCCTCAATATATTGTGGCGAAAACTTGAGGCCGCTGCGTAGCTCCCCCAACTCTGAGGCACGATCCATAAAGTAAAGATGCCCCCCATCATCAAGAGAGCATGCATCCCCGGTATGAAACCAGCAACCCTCAAATGCCTCCTTAGTAAGCTTCGGGTTTTTGTGGTATTTAGTAAACATAGCCGGGCTATTTATCAACAACTCGCCACTATCATCTATTCTCACCGCTGCCTCTTCCAATAGTGTCCCCACTGAGTTTGTCCTTATGTCTCCCTGCATATGACCAGATATCAATCCCTGCTCACTAGCGCCAAAGACCTGCCTCATGTCGATCCCTATGGCCTTCCAGAACCTGAAAGTGCGCTCACCCATGGTATAACCAGCAGTAACACCCCACCTTGCCCCCCAAAGTCCAACCTTGTCCAGAACAGGTCTGAACGCCACTCCCCTTGCCATAGCATTTAAGGTTCTCCAAAATAGGTTGGGGGTTTTCTGTTCAGTGTCAAGATCAGCTATCCTAAAACCTACTGGTTGGAAGAGGTTAAATGTCGTTCTCTTCAAAAAGCCAGCATCATTTACTCTCACCTGGATTGTTGAGCCTATACTCTCCCATTCCCTGGGAATAAACAGCATCCAAGAAGGAGCTATTTCTCTCATGTCTATCGCTATAGTGTCCGGGCTTTCTATGAAATTAAGTGCCATCCCGGTAGTCATATGAATCCCTGAACCAACTATTGGCTCAGCAAACCAGGCAGGAGGCAGATAGGGAATAGTATTGTCTCCATTGGATACGGGGAAAAGGGAGATTACCTGCCGCAGAGCAGCCAGGATGCTCTTGTGGGTCCGCTCCAATCCCTTGGGCAGGCCAGTGGTCCCTGAGGTATACGCCATCATAAAAACCTCATCTGGCTTGGCCTGATCGATGCTGTCGTCAAAAAGGGCGGAGTGCCCTGGCTCATATTCCCGGCCTAGCTCCACTACCTCATCAAAGCTCATCAGCCAAGGGTCAGTATAATCCCTCATCCCTTTAGGTTCCCACCAAATCACCTTCTTCACATGGCGGAGCTCTTCTTTTAAGCTCAGCATCTTATCAACCTGCTCTTGGTCCCTGGCTATCATAAATTTGGCCTCGGAGTGATCCAAGATGAATTTTATCTCATGAGGGAGTGAAGTTGTCCAACAGCCAACCACTATTCCCCTGGCTGCCCAGATACCAAACATGGCCCAATACATCTCTGGCTCATTATCTCCGATAAAGCAAACTATGTCTCCTGGCTCCAGGCCCATACTGATTATGCCTAAACAGAAATATCTTGCCTTTTCATAACAGCTATTCCAGGTGTATTCATTCCAGATGCCGTAATCCTTCTGACGCATGGCTACCTGTTTGCCCCATTTTCGCCAATTATCCCTATATAGCTTAGGAAGCGTAAGTATATCCTCTTCCTTAAAAAGCCTCGTTCTTAACTCTTTTGCCTTTACCTCACCCGCCTTCATTTCAACCTCCTTCTATACCTCCTCCCCGAGATAAGCTTTAACAACAGCCGGGTTTCGCTTGATCTCAACTGGGGTACCCTCAGCAATCTGATGCCCAAAATCAAACACCACTATCCTCTGAGCTATATCCATAACTACCCCCATATCGTGCTCCACAAGAACGATAGGAATTCTCCTCTCTTCAGATACATCCAGGATGAATCGAGCCATGTCCTCCTTCTCCTCCAGATTCATCCCTGCCATGGGCTCATCGAGAAGGAGGAGCTTAGGCTCTAAGGCTAAGGCTCTCCCCAAGTCAACTCTCTTTCTCATTCCATAAGGAAGCATGCCCACTACCTTATGCCTCTCTGACTCTATTTCTAAGAAGTTGATTATATCCTCCACCACCTTTCGGTGCCTGATCTCCTCATTATGTCCCGGACCAAAATAGATAGCTCCGGCGGGGGCTCCCATTGCCACGGAGTTAAAAAATAGATGTCTCGCCGCCAGGAGATTATCCACAGTGCTCAGGCCGGTAAATAACTCTATACCCTGAAAGGTCCGCGCTATACCCAGTTTAGTAATCTTATGGGGAGGAAGTTTAGTTACTTGTTGCCCATCGAAGGAAACCCTCCCCTTTTGTGGTCGATAGAAGCCGGTTATACAATTAAGCAGGCAAGTTTTACCCGAGCCATTGGGCCCGATGACAGCAAGAAGTTCCCTTCCCCTAACCTCCATGTTAATGTCGACCAGGGCATGAAGATCCCCAAAGCTAAGAGATAAGCCTTCGATTTTTAATTTGGCCCTTTCACTCATTACCCCCCCAGCTAATATTAACAATATTTTAACATGGATGGTATTATACCACCTTTCGCCCTAAATATCAAATAACCTGATGCACCCCTTTCCTTGGAGAATAATTTGCATAAAATATGTTACCTTGCCGGGCAGACACTTACCAGCTCTATGTCAAACTATGTGGAAGATAGCTACTGGGTGGTACAAACCCCAGAGGATCACGTGTATATCTCCTGCAAAAACAAATATAAAAGGTGTAAGATACCTCCAGATAAGAAACATCAAGGGCTTACAAGCCCGGAAAGGAGGTTCCTACGCTGTGGTGGACATACCACCAAGCCAGCGCATAAAGCAAGAGATAGAGGAGCTACTTCAGGGGTAAGAGAGCTTAGGGCATCCATGGGATGCCCTTGCGAGGTTAGGGGCAAGATATATGCTCCAGGTAGCACGGAGGTGGAGAGCCTCCTCACATATATCTCCCTTACCAGCTGCCCCAGGCATCCCTGTAATGCGCCTGGCAATGGATTGATAGATGGCGGCAGCAATATCTGCCTTATCGCAGCCCTCAGCGAATAGAGATATAACTTCCGACCTCGGGGAAAAGCCATGCTGCCCCCCCCGAGCATGGCAACTGATTTCAGTGACCTGGCTATTAGCAAAAGGAACTTTAGCCCGCCCATAGCCTGTGCCAACTATGTAGCCGATATCACTAAGTTCGAGCCTCGCTGATTTTAAAGCTGTGTTCATAGAGGTCTCGGCTGCCCCTCTATAAAAGGAGCCGCTGCGCAAGATACTGAACGACAGAATGCTTCGGTCCGCACCCATAATCACTGTCTTGGTACACAATGAACCTACATCAACTCCAGCTACTATTGCGGACATCTTATCTCCGTCTACTCCTCCTTCCATCTATCATCTCAAATAAAGCTGCCAGCCTGGTAACAATGTCCTGGCGCAAAAAACCATTCCCTTTTGACGTCAGGGTAATAGCACAAATGGGGCAGGCAAAATCTAATCAGCAAAGTAATTATCCCCTGGGCCTGGTTTCTATTAACCATACCTATGACGTAATCGGCCCAACTAGTCTCCCAGTCCCCCTTAGTTGGGCAGGTAGGAACCCTCTTCAAATAGCGATCAGCTAAGGACTCTATCGGGTGGCCACTGACCTCAGCATCATTAGCAAAATACCTGGAGCCCATGTATATATCGTCATCAATAACAACCATATCCAGCTCTTCAATCAAATCTAGGATACTAGGATGTACTGTCTGGCAAAGGCCTCCAACAAGAATTACTCTAATCATTTTGTCGGGTGCAATTTGTCTTTTTTCAAGCTGGGGTAAAAAGCTTCTCCAACAGTTGGTTGTACTCCTCTTTAGGCATCAGCATGCTGGAGTGAACTATTGCCATCATCTCTTTTGCCTTAAATGCCTCTGGCTTTCTCCTTCTCAGTTCATATAGCCTTCTGAGCAGGTTCCGATTTTTGTTGTACACCTCTATACTTCGATTGAGGGACTCAGTGGTGATCTCCTGTTGGCTAAACTGTTCAACGCTCGCCTTTAGCCTGTCTAGCTCTGCTATCAGAAAGTCATTGATAGCAGCACCAGGAAAGGTCTTCGTTCCGGGGAAAATCGCCGGTAGATAGAGATGCTCTAAGTAAGAGGGACAGGCATTTCTCCCTATGATAAAAGCCAGACTCTGGGCTTGGAGACACATGCGCCAAGATATCATGCCGTCGAGGAAGTCCAGTCTGCCTCTCACTGCATCACCGACAAAACTGCGGGTCAGGCCGCAATTTGTAGGTGGTATGTGAGA
>DEIJ01000159.1:4022-6112 GCA_002352365.1 Dehalococcoidia bacterium UBA2777 | reverse complement strand
GGGGGAACCATCGGCATGAGAGCTGCGCTTGATGCGGTCGAGGCTGGCTCGGCAAAGAAGGTGTTGGTGACAGCTTCTGATTGCCGCTTGGGTACTCCAGGATCGGATTTTGAGCAAGTTTTTGGCGATGGTGCAGCAGCTATAGCGATAGGAGACTCAGGGGTTATTGCTACTATTGAAGGTAGCTACTCCCGTTTTGACGAGATTGTTGATCTGTGGAGAACAGAGAGCGATGACTTTGTTAAGTCTTGGGAGGATCGATTTGTTATCACTGAAGGCTATACCTACAACCTTCAGCAAGCGATCTCTGGGATTATGCAGAAACACCACCTTGAGCCAAAGGATTTTGCCAAGGTGGTGTTTTACGCCCCCGATGCCCGAAGGCACCTAGAGATGGCCAGGAAGCTAGGGTTTGATCCCAAGAGTCAAGTACAGGACGGGATGTTTGATCGCCTTGGTAACACTGGGGCAGCCTTCGCTTTGATGATGCTAGTAGCCGCTCTGGAGGAGGCAAAACCAGGAGATAGAATTTTACTGGCTAGTTACGGAGATGGCTGCGATGCCTATGTCCTCAGAGTGACTGAGGAAATTGGCCAGATTAAAGCCAGGCGGGCAATCAAGGCCTATTTGGCATCTAAGAAGATGCTGCCTAACTATGAGAGATTTGTGCGCAATCGTAAGCTAATGGAGGTAGAGGTAGGGAGGCGGCGACCGACCATGGCCTCTTCAGCCGTTACCTTGTGGAGAGATCGCAAAATGGTCTACGGTCTCTACGGGTCAAGGTGTACTCGCTGTGGCAGGCTATTCCTGCCTCCGCAGCGAGTCTGCCTCTACTGCCAAGCCAAGGATGAGTATGAGCTAGTCAGGCTCTCCGAGATGAAGGGCAAGTTATATAGCTTCTGTAAAGATGAGCTGGCGGCAAGCGTAGATCCACCCACTATTCTCAGCATTGTTAACTTGGAGGGGGGTTGCCGATTTTATGGGCCGATGACCGACCGCGACCCCGATCAGGTTGAAGTTGATATGCCACTGGAGCTTACCTTTAGGAAAATGCACGACGGCGAAGGTTATCATAACTATTTCTGGAAATGCCGACCAGCAAGGTAGGGAAAGGGGGAGAGGATGAGGCCCGAAGCCATTAGAGACAAGGTGGCCATAATCGGTATGGGTTGTACCAAGTTTGGAGAGAATTGGGATAAAAGTGCTGATGATATGATTATTGAGGCTAGTTTTGAAGCTTTGGAGGATGGTGGGGTAGAGCTAAAGGATATCGAGGCTGGCTGGGTAGGTACAGTGACTACTGGCGGCACCGGGTCACTACTCAGTGGTCCTTTAAAGTTACCTTACCTTCCTGTCACTAGGGTAGAAAATGGCTGTGGCACAGCTATGGAGGCATTAAGGAATGCCTCTTTTGCTGTAGCCTGTGGGTTATATGATTTGGTCCTGGTTGTGGGTGTGGAGAAGCTAAAGGATACCGGATTGGGGGGTTTGCCTGAATTCATGTTCCATCCGGTGTATGGGCAAGGGTTCACTGCTCCGGGGCGCTGGGCACTGGGGGCCACCAGATACTTCCAAAACTACGAGATAAAGCCAGAGGAGGGCAAGAGGCTGTTGGCCAAGATTGCGGTGAAAAATCACCACAATGGCACTTTATCTCCTAAAGCTCATTTTCAAAGGGAGATAACCTTGGAGCAGGCGCTCGCCGCTCCTATAGTGGCTTGGCCATTGGGTTTGCTTGATTGCTGCCCGGTTACCGACGGAGCGGCGGCGGCGGTAATCTGCCCTATCGATATAGCTAAAAGGTTCAGGGATGATTATGTTTTGGTCAAGGGATTCGGTGTGGCTATGGGACCTGGCTTGGGCAAGGAAGACATAGACTATGTCTATGACCGCTTACCTGAAACCCAGGCTGCGGCTAAGCAGGCCTATGAGATGGCGGGAATAGAGGAACCAAGAAAGGAGATAAGCCTAGCCTCTCTTCATGATTGCTTTACCATAGCCGAACTTATGGAATATGAAGCAGTTGGTTTCTCCCCTCTCGGTGGGGCAAAACAAGATATTGAGGCTGGCACCTTTACCCTTGAGGGGGA
>DEIJ01000159.1:3640-3911 GCA_002352365.1 Dehalococcoidia bacterium UBA2777 | reverse complement strand
ATTTCATTCTGCATGGCTCAGTATGGTCACCCTGGTTTCCTGGGGCCGGTAGTTACTATCTTGGGGCGAAGGGATTAAAGTGAGGTGAAAACAAAATGGTAGGAATTACTTCTTATGGCGCTTACATCCCTGTTTATCGGCTAAGCCGAGAGATTTTAAATCAAGTTTGGGGAGGGGGAGGGAAAGGAGAGAAAGCTGTAGCCAACTTTGATGAAGACAGCTTAACCATGGGTGTGGAAGGAGCAAGGGATTGTCTTAAAGGAACAGAGAA
>DEIJ01000159.1:0-3573 GCA_002352365.1 Dehalococcoidia bacterium UBA2777 | reverse complement strand
TGCGGGACCATTGCCCTCAGAATGGCTTTGGATGCGGTGAAAGCCGGTTCGGCAAGGAAAGTTTTGGTGGTAGTTTCCGATTGCCGCATACCTCCCCCTAATTCAGCCTTTGAACCACTTTTTGGAGATGGGGCGGCAGCCTTTCTCGTCGGAGAGAATGGAGCAGCTGTAGAAATCGAAGGGAGTCACTATATCACCAGTGAATTTATAGATATTTGGAGACTAGAATACGATAAAATCACCCGAACTTGGGAGGATCGCTTTATTCGTGATGAAGGATACACGCCTTATTTACAAAAAGCTGTCGCCACCTTGCTGAAGGCTCACAATTTAACCGCTAAAGATTTTGCCACGGTTGCTTTCAATGCTCTTGATGAGAGAACCCACAGAGATATGGCAAGAAGGCTTGGCTTGGATGCTAAAACTCAAGTTCAAGATCCTCTATTTGGTAAAGTCGGCCATACCGGAGCGGCTTCCACCCCAATGATTTTGATAGCAGCTCTTGAGGAAGCAAAGCCAGGGGACAGGATTTTGCTCGCTAGTTACGGTGATGGAGCCGACGCCCATATTCTTCGGGTGACTGATGACATAGAGAAGATAAGAGATAAGAGAGGGATAAAAAAGAACCTCGATTCTAAGCTAATGCTTGATAATTACGGAAAATATGTTAAGTTCAGAAACCTTATGGAATTTGAACCCTCTCTTGAGATTGCGCCAAGGACCTCTCTTCCGGAGATTTGGAGGGATCGTAACTGGGTATATAAGTTCCATGGGCACAGATGTAAGAAATGCGGAAAGATTCAGTTCCCGATGCAGAAGGCATGCATGTACTGTCAGGCCGATGAAAAAGACCTTGAGGAGATAGGCCTTTCGGATAAGAAAGGAACCTTGTCCACCTTTAGCATGGATGAGAGGTCTCCAGTTATAGACCCGCCCAACGTGCTGGCCGCTGTTACATTGGAAGGGGGGGGGAGGTTCTTCAGTCAGATGACTGACCGTGATGTAAATAATTTAAAGGTAGGGATACCTATGGAGCTAACTTTCAGGAGAATTCATGATGCCTTAGGCGTTCATAATTACTTCTGGAAATGTCGACCAGCGAGAGAATAGGGGGAAAGATGAGAGAGAGCATAAAGGATAAAGTGGCTATTGTGGGAATGGGTTGCTCACGCTTTGGGGAGAGGTGGGATGCAGGTATAGAGGATCTGATAAGGGAGGCTGCTTTTGAAGCTTTACAGGATGCAGGTATCGAGCTTAAAGATGTCCAAGCCATTTGGCTGGGAACCATTGGTGTAGGTGCAACGGGCACAGGCTTAATCGCCTCTACAGCTCTTCAGACACAATATGTTCCGGTGACGAGGGTGGAGAATGCCTGCGCTTCAGGACAGGAGGCCTTGAGGGGGGCTACCTATGGGGTAGCTTCTAAGGTTTATGACTTAGTGATGGCTTTGGGGGTAGAGAAACTCAAGGACACCGGCTTTGCCGGGCTTGGAGCGATGGGAATGCCGGGGAGATTTGAGCCGGTATACGGGGCGTTCGGTACTGCCCCGGGAAGGTATGCTATGGCAGCTACAGCCTATTTTGCCAAGTATGGCCTCTCCCCTGAAGAGGGAAAGAGAATGCTAGCTGAAATTTCGGTAAAGAGTCATCACTATGGAGTAAGCAATCCGAAAGCTCATCTTAGAAGGGAGATAACTGCTGAGCAAGCTACAAGTGCCCCGATAATCGCCTGGCCTTTAGGGCTTTTCGATTGCTGTGGAGTGACGGATGGTGCTTCGGCGGCCATTCTCTGCCCCGCAGAGGAGGCAAAAAAGTACCGTGATGATTACGTTACTATCAAAGGATTCGGGATAGGAACAAGCCCCGGCTGGGGTAAGGAGAGGGAAGATTATGACTTCACCTATTGGGATGCTACGGAGGCTGCTGCCCGGCTGGCCTATGAGGAGGCAGGGATAAAACATCCTCGAAGGGAACTTGATATGGTGGAGAACCATGACTGCTTTTCTATTGCCGAACTTATTGCTACCGAATCCCTTTTCCTCTGTGAAGGGGGGAAATACAGAGAGGAGTTCACCAACAAAAGAGCCTATTATCACGATGGGGAGATGCCAGTCAATATAAGTGGAGGTCTAAAGTCCTTCGGACATCCAATAGGAGCAAGTGGATGCCGTGAGGCTTATGAAATATACAAGCAGATCCAGGGTAAGGCACAAGAGCCATCTCGTCAGCTTAAGGATGTTAAACTAGGACTTTGCCATAATCAAGGAGGGCATCCCGGTAGGTTTGTATGCGGTGTCGCTATCCTCGGCACTCCTTAGCCAAGGGAGGGAAAATGGCCAGAGAAGAAAAAGAAGAGACTGTCGAAAAGCTTGCTGAGTTGCTCTCAAGGTGTACTATTGCCATTGTCACTGACTATCGAGGGATGTCAGTTGCCATGATAACCCAACTACGTCGTAGGCTGAGGGAGGCGGGTATTGAATACCACGTAGTCAAGAATACCTTGACCCAGCTTGCTGCTGAGAAGGGGGGGAAAGAGGGATTAAAGGATCTCCTCTGTGGACCTTCAGCAATTGCCTTTGGTTATGGTGAAGTCACTGAGCCGGCCAAAGTATTAGTTAGCTATATTACCTCATCTCGTCCACCGCTTAGTATCAAGGGAGGGATTCTAGACGGACGAGTGCTCACTGCTGAGGAAACAATAGCACTTGCCACGTTACCTCCTAAGGAGATTTTGATTTCCAAGCTGATAGGCGAGATGCAAGCTCCGATCACTGGTTTAATCACACTCCTTGGTGCCAATTTAAATGGACTCATCACAGTGCTTCAAGCTAGAAAACAGCAGTTAGAAGGAGGTTAAAGACAATGACCAAAGATGAGGTGCTAACCGCCATTAAAACTATGACGGTTCTTGAGCTCTCCGAGCTGATCAAAGCTCTGGAAGCGGAGTTTGGAGTTAGTGCTGCTCCAGTGGCAGTAGCCCCCACACCTACAGCGCCGGCTGCCCCGGTCGCACCGGAGGAAGAGGAGAAAACAGAATTTAGTGTGGTTCTTAAAGAATTTGGTGTAAGCAAAATCAACGTTATCAAGGTGGTGCGGGAGGTAACTACCTTAGGGCTAAAGGAGGCTAAGGAGTTGGTAGAGAGTGCGCCCAAGCCGGTAAAGGAAGGTGTTTCTAAAGAAGAAGCGATGGCTCTAAAAGAGAAATTAGAGGCAACAGGCGCTACCGTTGAGCTTAAATAGCTTTGCTCAAACTTACCTCCCCTTTCCTCAAATTCAGCGGACCTCAGAACCCCCGTCCCCCCTCTGCTACCTTCAGTGCCACCGTGGCGTGGTCATCACCGGGCTCTTGACTGTGGATGAGATGGCATCCACACCTAGTGGAGGAATTGATAGCTCTCTTGGTTCATGAGAGCAGGAACCGCTTCCCAGACCCCGAAACAGTAGTTAAGACTCTTAAGCAAGCTGCTCAGCTGCCCAGAAGCCAAGCATATTAATACGCAGAACCTCTACAGAGGCGATTTCAATTTCCGATCGGCAGAGTTATAATGAAGCCATGAAAGTAATTCTTCTTCA
>DEIJ01000058.1 GCA_002352365.1 Dehalococcoidia bacterium UBA2777 | reverse complement strand
CCTGTTCCTGATACCCATGCTCTATTGTGCCGCTATATTCCGATTCAGGGGGGCAGTGGTCATATCGTTGGCTACCTTTTGTATCATGCTGCCCCGCGGCCTGTTTATCTCCCCCTACCCTGACCCGATATCGAGGGCGGTTATCTTTATGGTGGTCGCCAGCCTGGCCACCATATTGCTCGGCCTGGAGCAGAAGCGAAGGCATGGAGAGAAGAAGGCTCATCTCGAGCTCATGGCCTCGGAGGCGTGCCATCGAGAGCTGTTCAAGTGCGCCAGCGATGCCATTTTTATTCGCCACCTAGAGGGCAATATTATTGAGGTCAATCAGGCAGCGTCAGCGCTCACTGGCTACACAGTTGATGAGCTGGCAAGGATGAACATCTCCGAATTCCTTACACCTGAGAGCTTTGAGATTACCATGGAAAGGCAAAAAAGGCAGCTCGAGGGCGAAGCCACTAGCCAGCGCTACGAGCTGGAGATAATCAAGAAGGATGGGACGAGGGTGATTATCGAGTCGGTGACTAGTCTGATCACCGAAAAGGAGCAGTCCATAGGTATCCAGGCTGTAACCAGGGACATAACCGAGCAAAAGCGGTGGCGAGAGAATATGCTGTTATATATCTCAGAGATAACCAGGGCCCAGGAGGAGGAAAGAAGGCGCATTGCCCGCGAACTCCACGATGACACGGCTCAGGCTCTAGCCACCCTGTCACTCGACATCGAAGCGATAGCCAGGGCCAGGGAGCGGTTATCGGAGGGGACACTAGAGCAACTGGAGCAGCTTCGAGATAAGATCGGCACCATAATGGAGGGGGTGCACCGCTTCAGCCATGATCTTCGGCCCGGGGTGCTGGATCAACTGGGCTTGCTACCTGCTCTGGAATGGCTGGCGGATGACGTGACCATAAACCATGGCATCGATGCTCGTGTGGAGGTAATTGGAACCAAGCGCCGCCTGTCGCCTGAAGGGGAGCTGTTGCTATTCCGCATTGCTCAGGAGGCACTGAGCAATGTCAGGAAACACTCTCAGGCAACAGAGGCAGAGATCAGAGTAGAGTTTGCGCCGGAAGAGGTTAGACTGGCTGTTACCGATAATGGCCAGGGTTTTGAGATACCTGAGATGCTCAGCGATTTCGCCGGAGAGGGGAAGCTTGGCATACTGGGGATGCATGAGCGGGCCCGCTTGCTTAACGGCAGCTTCTCGGTCGAGTCCGAGGCAGGGAAGGGGACCACCGTATCTGTGGAGGTGGTGGTGTAGGGCATTATCGGGGAAGCCAGCTCAGTCCCAGGCGAAGTTTGTCACCGGGACAGAGGCGGAAGGGGAGAAGGAGCACCAGGCAGCTTCCCTGATAGACCCTCTCCAGGCCGGCCTCCGAATTGCATATAGCCTCCACAGGAAACCGCCACAGCCTCACCTTTTGGTTCACCTTTAGCAAAATCTCGATGCCGAGCTGCCTATTGCCCAGGGTCAGCTCCTCGATGTCAAAAAGTTCCCCCACGGAATCGAGATGCCAGTCATCGAGCTGGAGACCAGGGACCCCATAGTAGGCCTGGCCATTGTGGCCGCCGCCAAGAAGATTTATGTTCCACTCCATGCCAAAGATACTCTCGATCGTGGTATTGCCTGTGTTTGTCAATGTGTATTTCACCTTCACCTCATCCTTACCTGAGATCAAGCCCATCTCCTTCTCAACCCTGAAGGGCAACAGCCTTCGGTTATACTTCAGATGGCCATCGCGGTTAAGGCGTATCCTCAGCCCCCAGCCCTCCTCCTTCACCATGCACTCGTAGGCTTGATCCACGAAGTCACCCAGCTCACGGTAGGAACAACGAATAAATTTCCTCAGCGTGGTGTCAGCACTCAAGAAGTGGTCAATCATACAAGCCCGGCGGTAGCGGTCGTAATGGAGGTGACGGCGAAGCCCCTGTTCCTTTATCTGAATGCCGTCATGAATCGTCCTCACCCTCTGATCGGCAGCCTGTTTTTTGCTCTCGATGAGCACCTGGTGATAGGCTTCCGGGCGCCGGGCGAGGGTGCAGGCCAGATTGTAGCTGTGGCGGCGCAAGTCCCACTCAAATATGGAGCCGCCACGAGCGGGGTCTATATACAAAGTAACCGCATCACCGTCTACAAGCAGTTCCTCTAAACCATCGCAATCGAAGTCAGTCTTCTCGTGTTCCAGCCAGTTGGTATTGGCCCGCAGCATGCTATCGGCTTTGTTCTCAGCTTGGATAAGATTGCGGTAAGTCACCGCTCGGATATCGGTCATATAGACGCCCCCGAAAACACCGTGCCAGTAGGGGCAATTGCATTGTCCTCGCCATAGGTCGTCCAGCCCGCAATCAGCCTCGGTGATCGAGAGGGCGCAATACACCTTGTCATGCACCCGCAGCATCTTCTTGTGCATGGTGTTGACCTCAGGGTATTTGACCAGGAAGTAGCGCCAGAATCCGCCGCGCATATACTGTATGACGTCTTGCCGACCCTCCGCTTCCAGCTCCTTGAGGAGCCTGGCGAACTGGGAGGATTTGGCAGTGGGCAAAGCCCATTCCAGCATTTCGTCATAGGAGGCACAGGGAAGGTATACCCGCCCCAGAGGGGGAAAATCCCGGGCATACTCGCCCAGAGGGATAGTCTTGAGCCAACCCTTGTTCTCCTCCACTGCGGCGAAGAAAGCCTCTATCCACCCCTCTTGCCAGCAGTGCTCATAGGTTCCCGGCCAGCTACCGAATTTCTCACCGTCATCTCCCATGACAGCGATCCTGGTTCCCTCTTGCGTCGCCTGGTGGCGAAGAAAGTCGATGACCTCCGCGACCTCACGCCAGGGAATCAGATAGCGCAGGCGCTTGCTGGTGCCGAAGACCTTGAGCATACGGCCCTGCTCCTCTGTAATGTAATAGCCGAAGAGATACTCATCCCCTAAGCCGACTAACTTAAAGTGGGTATCATCCACTACAGTCCATTGGATGCCCGCTTGTGCCAGCACCTGAGCCAGATGCGGCTCCCAAACCCGTTCCGCAAGCCACAGTCCGCTGGGCCTATAGTCAAAGCTCTCCCCCACTGCTTCAGTCAACTTGGCTATCTGACCAAGCTTGTCAGCATCCGGAATGGAAGGCAGGATGGGCTCATAATAGCCCCCGGTCATTATCTCAACTTGACCTCGCTTCACAAGTGTTCCGATTCTCTTTATCAGTTCGGGCCGGTTTTCATCCAGCCAATCCAAAAGCGAGCCGCTATAGTGAAGGGAGAGTCGAATAGACGGGTGTCTTTCCAGAGCTTCGATCATGGGCAGGTAGGCATCATGGTATACCTGCTCAAAGACCCAGGGGAAGTTACCCACAGGCTGATGGTGATGAAAAGCCAGACCAAGGTAGATTCGCTTCAAAGATTTAGCCCCTCATTCCCTGAAGAGCTGGTCGCGGATCTTAGCTCTGATGTCGCGGGCGGCAATCTCTCGGTAGTAGCACTCCGTTTTCTCCTCATCGCTTGTGCCACTGGTCTTTATCGCTTTGTAAGCGTTCAGCAGCGCTTCGGTCTGCTGCATCAGGCCTCTGTTTATCAGGTTGATGTCCCACATTGGCCTTCTTGAGGCCCACCAGAATTGGTCGCTGTGGAGGGCTCGATCGAGAAGTCCCCTGGCTATATCGGCATAATACTTGCTGGCCTCATTATCAGCCCACCGGCTGGCCTTCTCAACCATATCTATACAGATATTCATGTGCTCCCACTGCAATCGGTGAATCTGGTTATTTGGGTCATTCCACAGAGGATAGGGGTTGCCGGCTGCAAGATCGTCGCCGGTTGTGCTCCAAGAGGAAGGTTTTGGCTCTATTGAAGAGCCGCCCGGGAAGATGTTCAGGAGCTGGCTGATGGTTACCACCTCTACTTCTCTTGCCTCAACCCTCTCCTGAAAGGCAATAATGTCCCTATGTTCATCGGCCAAAAGTTGTAGTTGACGGACGCCTCCGGTGACGGGCTCGGGAGGCTCCAGGGCTTCGTAGACTTCTTCGAGGAAAAGCCTTTCCCAATGCTTGATGTGGTGGCCAAAGGTCTCGGCATCCATAGCTGTTATCACATAGATATCTCCTCCCTCACCGCGGAGCCGTGCTAGGTGATTGAGGAAACCTTGAGCGTCAATGCCGTGAAAGCATATTTTGTTGCTTAATATGTCGTCACGGAAGAAAACCGAGAGCTTTTCGCTATCGGTGGAGATTTCGTGAATGACATCCAGGGGCCAATCAACAGGGCACGCCACCCCACTGAGCAATATCCATTGATGGCCGCTCTCAATAACAGGCTTAACCATTTCCCGGCTGTAACCCATCTCAGGGGGGAAGAATCCCTGGGGAGCGAAGGCTCTGCCAAAAAGGCGTCTATTAGTTTGCCTATTTTGGGCTATCTGCCTCTTCATCTCGTCATGGGGGATGAGAGGAAGGATAGGGTGGTGCTTTCCTGAGCCAGTGAATTCAAGTTGCCCATTCTCCGCCAGCTTGGCAAGCCCTTTGATAATGTCCATTTTGCCATGGTCCCGAAGCAATTCGGTCAAAACCCCATTTATGTTGACCGTGACCTTGGCTGAGGGAAGCTCCTGGAAAACTTTAATCAGAGGTCTATAGGATTCATCGCACACCTTGTCCAAGACCCAGTGTAGCTGCGTCGGCGGTTGGTAAAAGTGCAGCAGCGGTGCCCAATAAATCATGCCAGCTCTCCTTTATCTCTATTCTGTGTTGACCCAGCTCTTCACTACATTTTAGAGCACATTGGCCTAAAAGCAAAGGTCAACGAATAAGCGGCCCATTTTTCAAAACCCTGCCGATGCCTTAGAATTACAAAATAGGTCAATTAAACGGAACACTTGAAGAGTGGGTGGTAGAGTCTGAAAATATTAATGTTTGGCTGGGAACTACCGCCGCTAATTAGCGGTGGCCTTGGTGCAGCCTGCGGTGGCCTGCTTAAGGCACTAAAGCAAGAGGGAGTAGAAGTGGTATTTGTTGTGCCGCGGGTGATCCACGGCTTAGGCTATGATTTCGCAAATGTTGTTGGTGCTTTAGGTAGCATTCAGGCCGATGAGCCGGCTCAATATAGTATAGTCACCTCTTTGCAGCCCTACGCTTCCGATTTATATGGCAGCGATATTTTGGAGGAAGTGAACCGCTTTGGAGAAGCTGCAATCCAAATCGGGCAAAGGCAGGATTTTGACATTGTCCATGCTCATGACTGGACGACATACCGAGCGGGCGTCTTGGTGAAGCAAGCTTTGGGGAAGCCACTGCTGGCACATGTCCACTCAATCGAACACGACCGCGCCCCACAAATCCCCAACCCTCAAATATGTGCCTTGGAAGGGGAGGGGCTCCGTGTAGCCGACCAGGTCATAGCTGTAAGCAGGTATACCAAGCAAAGGATCGTTGAAAATTATGGGATAAAACCTGATAGGGTGAAGGTAATACATAATGGGATAGACAAGGACATATCTGCTAGGTTTAATCCGGGTGAAAATCGGCCGAAAATCGTTCTATTTGTAGGCAGGCTCACCGCCCAGAAAGGGCCCCAGTATTTTCTGCTGGCCGCAAAAAGGGCTCTGGAATCGGACACCAATATGCGTTTTGTGATTGCCGGCGATGGCGACATGCGATGCCATCTCGAGAAGATGGCTGTGGAATTGGGCATTGCAGAGAGGGTGCTCTTCACTGGATTTCTGTCCCAGTTTGACCTGGACCGCATATACACACTTGCCAGCGTCTGCGTTGTGACCTCAGTGTCTGAGCCCTTTGGCCTTGTGGCCCTCGAGGCGATGAAGCATGGGGTACCGGTCATCCTTCCCCGGCATGCTGGGGTCGCTGAAGTGGTTAGGAACTGCCTGCGAGTTGACTACTGGGACATAGATGGCATTGCGGATGGGATTATTGCTGTGGTCAGCGATCGCAATTCCCTTGCTCAGGAGTTGTCAAGAAATGCAGCCCAGGAGGTGACAAAGCTTACCTGGAACCGGGCAGCGCGGAAGCTCATCCGTATCTATCATGGACTATCTGCCCAGCGTGCCATCCCACGAGCGGCGAGATGCTGATACCGCTCTGCGGCAGGAATGTAGAAACGCTCGCAGTATTCACCAACCATCCGATCCGAGTTGAAAATGGGACAGATGGCTTGCATCGCAGCCTTCATCCGCCGGATCCATTCCCGGGGCAAGCCATCATCCCTGTGGTAAAACAGCGGGATAATTTCCTTCTCCAGCAGGTGATAGATGGCCTGGGATTCGACCTCATCCTGATGATCAGGCTCTTCATACTCCTCACTGCACCCGATAGCCCATCCGATGCCAGGCTGATATGCCTCAGGCCACCAGCCGTCGAGGACACTCAGGTTGAGGCCACCGTTAGCAGCGGCCTTCATGCCACTGGTGCCGCAGGCTTCTAAAGGACGGCGAGGGGTATTGAGCCAGACATCTACTCCGTGGACAAGATAGTGCGCCACGGTCATATCGTAATCTTCAATGAAGACAATCTGGCGGCGCAATCCTTCCCGCCTGGCGAAGCAGACTACCTGCCGGATTAGCTCTTTACCATGCTTATCATCAGGGCTAGCCTTGCCAGCAAATATAACTTGTACAGGGCGATCTGGATTGGTCAGAATCCTTCGTAGACTTTCTGAATCGCGGAGGATCAAGGCGGGACGCTTGTACTCAGCAAAGCGCCGGGCGAAGCCGATAGTCAGGGATTCTGGATTCAGCACCTCGTTGACCATCCCAATTTCAGAAGTGGCAGCACCCTGCCGCTCCAGTTGGGCACGCAGCCGCTGGCGAGCCAATACCACGAGGCATTCACGACACTGTTCGTGTGCTCGCCATAGTTCCTCATCAGGGATGTCATTTATTCTTTGCCACACACCAGGGTCCGAGGACTCCTTGTGCCAACGGTCACCCAGGTATCGGTCGAAGAGGGGAGCAATAGTGTCGCCAGAGATCCAGGAGCGAAGATGAATACCATTGGTCACGGAGGTGATGGGCACCTCGTCCTCGAGTAGGCCTGGCCAAATATTCCGCCACAGCCGGCGTGATACCTCGCCATGCATCTTGCTGACACCATTTGCCTGGTCAGCGAGCCGGAGAGCAAGGATCGCCATACAGAAAGGTTCGTTTTTGTCCTTGGGGTTCTGCCGCCCCAGGGCCAGAAATTCGTCCCGGGATAGACCAAGCAATGGGTAGTAGTCACCAAAATACTTGTCCACAAGCTTGGGAGGGAATAGATCAATACCGGCGGGGACCGAGGTATGCGTGGTAAAGATACTGCTTGATGACACCAGCTCCCGTGCCTCGGCGAAAGAGAGATTGCATCGAGCCATTAGAATGCGAATCCGCTCCAAGGCAGCGAAGGCGGCGTGGCCTTCGTTCATATGGCACACCATTGGCAATATGCCCCTGGAATCCAGCGCTCTGATGCCGCCAATGCCCAGCATCATCTCTTGACGAATGCGCATATCCAGATCGCCTCCATATAGGCGTTTGGTAATATGCCGGCCCTCCCTGGAGTTTGTGGGGAGGTTGGTATCGAGCAGGAACAGGGGGACATGGCCAACCTGAACTCGCCATACCTGCGCGGTAACTTGACGGCCAGTATAGACTAGATGGATGGTCAGCGGCGTTCCATCTTCTCGCCGTTGTACTTGGATTGGCATGTGGTACAAGTCGTTACTGGGGTACAACTCGCCTTGCTGTCCGCTTCTGTTGATATACTGGCGGAAGTATCCCTGCTGATAGAGCAGGCCAACTCCAACCAGGGGTAGCCCGAGGTCGCTGGCCGATTTGAGATGGTCACCAGCCAAGATTCCCAGGCCACCGGAATAGATGGGTAGGTATCCGGTGAGGCCGAACTCAGCCGAGAAATAGGCGATGCATATCTCTCCCGCAGCACTGTGAATTGTCTTATACCATGTTTGTTTACCTCCCATATATTCATCGAACCTCGTACAGATATGCTCCATGTGCGCTAGAAATCCTTTATCGTTGGCTGCTTCCTCGAGCCGCTTCTGGCTTATGGTTCCCAGCATAAGAGCCGGGTTTTGGGCTGCTGTCTCCCAGAGGTCAGGGGCAAGGCGTCGAAATAAGTCAGCGGCTTCCTCATCCCATGTCCACCAGAGGTTGTATGCCAGCTCGCGAAGAGGTAAGAGTGGGGGCGGCAGACTGGGCGCGACGCTGAACATACGACTGGGGCGTGTCATCTCAAACCTCTTATCCTAGTGTTTCGTAACTATAATAA
>DEIJ01000171.1 GCA_002352365.1 Dehalococcoidia bacterium UBA2777 | reverse complement strand
CGTCGCTGAACCATTGGATTTTGCTGCGGTTCAGACTCAGAGCACAACGCCCTTCCAGTGGAACATCCTTTAGAACTTGCGCACGGTAGTTCAATGATGGGCAACTGCGTAAGTCCTATATGTTACTGATCTCAGCCACCGGTGTCAATTAGGTTTAAGACCCCAAGAGGCTTATTCTTGGTCTTCTACCAAGGTCAAGGCATCAGAGGGGCACCACTTGACGCATTGGGGATCTGGTGGCACCCCACAGAAATCGCATTTTAACGGGATGTCAGTATCAGGCTCCTTAAATACAGGTTTAACCGGACAGGAGGCACGGCATAAAAGGCAGCCATCATATTCTTCCCCTTCAATTACTACCACATTCCTCGAATTGCATTCGGCATCAGTGAATGGTCCGGCTATTACTGGGAAACAAAAGTCCCCTTCAGTGAAAACCCTTATCCGCGATCTTCGGGGATTAATAATACCTTCCACATGAAATAAAGAACAGGCCACCTCACAATGTCTACAGCCGATACATTGGCGATAATCTATCTTTATCTTCTTCACTTATACTCCAAGCCTAATTCAGCAAGCTTTTCCGATAGGGGAATGCCGTTTTCATCCCATCCCCTGAGTTGGTGATACTCGGGTAGCATGTGATCGAGTTGACATACTTGCCCGCGGGCTGGTCCACTCGGCATAGGCTCCTGAAGCATTCTTGGTGGCAAAGTGTCATCCTTAGAGCCAAATCCAGCTTTTAGATCGAATAATCTTTCCACATTCCACACTCTTTCCCCGGCAAGTAGCAAGTTCTCCTCAGTATAACCTGCACCAGTGGCTGCCTCTAACATGGCAAGGACATCAGCAAGCTTAAGTACGAAGAGAACGATGGGGCACAGACCGCTGGAATCAGTCACCGCGGTTATTTCTTGAAGCAGCTTGACAAAGGCGGCTTTATTCTCTGCAGTTTGAGGATTCATCTTTTGATGAATGCCCAGAATCTCGTCGATTACCGTATAGCCACTGGCATAACATGCCCCAGTATTAGATGTGGCATACTGAAGCCCCAATCCCTGAACACCACGCGGATCATAAGCTGGGGCCTCCTGCCCTTTCACCCCCATAAACAACTCGGGATGACCATATGTTTGGGCTAGCCGCCATGCCCCCTCACCAAGAACTTCTCCGAAACCACGGCGCATTCCTATGTCCTCAATAAGTTCAACCATCGTCGCCACCGAGCCAAAGTCTAATCTGAGCCCAGTGTCCTTGGGAGATAGGATCCCCCTTTGGTAAAGTTCCATAGCACAAGCGATGGTTCCTCCTGCTGAGATCACATCTATTCCCAATTCATTACACCTCAAATTCGCCGAAGTTAACGCCGAAAGGTCGTCAATGCCGCAACAGGCGCCAAGCTGGGCCAGGGCATCATATCCCGGGGCTTGAGCTCTTTTGTCGATTATTTTGGTGCAGCCGATAGGACAAGAAAAACATCCTCGCCTAGTTTGAGGCATTGTGTTTCTCATTGCCTCCCCGCTGATTTTGCTTGCCCCCCCAAATACCCCATCTTGGAAGTTTCGAGTAGCCAGGATGCCATGACCTTGGATAACCTCAATCAAGAAAGAGGTACCCAGCTCGGGCAAGACTTGAGAGGCTAAAGGACTCTTTTTGATTTTATCCAGGGTATCCGATACAGCCTGCTTAAAATTATCTGGGCTGCCGACTAGAATTCCCTTTGTCCCTCGCAGCACAATTGCCTTCAGATTCTTGGACCCCATTACCGCTCCTACCCCTGATCGTGCTGCCGCCCAATACTTATCGTTAACAATAGAGGCAAATCTCACCAATCTCTCCCCGGCGGGACCGATAGAGGCGATATGGATCTCCCTCGCCAACCAAGGGTCACCAAAGTCGGCCCGGATTATGTCTTCAGTCCGGCAAGTGGTTTCCCCCCATAGGTGAGTGGCGGGAATGATTTGGATCTCATCATCATTGATCGATAGACAAACGGGAGAGGGGGATTTGCCTTCGAGGATGATCAGATCATAGCCGGCGAACTTCAATTCAGGGCCGAAATAGCCTCCTGAGGTGGAGCAGGCGATGGCTCCAGTTAAAGGTGATTTGGTAACTACACAAAACCCTGAGCCAGTGGGGGCCCCCGTTCCAGTTAGTGGGCCGGTGGCCAAGATAAGCTTGTTCTGGGGACTAAATGGTGAAACTTGGGGGTCTACCTCAGATAAGAGCAGCCTAGCACCAAGTCCTCTTCCCCCGATAAAATCTACTGCCAGTAAAAGGTCTAAAGCTTCAATGCTCCAGGAGCCTCTACTTAAATCAACCCGCAAAACCTTACCAGTCCAACTCATGACAGACTCTAGCCTACTTCAATTTCCAGACTTATATCAAGTGCTGGACTTGAGTGGGTGAGAGCACCCACCGAGATAAGATCAACGCCAGTCTCAGCGATAGCCCGTATATTATCCAGCCGTATGCCTCCAGAGGCCTCGAGCAAGCAACGGCCTTTGAGTAACTTTACAGCCTCGTTCATCTGCTCCCGACTCATGTTATCCAGCATAATACTATCAGCACCAGCCTCAACCGCCTCTACAGCCTCGTCTACTGTTTTTACCTCCACCTCGACCTTCAAGGTGTGAGGGGCCGATCTCTTCGACCTATCTATAGCTTCCTTAAGACTCGTCCCCTGGGAGCGAAGCGCTGCCAAGTGATTATCCTTGATAAGGATGCCATCGCCGAGGTGTTGCCGGTGATTGTAGCCACCACCTATCCTTACAGCATATTTCTCCAAATGCCTTAACCCTGGAGTAGTCTTGCGGGTATCTAGGATGTGGACGGGTAAACCAGCGGCCCTCTCTACATAGCGTGCTGTCTCGGAGGCGATGCCACTCAAGTGTTGCAAAAAGTTTAATGCCACTCGCTCTGCCTTGAGAATACTGGAGACCTTTCCGGAAACTTGGGCAACTACATCTCCAGGCGCTACCCCCTTGCCATCGGGGGCAAGAATCTCGATCTTAAGCTCGGGGTCAATATGGTGAAAAACTGTCTCCATGACCTCAATTCCGGCCAATACTCCACTTGCCTTAACCAATATCGAAGCTTTGCCTCTAAGCTCGGGGGGAATTAGTATCTCAGTAGTCACATCGCCCCAGCCGATGTCTTCGGCCAGGGCATGGTCAACTATCGCTTCAATTTGTCTATGCCACATCTGGTGAGATTTGCCTCTTGATGAAGGTGATGTGTTTGAGCCAGGCTGGGGAGGTTTGGGGGAAATCAGTGCGGAAGTGAGCACCACGGCTTTCCTCACGTATCAAAGCTGCCTCAGTCATCAGTCGAGCTGCCAGCACCAGGTTTTTTAATTCGTAGGAGGGGCGGTCAACGGGCTGTGGAATGATCTCCTGCCAACAAGCCAGGGTATTTGCTGCCTCCCCCAGACCATCTTTGGAGCGGATAATGCCCACTTTCTCCCACATTAACGATCGAAGAGCAGAGAGGCTGAGAGGGGGGGCAGCCTCGATAGCCTCTCGTTCCTTGAGTAGGTAGCTGCTCTGGTGGCCAGCTCCACCAGTTGAAGTCTCGGCAGTGATGTGCTGAATAATTCGCCTGCCGAAGACAAGGGTCTCCATCAGCGAGTTTGAGGCTAACCTATTTGCCCCGTGCACTCCGGCTGAAGCTACCTCTCCGACAGCAAAGAAACCAGGAATGTTTGTCTCCCCCCAAGTATTCGTCTTCACCCCACCCATCATATAGTGGGCAGCAGGTGCCACTGGAATAACGTCCACGGTTATGTCTAAATCCACTTCTCGGCAGAAGCGGTAAATGTGGGGGAAACGAGTAGTGACCAGTTGGGGCGGCAAGTGAGTGGCATCAAGAAACACTCGGTCGCTCCCTGTTTTCTTCATTTCGTGGACAATGCTACGGGCCACTATGTCTCGGGGGGCCAGTTCCCCTAAAGGAGTGTAATCAAACATGAAGCGATGCCCTGCAGCGTTGCGTAGGATGCCACCTTCTCCTCTCACCGCCTCAGAGATGAGAAAAGGGGTTACCCCACTCAGGCGTAGCACTGTGGGATGGAATTGGAAGAACTCCATATCGGTAATCTCAGCCCCAGCGTGAAAGGCTAGGGCAACTCCATCACCCGTGGCTATCTCTGAGTTGGTGGTGAACTTAAATAGCCGACCTGCACCCCCGGTAGCCAAGATTAAATAATGGCAGTCAAATTCTTCGCTAGTTCCGCTATGGCAATCAAGGGCTTTCACCCCCACAACCTTGCCTCTATCTAGCTTGATCTCGGTAGCTAAGCAATACTCCAAGACCTTGATCTTGGCTAAACGAACTTGGCGGCTTAGGGTAACCTCAATATGTTCCCCAGTAGCGTCGCCACCAGCATGGAGGATGCGGGGAACACTATGTGCTGCCTCCGTAGTTAAAGCGATCTCACCATTTAGAGTATCGAAGGGGACGCCAAGTTTGATAAGGTCACCGATGCACTCGGGAGCCTGTTCTACTAGAATGCGCACCGCCTCAGGGTCACATAAGCCCGCCCCGGCGGCAATGGTATCCTGGAAGTGAAGTTCGGGGGAGTCATTCCTCCCTATGGGGGCGGCAATGCCTCCTTGAGCATGTTTGGTGTTACAATCATCAATACTCCCCTTGGTTAGAATTAACACACTGCCGTGCTCCTTGGCTAGTAAGGCGGTGTACAATCCGGCAATTCCACTGCCTAGAATAATATAGTCATAATTGCTCATCTTATGATCACCCCTTGTAGTGACCAGGGGCTTGTCTCGGTGATGTTGACCTTAACTAGTTGACCTAGGTGGTTGGCACTATCGGCAAAGAAAACCAGCTTATTTGTTCTGGTACGCCCTTGCCATTTACCGTTCTTGTTGCCCTCTACTAAAACCTCCATCCTCTTGCCCCAAAGTTGGGCATTGATCTCGGCAGCAATATTTCGTTGTAAGGCTTCGAGCCTTAAGCGTCGGCTCTCTTTCTCTTGGGGAGGAACATCATCAGCCAAATCCCGCCAGGCGATAGTTCCTGGGCGGGGAGAATAGGCAGCGATATGAACAGTATCAAATCTAAGACTGTTGAGCAGCTCGGCCGTTCGCTCAAACTGCCTTTCATCCTCCCCCGGAAAACCAACGATGACATCGGTGCTCAAGCTGACATCGGGGATGGCCAGGTGAATTTGCTCCACCAGACTGCGATACTGCTCCGCCGTATAGCCTCGCCTCATCCTCTTTAGAATCTCATCATTGCCTGCCTGGACAGGGAGACTGATATGTTCACAAACTTTATCTAGCTGGGCCACCGCTTCGATAAGCCTATGATTCATATCCTTAGGATGGTTGGTCAGGAAACGTATTCGCCGTAGCCCGGTGATACTGTTTAGCTCGGCTAGCAAATCAGCCATCTGGGGTTTAGCTGGCAAGTCATGCCCATAAGAGTCAACATTCTGCCCCAATAGGGTAACCTCTTGTGTTCCCCGCTGCACTAGCTCTTCCACCTTACCGAGAATATCTTCCATAGGGCAGCTTTGCTCTCTGCCGCGTCGATAGGGCACAATGCAATAGGAGCAGAAGTTATCGCAGCCCCGGATGATAGTAACAAAGCTACTCACTGGGGGAGGGGAGGAGATCGGCAAAATGTTCACTCTCCCAGTCTGCTTCCCCCCCCATTGCTGTAAGGTTTCCCAATCCTGAGGCCGGAAGAAGAGGTCAATATAAGGGAAGCGCTTTTGGAGTTCCTCAACCTCGTGATCCACCATACATCCGGTAAGGATAATCCTTAAGTTGGGATGAATCTTCTTTAGCCCCTTGAGGGATGAAAGCTTAGCTACTACCTTATCCTCAGCATTTTGACGCACCACGCAGCTATTAAGCACCATAATGTCAGCAGCCTCAGCACAAGTTACTGGGAAATAGCCAGCTTGCTCCAATAAACTGGCAATATAACTTGAGTCAGCTTTATTCATCTGGCAGCCAATAGTCCAAATGTAGTAGCCAGCCACCATAATTCTCAATCAAAATCTAGCTTATATCTTTGGGGTAGATAGAAGAATAAATCGACAAGCACTCACGGTAAATTTCTGCCTTTTCGCCTCATGGCGGAGGGAGTGGGATTCGAACCCACGACAGAGTTCTCCACCCTGTAACCGCTTAGCAGGCGGCCGCACTAGACCACTATGCGATCCCTCCCTGAAGTCAGCAAAAATTTCCTCCCGCCTTAATTATAAGCGCAGGCTCAGATTTTTCAAGCAGCTAAGACGGTAGGCACCCTGCGTTGACCTAGGCTCAAGATTAAGCTAAACTACTCTTAAACCACCCCAAAAAAGTCGCCAGACTTTGTGGGGATCGATTTGGTTTATATTCTTGCCGAAATAAAGGCAAAAATAAGGGCAAGGAGGTAGTATCAAGATGGCATGGACTGAGTGGGGAAAGGTGGCTGAGCTTGAATTCGGCGATATTATTTATGAGAAGAAGTATCATATTGAGCTAGAGGGTGGTGTGGCTCGGATAACTATTAACCGGCCCGAAAAGCTTAATGCCTTTACCGCACATACCCAAGATGAGATGTTCAAAGCATTTTACGATGCCAGTCATGATCCCGTGATTGGGGTAGTAGTGCTCACTGGCACTGGCGACAAAGCATTCTGCACCGGGGGAGATATAGAATGGGAGGCCTGGGGGCTGCGTGAGCAATTCTACTGGCGTTACCCTCCCAATCGCCTGGTGATGACCTGCCGGAAACCAGTGATTGCCGCGGTGAAAGGCTGGTGCATTGGAGGGGGAAATCACCTGGCATATACCTGTGATTTCACTATAGCTGCTGATAACGCCCGATTTGGGCAAAATGGGCCGCGGGTGGCAAGTCCGGCAGATGGATTTATTATACCCTATCTGACTCGGGTAGTGGGGGCGAAGAAGGCCAGGGAGATGTGGATGTTATGCCGGCGCTACAATGCTCAGCAAGCCCTGGAGATGGGGTTGGTAAATGCAGTGGTGCCCCTGGATAAACTGGATGAAGAGGTTGATAAGTGGTGTGAAGAGATACTATCCTTGAGCCCAGGCTGCATTGAGATTCTCAAGGCCACCTTTGATAGTGAATTAAATGAAATGGTATCTTTAGGTGTGCACTCCACTAACTTATATCCCAATTGGTTCGAGAGTGAGGAATGCAGGGAAGGGGTGCAGGCATTTCAAGAGAAAAGGAAGCCCCATTTCTGGAAGATTAGAAAGGCTGAGGCAAAAAACAAGCAAGGCTAAGGCATGATGGGGATAGCGAAAGTGACTTTATCTTTCTAAAGTGCTGATAAAGCTTCTAAGCAGTGCCGAGCGGCTTGCTTTTCGGCCGCCTGCTTACTTCTGCCTTTCCCTCTGCCTAATACTTCATGTCCTATCACCACTTCCACAGTGAACCTCTTCTCATGCTCCGGCCCCTCAGCAGCTACAACACGGTATAGCGGCGTCTCTTTTCGTGTTGCTTGAGCTATCTCTTGTAACTGGGACTTATAATCGATAAATAATTCATTATTCATTGCCTTTTGAATGCTCGGGGCAAAGATTCCCAAAATAAAATCCCTCGCGGTGAGGTAGCCTTGATCGAGAAAGATGGCCCCAACTAGCGCCTCCAAGGCACAAGCCAGATTCCTGGGTTTCTGGCGCCCAGCGCTTTTCTCCTCACCTTGACCAAGATAAAGATAATTCCCCAACCCCAGAGATGAAGCTAAGTGAGCTAAATTCTCTCTACCCACTAGAGCAGCTCTGAGCTTGGTCATTTCTCCTTCACTTAGCATAGCTGGGTGTTGGTAGAACTTTTCGGCGATCACCAAGTCCAGCAAGGCATCCCCGAGGAACTCAAGACGCTCATTGGAGGAGAGGGAAAAATCGGGATCTTCATTCAGATAGGAACGGTGAACGAGAGATTGCTGGAGAAGAGTTACATCCTTGAACGCGACCCTGATGATGTTCTGAAATGCAGCCCAATCAGCCATTCCCTCTCCTTTGGCTCCCATTGCTATTACCAGATTGCTAAGATATATTATAAGGTTTAGCGTGGCAAGTCAATAGGTCCGGATGTGTTTGTTAATGTTCTACAATATTGTCACCCTATAGCTGTTCTGTGAAAATATCACCTTATGAAGGAGATAAGGAAATAGGGCCAACGGGCAATTGCGAGGATAATATAATGCCCCCAAGGGAATTCGAATCCCTGTTTTCGGCTTGAAAGGCCGATGTCCTAGTCCTCTAGACGATGAGGGCAGTATATGTTTCTACTTCTGTGGCTCTGGGCTCTCCAGATACCTAAACAACTCTGAATCAGCTCCCAGCACCAGCGTGTTTCCACCCGGCAAGAACCTTTCGTATGCCTCCAGGGTTCTTAAGAAGGAATAAAACTCGGGGTCTTGTCCAAAGGCAGCGGCATAAACTGCAGTAGCCTCGGCATCTCCCTCCCCCCGTAGTGTTTTGCTCTCCCTGTAAGCCTCAGCCAAGATAATGGTTGCCTCTTTATCTGCCTGTGCTCTGAGTATCCTCGCCTGCTCCTCTCCTTCAGCACGATACCTTTTGGCTATTCTTCCTCTTTCCGCGTCCATCCGGGCGAAGACACTGGCTTGAACCTCGTCAGGCAGATCAATCCTCTTTACTCTCACATCTATGATCTGTATCCCAAAGTCCCCCACTATCTCACCGGACCTGTGGGCTACAGTTTCCATAATGGGCTCCCTTTGCTCACCGATTATTTCCCTAAAATTATGCGCTGACAGTTCACGCCTCAGCTCAGAAAAGACGATGCCATCCATTCTGGCTATAGCTCCTGCCTCATTCCTCACCGTCTTATAAAATTGAAGCGGATCCACAATCAGCCACCGAGTGTAACTGTCCACCACCAACCTCTTCTTGTCCAGGGTAAGATACTCGGCGGGGGGGGCATCGGAGACCAGCACCCTCTTCTCAAAAGAGTGTGCCGTTTGAATGAAAGGAGCTTTGACATTCAGGCCTGGCTCATCGATTGTCCTTTTATACTCCCCCCATTGAGTGATGATCACCTGCTTCGTCTCATCTACCCTAAATACACTTTGGCCCAGCACAATTAGAGCCACTATCACCACTATTATAATTGCCCATGTTCTCACTTGCCTACCTCCTGGAAAGTTTTTCCATCAAATTACTGGCTTGTGCCTTCGGGTTTCTCCAGCTCCGTCATTTCCTTTAGCGGTAGAAATTGCAATAGATTGCCACCACCAGCTTGGGGATCGATAACAAATATCTCGACCTCAGACAAGACCACCTCTATCGTCTCCAGATATAGTCTCTCCCGGGTCACATCCTTTGCCTTCTGATACTCCTCAAGAACCTCGAGGAACTTTGCTGTATCCCCTTGAGCCCGACTTACCCTGGCCTCTTTATAGGCTTCGGCTGCTTTTATCTCCCTTTCGGCATCCCCCCTGGCTTTGGGGACCAAATCCTCAGCGTATCCTTCGGCTTCTCTGGTAAGCCTGTCCCTATCCTCCAGGGCACGAACCACCTCATGGAAAGCGTCTTTCACCTCATCGGGAGGATCTACCACCAGTAGCTTCACTTCGACTACCTGCAGCCCGGTGTGGTAGTCATCTAGCAGCCGCTGCAAAAAATCTCTGGTATCCGCTTCCACCTGAGGCCTGCCCACCGTCATGGCATCATCAATACTGGTCTTGCCAATAACACCCCTCAAGGCAACCTCAGTTGCAGCTCGAAGGGCTTGTTCCGGGGCTCTTACCTTAAATAGAAACTCCGAGGCATCCCTTACCCTGTACTGCACCAGGACTTGGATATCAGCAATGTTTTCATCCCCAGTGAGCATCAGCGCTTCCACTAGCCTTGGTTCGTGTTTGGCTGGTCTCCCTGGTATCACCACTGTCCTAAAGCCGATCTCGGCCCTTCGTATCTGGGCCATGTTGACTTTATCAGCCCTCTGGATGGGCCCGGGGAGGTGGTAGTTTAGTCCCGGGCCTGTCTGGGCCACTTCCCTGCCGAATTGCCTTACCACCGCCACCTCGCCGGGACCAACGGTATATATCCCCGATAACAGCCAGATCACCGCCACAATCCCTACCACGATCCCAATCGATCTGCCTACTCCCCATCTCCTCACCCTCTGCCACATGACCTCCCCCGGTGGCTGAGCCTCTCTTCTACTCGGCCTTCTTGGTTGTCTGCTCATCTCATTAATCCCTCCTTCCCATAGTGACTTGAGAAATACCCCACGCCATATCTTACATTATGACCCTCCTCTTGCCAAATCTGATGGCAATATAGGCACCATTATCTCTTATCTAAGGGTAAATTGCAAGTGCCTCCAGCCCCATAGTCTCAGGGAAGCCCAGCATCAAGTTCATATTTTGAACTGCCTGCCCTGCCGCCCCCTTTACCAGGTTGTCGAGGCAACTGATCACTATAAGTCTTCCTGTCCTCAAGTCAATAGTGGGGTAAATAAGGCACAGGTTACTCCCCCAGGTTTGTTTGGTTTGTGGTGGAGTATCAACTACTTTAACAAACGGTTCACCTTTATAAAAGCCTCGATAAAGCTCTTTCAATTCTGCTTTCCCTCTCTCGCTGTTGGCCATCTTCCCCTCCAAAAGCTTGGCATAGCAGGAACTCAAGATTCCTCGGGTCATGGGCACGAGATGGGGAACAAAAGTTATTGAGGGGGAGAAATTGGGATGAAGTACCTTCAACTCTTGGATGACCTCGGGAAGATGCCTATGCCCCTCCAGGGCGTAGGCAGAGACGTTATCACTCGTTTCCGAGTAGTGGGCATTGAGACTTAAAGCCCTCCCTGCTCCAGATACACCAGACTTGCTGTCAATGATGATGTCGGGATAAATAAGCCCTTCTTTGACTGGGGGGGCTAGGGCAAGGATGGCCGATACGGGATAACAGCCAGGGTTAGCCACCAGACGGCTTGAGGCCACTTGATGCCGATGGAGTTCGGTGAGTCCATAGACTGCCTCTCGGAGCAGCCCTGGGGCGGGGTGGATAAATTTATACCACTGCTGATATTCCTCTGCATCCTTCAGCCTGAAGTCGGCGCTGAGGTCGACTACTTTGATGCCCTTCTCAAGTAGAGACAATACCACCTCGGCACTCGCCTTGTGAGGCAAAGCGGAGAGAACCAGCCCTGCATCCTCAGGCTCTGCTTCAATACTTAAGTCAATGGGGGAAAGATGTGGGAAGACATCGCCCAGCTTCTTGCCTACTTCACTTCGCCCAGTAACCGAAATAAGCTCCACCCCCAGGTGGCGGCAAAGCAATCGAGCCAGCTCTGCCCCCACATAGCCAGTAACATTGATAATTCCTACCTTTATCTTGTTCATTTTGGGGTTCCCCCTTGCCTTGAGTGGAGAAAGTGTTGACATAGTTGGTTGAATCCACAGCCCTGGCAGTGAGGTCGCTGAGCTTGGCATATTTTGCGACCATGCTCCACCATGTGAAGGTGAAACTGATAAATATTCTGTGGTGGGATCAGGCTCTCAAGTAGCTGATGGACTCCCTCTGGGGATGATTTAGAGTCAACTAAACCCAAGCGCTTGGCTACCCTGAAGACATGGGTATCTACCGGCAAAGCAGGTCTCCCCAAGGAGAAGAGCAGCACGCATCCGGCTGTTTTTGGCCCCACCCCAGGTAGCTCCCTTAACCAAGATTTGGCTTCAGCTAAGGGGAGGTCAGCTAAGAAACCAAGGTCAAGGGAACCTCGCCTGTTCTTGATCTCATGGAGCGCTTGGGTGATTCGCTTTGCCTTGACCTGAGCTAACCCACCCGACCTGATAGCTTGGGCGATATCATCCACGCCAGTAGCAGCCACCTCTTCCCAATTGTCAAAGGTAGCCAGAAGCGAGCTGAAGGCTCGATGTGAGTTCACATCTGAAGTGTTCTGGGAAAGGATAGTCATCACTAGTGCCGATACCGGCTCTCGGTCGGGTTTCAAGTAGCGGGCACCATATTCTCGCTCTAACAGCCTGAGGATTTCCCTGATGTTCATTTCACTTCACCCTCACCCTTTTGAGATGGCAGGTATCGTTAAGTAAGGCTATGGCTAAAGCACTATCCCTCACCTCAACAAGGTTGATGGCACAAGTATCCTGCTCCACCTGCCAGAAATGAGAGTTGTCCAAGCCGATGAGATGACAAATCAAAACCTTACATACTACCTTATGGGAGATAACAACAATAGTTTGGCCTTGGTGTTGCTGTAATAGCCTATCAAAGGTGATAGCTACCCTATCACGAACCTGATCCAGGCTTTCTCCCTGAGAGAAAGTAACTAAATGGGGGCAGTGTAGCCATAAAGAGTAAAGTTCACTATCCCGGCGAGCTACTTCGGCGGGGGAAAGCCCCTGCCAGGTGCCAAAATCTATATCAATAAGCCCCTCCAGTGGTTGCGCTTGAAGATTGAAAGGGCGAGCGAGGATTTGGGCTGTGCTCATCGACCGCTTCAGTGGACTAGAATAAATTCGATTTACTTGCCACTGGCTTATCCTGGCCGCTGTCGCCTCGGCTTGCCTGATGCCCTGCTCATCTAAATCTAAGTTTGCCCTCCCCCGGAATCTCTCCCCCTCCCCCTCATTCCACTTAGTTTGCCCATGCCTTATTATAATAATGCGGGTCACTTTTAACCTCGATTTTTTAATTGTAGCACAGGAGGATACCGAGGGATAGCTTCGGCGCAAAATGTTGATAACATTTTGCCTTTATGTTATAGATAGAAAAGGATGTATCAAGATACTATTGCTGCCATCTCTACCCCCCTAGGTGAGGGTGGGATAGGTATTGTTCGTCTCAGTGGCCAAGAGGCTCGCTCGATTGTGGACAAGATCTTCTCTAGCCATCTTGCCAATCGCCGCCTGGTCTATGGCCACATCATCGACCCTGAAAGCGATAAGGCGGTAGATGAGGTACTGGTGTGTTACATGGCTTCACCCCACACTTATACCACAGAAGATATAGTGGAGATCAACTGCCATGGTGGGCCATTGCCACTGCAATATATTTTGGAACTGGTGTTACGCTATGGGGCAAGACTCGCTTATCCTGGCGAGTTTACCTTGCGAGCTTTCCTTAATGGCAGGATAGATTTAGCCCAAGCAGAGGCAGTGTTGGATGTAATTCGGGCTAAAACGCAAGCGGGCTTAAGAGTGGCAGTAAACGGGCTAGAGGGACGCCTGTCAGCGAGAATAAAGGCAATCCGCACCCAGTTAATGTCAATCCTCGCCTATCTCACTGCTAGAATCGACTTCCCCGAAGATGAGATAGAGGAGCAGGAGGTAATGGGGCCTTTGAGCCAGGCTGGTGATAGCTTGCGCCAACTTATCGCCACCGCTGATAATGGCATCATCTATCGCCAGGGGGTGAGGACTGCCATTGTAGGACGCCCCAATGTGGGTAAGTCCAGTTTGCTTAACCGGCTGCTCCGAGAAGACCGCTGTATCGTTACCCCTATCCCGGGAACTACCCGAGATACCGTGGAGGAAATGATAAACCTGGGGGGGATTCCTTTTATCTTAGTGGATACAGCGGGGATTTTCCACAGTAAAGATACGGTAGAAGCACTTGGAATTGAACGCAGCCGCAAGGCAATAGAGCAGGCCGATCTTGTTCTCCTGGTGGTTGATGCAAGTGGGCCACTAACCGCTGATGATAGGCAAATTATGGGATTGCTTCAGGACAAGATTATTTTAGTAATAGCTAATAAGTGTGATTTGCCCTGCCAGGCTGAGATAACTGAACTGCCCGGGAAGGTGGTTTTTGCTTCTGCTCTTAATGGCAAGGGCATTGAGGAGTTGGAACAAGAGATGGTCAGCACTGTATTAGGCAGAAAGGTTTTTACCTCAGATGTCATCGTGGTATGTAACCCGCGTCACAAGGATGCTTTAGGGAGGGCGGAGAGACACTTAACTTCTGCTTTGTCAAGCCTCGAAGCTAGCCTGCCCGATGACTTTATCACTATCGACCTCACCGCTGCTCTCAATACTCTAGGTGAAATCACCGGTGAGACAGTCCAACAGGATCTTCTCGAGACCATCTTCAGCCAGTTTTGCATTGGGAAGTAGATTGACAATTGTGGGCTCCCTCTATACACTATAACCAACTTTCTTTGACAAAGCCGACTCCAAAAAGTCTGGCCACCTTCCCCCACCCACCGAAATGTTCAATTTTTCGGGGTATATTTGGGGGATGGAATCTGTTAAGCTTATTGGAGCAGCCGGGAAAATCTTGATCTTCTTGGATAGCAAATTAAGGAGGATAGTCATTGTACAAGGGTGAAGCTCTTGGTGACCAGATGAGGGAGGTATTGAAAAAATACCATGCCGATTATATTGAGGTTCGCCTTGAGGAGAGTGAAGCTACCCATATTCAGTATCGGGGAAGAGAACTGGAAAACCTCAGTAAGTCCCAAAGTTTAGGGGGCAATGTGCGGGCGCAAGTCCGGGGGGGATGGGGGTTCGTTAGCTTTAATAATGTCAATGGAATGGGGGATAAAATAGAATTAGCCATAAGACAGGCGGGTCTGGTAGGAAAAGAGATCTCCCGACTTGCCCCTGCTGAGCCAGTAGTTGATATAGTTAGGGTGATGACAAAGAAAAATGCTGCCACAGTCCCGGTGGTGGAAAAGAAACTTCTTCTTGACGAATATAACGAGATCATCTGGAGCACTCCACAGATTCAGACCTCTAGCATAACCTATAGAGATAGCTCCAAGAAGGTGATTTTCGCCAATTCTGAAGGTAGCTACATCGAGCAGGATAAATCGGATCTGGCTCTTCGCATCACTGCTATAGCCAGGGAGGGAGAAGAGGTGCAGCAAGCCGGATTGAGCGTGGGGAGCAATGGCAACTTTGCCCAGATAGAAGGGCTTCATCAGCAGGTGAAGGAGACGGCTAGGCTTGCTGTAGAGATGCTCTCGGCTCCTGAGGTTGAGGGTGGGGAATATACTGTAGTCTTAGATCCGGTGCTGGCTGGGGTGTTTGCTCACGAAGCTTTCGGCCATCTGTCCGAATCTGACTTCGTCTATGAGAACGAGCAGCTGCGAGAGATTATGGTTTTAGGTCGCAGATTTGGTGGTAAGCATCTCAACATCGTTGATGGGGCAGCTATCCCTGATTTGCGTGGCAGCTATAAATATGATGACGAAGGGGTACCAGCCACCAAGACATATCTCATTCAGGAAGGAGTCTTGGTAGGCAGACTCCACTCTCGAGAAACGGCAGCTAAGATGAAAGAGACACCTACCAGTAATGCTCGGGCAATAGGCTATCGGTATCCTCCTATTGTCCGCATGACCAATACCCTTATTGAGCCAGGCTCGGTTTCTTTTGAGGAAATGATGGGCGAAATCAAGACCGGGATATATGTCAAGAACTGGTATGGAGGAACCACCAGCATGGAGATGTTTACCTTCTCTGCGGGTGAGGCCTACATGATTCGCCACGGTAGGATAGCTGAACTACTGCGCCCTGTAGTGCTTACTGGCAATGTATTTGCAACTTTGGAGAATATAGATGCTATTGGTAATGATTTGGGAATAAATCAAGGTGGTGGCTGTGGTAAGGGAGGGCAATATCCTCTCCCTGTTTCCAATGGCAGTCCTCACCTCAGGATTCGCCACTGCCTTGTCGGGGGGTAATGAATTGGAGAAAATCCTATCTTTGGCCAAGAGGGCTGGAGCTGAGGCAGAGGTTTTCTTTACCTCTTATGAGAAATTACCAGCCATTTTTGAGGCCAATCGGCTTAAACAACTTAAGGCAAATCAGGGGACACTGGTAGCATTGCGAATTATCAAGGGGGGAAGGGTTGGCTTTGCCATTACAACCAGGCTTGATAATAGACAGGAGCTGGTAAACAGAGCAGTAGAGGTATCTCAATTTGGTGCCTCAGCCCGGTTCGAATTACCCTTAAGGCAATTCTATCCTCAGATCGAGGTATATGATTCCGAAATAAATGGGGTTACAGTAGGGCAGATGGTGGAGTTAGGTGAGTCTCTTATTGCTAGGCTGCGAGCTCATTCCCCGGAGCTGGTTTGCGATGTAGAGGTAGCTAAGGAGACTGCCTTAGTCCAGATATCAAACACTCGGGGTGGTGAGGCAAGCTACCACAAAAGCGTAATTGACATCGCCATTGAAGGCATTCTTACCCGGGGTACAGATATGCTGTTCGTTGGCGACGAGGCAAGCTCATGTCATCCCATCAGGGATGTTGACGAGCTGGCTTGCTCGGTGATAAACCAATTAGAGCTGGCGGAGAAGGAGGCCTCGGTGGCTACAGGATACCTCCCGGTGATCTTTACCCCCCATGGAGTAGCCAGTGCTTTCATCCCCTCGCTGGCGCTAGGCTTCAACGGCAGGATTGTGCTTGAAGGAGCCTCTCCACTGGGGAATAGGTTGGCTGAGCAGGTCTTTGACCCAAGATTATCCTTAAGGGATGATGCTACTATCATTTATCAGCCGAGAAGCCGGCCTTGTGATGATGAAGGTATACCCAGCCAACGCACGTCGCTCATCGAGAATGGAGTGGTTAAAAGCTTCCTTTATGACCTTCAAACTGCTGGCCTAGCCAATACCCAGAGCACTGGCAATGGCGATAGAAGTGGCGGTTTACCTGCCCCCCGAGTTTCCGCTCTAGTTATTGAGCCAGGAGATATTGCCTTTGAGGACATGGTCAAGGATTTAAGGGAGGGATTAGTAGTGGAACAGCTTATGGGAGCAGAGCAGACCAACATCCTCGGTGGTGAATTTGGTGGTAATGTTCTCCTGGGGTATAAAGTAGAGAAGGGGGAAATAGTAGGGCGAGTAAAAGACACCATGGTCTCCGGAAATGTGTATAAGGTATTGAGTGAACTTGCTGCCATAGGAAAGGAAACAAGGTGGATTGGGGGCATGATCTCAACCCCAGCTATCTTTTGCCCTAAATTGGAAGTGACAAGCAAAAGCTAAGGGGGCCGTTCTTGGTAGTAGAGAGATGCCTTGCCGAGTTGAGCAACCCGAGCAGGCCGGTGGTGGTGGCGACATTGACTGCCCTTTCTAACCTCTCTTCAGAAGAGCTAAAGCTATTTAGTGGAGTATGGCAGGGAATAGAGGTAAAGCGCCGCAGGCAAATTGTTCGGCGACTCATCCGTCTCGCGGTGAAAAATGTTACTCTTAACTTTGATGACCTCTTCCGGATTTGCCTTCGCGACCATGATCCAGTCGTTCGGGTGAAAGGCATAGAGGGATTATGGGAATGTGAAGATTGCACCCTCATTAGGCTCCTAATTGAGATGCTTAATGAGGATAGTGATGAGGCAGTTCGTGCTGCTGCGGCTAGTGCACTAAGTAGGTTTGCCTTGCTCGCCGAGCTGCGAAAGGTGCCCCTCCGGCATGTAGCTAAGATCAGCGAGGCTTTATTCTCAGTCATCGATAATCCCCAGGAAAGAGTTGAACTACGCCGCTGTGCTATAGAAGCAGTGGCTCCACTTAGTTCGCCCCCAGTTAAGGAGGTTATTGATCGCGCCTACAGGAGCCGAGAGCTTAATCTAAAGATTAGCGCCCTTCGAGCTATGGGGCGGAACTCAGACCCCTATTGGCTTCCAATATTACTAAAAGAGTTAACTAACCCTCACCTTGAGGTGCGTGTTGAAGCAGTGAGAGCGTGTGGAGAATTAGGCGAGGAAAAGGTTGTGCCTCATCTTAGCAGACTTATCGCTGATGCCCAAAGTCAAGTGCGATGTGCCGCTATAGAAGCTTTAGGTAAGATAGGGAGGAGTGAGGCAAGGCAGCTATTACACCCATATTCAGGTAGTGCCGATGAGCAAATCTCTTCCCTGGCCAGGAAAGCTACAGAGGAGACAGAATTCGAAGATGATTTTCTTCCCTTCAACATCGAATTTCGAGAGTAGAAGCATGCTGCGGGGAAACAAAGTGGTGCTTCGCGGAAAACAATTAAAAGATGTGGCCGCCGATTACACCTGGAAGCAAGATGCCGAGCTTGCCTACCTTGATGGCAGCTCGCTGCTTACTATCCCATTTTGGGAATATTTGCTCAACTATGCAGAACAATTTGGCTATCTCAGTTTGGAGCGGCGAGGGTTTGCTATTGAAACCCTTGATGGCAAGCATATTGGCAACTGCATGTATTATAACCTCAACAAATATAAGGGAGAGACAGAGATAGGCATCATGATCGGTGACCGTGCCTATTGGGATAAAGGTTATGGCACCGACGCAGTAGTCGCCTTGGTGAACTATCTGCTTGAGGAGATGAAGTTGAGAAGGATTTATCTCCATACCCTAGAGGAGAATATCAGAGCGCAGAAGTGTTTTGAGAAGTGTGGTTTTGCCCCTTGTGGATTTCAGCTAAGAGATGGCCACAACTTTGTCATTATGGAAATCACCTGTTAAAACTATCCCCGGTGAGACTTTGCCAAGTTTATCGAGCCCCAGGAAAATGCAATTCTCTGAGTGTGGTTTAGATTGCCATGTCCAGTCCGCCATTAACCGGGATGACTTGTCCAGTGATGTAATTGGCCTCCTCAGAGGCCAAAAATACCACCACTGGGGCAATGTCTTGTTGTGGATCACCTATCCTACCTAAGGGAATGCGTTTGGCAAAATCCTCTTTCATGTCTTGTGTCATCCGGGTCAAGGCGACCGGACAGATAGCATTAACCAGGATATTATGCCGGGCAAACTCCTTAGCGTTGGACTTAGTCAGCCCCATAATCCCTGCCTTGGCAGCACTGTAATTGGCCTGCCCGGGATTACCTCTAACTCCAGCACCTGAGGTGACATTGATTATCTTACGGCAAGGTGGTGTCTTGCCCTCCTCCCGCTCCTTTCTCGCCTGAGGTACTATCCAGTTGCAAACCGCTTGGCTGCAATTAAATGTTCCTTTAAGGGAGGTATCTACTACATCACTCCAGTCATCTGGAGTCATCTTAAACATCGCCATATCTCGAGTTATCCCGGCATTATTAACTAATATATCTATTTGACCAAACTTATCCAGGGTGGTTCTGACCATTTCCTCTACTTCTTCACTGTGGCGAACATTGGCCCTAACCGCGATTGCCTTCCCGCCCAGATTTTCAATCTCTTTGACTACCTCGGCAGCCGGGTCGGCGTCAATATCGTCCACCACTACATTTGCTCCCTCTGAGGCAAATGCCAGGCAAATACCCCTGCCTATCCCCCGCCCCCCTCCGGTGACTATGGCTACCTTATTGTTTAATCTTTGGCCCATATTTTAAACCTCCCCATGTTCAGTATCTGCAAGCAGATGGAGAAATTCCCCTTCGCTAAGCAGCTTAGTACCTAGCTCCTGAGCCCGAGTGAGCTTAGAGCCAGGATCAGCACCTACCACTAGGTAAGATGTCTTCTTGGTGATGCTGCTTCCCACTACGCCTCCCCGCTCCTTGATCTTTGCTTCCGCCTGTTGACGAGCGAATGACTGGAGTCTTCCGCTGATAACAAATTCCAGACCTACCAAAGGTAGCTTCGCACCTTTAGGTGGTGATGCCTCTCCCCCTAACTTAACTTCGGCTTTTCTTAGTTTGTCAATAATGCGTCTATTCTCCTCTTGCCTAAAGAAGGCAACGAGGCTCTCGGCTATCTTGGGCCCGATGGTAGGAATGGAAACGAGTTCATCATAGGTGGCTCTGGCTAATCTATCTATACTGCCAAAGTGAGTCGCCAGGAGTTCTGCCATCTCTTCTCCTACATGAAGTATACCAAGGGCAAAAATAACCCGAGCTAAAGGCCTATACTTACTTTTGGTGATGGAAGCGAGCACATTGGAGACGCTTTTCTCGGCCATCCTTTCTAAACCGAGCAGTTGCTCACCAGAGAGATAGTACAGGTCGGCAACATCCTTCACCAGACCAGCATTGAACAGGGCAATACATAGCTTCTCTCCCACACCATCGATGTCCATCGCCCCTCGGCTGACAAAATGCCTCAAGCGTTCCAAGGCCTGGGCGGGGCAAGCGGCGTTGAGGCAACGGTGCATGGCTTCACCCGGAGGCTTTATCACTTCAGCCCCACACACCGGGCACCGCGAAGGCATAACAAATATTTTCTCTTGCCCGGTACGGCGACTGGCCACCGGCACTACTATCTCAGGTATAACCTCACCAGCTCGCTGCACGATGACCACATCCCCAATGCGGATATCCTTACGGGCGATATCCTCAGCATTATGTAGGGCTGCCTGCTTAATAGTCACCCCGCCTACCAAGACCGGCTCCAGGATAGCATAAGGGTTAAGACTGCCAGTACGCCCCACATTAATACCGATATCCCGGAGACGAGTGGTAGCCTGGGTGGGGGGGAATTTGTAAGCTATCGCCCAGCGTGGCTCGTGGCCTACAAATCCTAACTGCTGCTGAAGCTCAAAGGAATTGACCTTGACCACCGCACCGTCAGCCTCATAGGGGAGACCCTCCCTACGCTCCTGCCAAATTAGGTGATACTCCTCAGCCTCATCTATGCTGTGGCAATAAGCATTATGAGGGTTGACCTTGAATCCAAGGGACTTGAGGTATTCCATGGTCTCCCAATGGTTGGTGGGGATTGCTTTCCCCTCGGCATAGCCCAGTCCATAAATATAGATATCCAGGGGGCGCTGTGCGGTGATCCGAGGATCGAGCTGGCGCAAGGATCCTGCAGCAGCATTTCTAGGATTAGCAAAAGGAGGTTTCTCCCCTCTAGCTCTTTCCTCATTCAATTTCTTAAAACTCACCTTGGGAAGATAGACCTCACCCCGAGCCTCGAACTCGGCAGGACAATCATTACGGCGCACCGAGAGAGGAATACTCCTGATAGTCCTCAGGTTTTGGGTCACATCCTCACCCCGATAGCCATCGCCTCGAGTAGCCCCCCTAACAAGTAGCCCGTTCACATAGGTCAAAGCTACTGCCAGCCCATCAAGCTTGAGTTCGCAGACAAAGTCGAAATGCTGACTTCCCGAAAGGTTTGAGATCCTCTTGTGCCAAGCTAAAAGTTCTTCCTTGGAAAAGGCGTTGCCCAAGCTTAGTAAAGGTACCCGGTGCTCTACTACCCCAAAGGCTTCTACAGGCGCTGCCCCCACCCGTTGAGTGGGTGAGTCGGGGGTGACAAGTTCAGGATGTGCTGACTCCAACTGCTTGAGTTCTCGCATCAGCTCATCATACTCTGCATCGCTTATCTCCGGGCTATCCAGCACATAATAGCGATAGTTATGATGATTGATCAGAGCCCGTAACTCTGCTATGCGCACTTTCAATCTGTCCGCAGCTACCAATATTACTTACTCCTATAACTACCCGATTGCCCTGCCCACAAGCTAATTAAATTATAATGATGATTGTCCTCTGGGGCAATAAGTCCTACGGGGAAAACCTTAGCCGTAAAAATTAATAGGGCATACCCCTTTATGAAGTATGCCCTACAACTTCAGCTTACCGCCAGCCTACTGTTTTCTTTTCTTATAGACCTCCAGTGTCTCAACGAAGGTATCTATCCTATCCTTGGTTCCCGCCTCATCGAAGGCACTGACATCACAGATGTCACTTTCTAAGATCAGCATGGGTAGATCTACATAGTCCCTTAACACATTCAACTGATGGATTTGCCCCACATGGATAGTTCTACAGGTCGTAGCCCGGTGGGCTAGTACTCCATCTATCTTATAATCCTCAATCATCTCCAGCATCCACTCAACCATTGGATCCCCACTGCGCCTTTGGGCTTCCTCATTCCTTTGGGTCCACTGCTTGAAGAACCTCCAAGCCAGCCGTTCCAAGGGATGCTTGGCATGCGATGGGATTTCCACAGGTGGCGGAGGATGATAGGTGATCTCTATAGGGAACACTGCTCCCAAACTCTCGAAGTAGTTGAGGATCGCCAGGGCAAACCAGGGGGGAAGACCTGCTGCCCAGAGTATGCGGTATTTCTCGTCAGGGATCACCCCTATTCTATTATCCACCCGATATTTCACCTCATTATATAGGTCCTGATAAAAGTCAAAGGCTTCCTGAGTCCCCATCCAGAAATAACCAGGAACCATAGTGCTCATGGCATCCTCTGTAGGCATCGGGGCTGGGATTGCCTTTCTGAGCTGATAGGCATCATACCACACCTGATAGGTCTTGTTGGCCAGATCGATGATTTCATTCAGCCGGTCCCAATCCATCTTTCTACCTGTCTGCTTCTCCAGGAAGTCAACCAAATCCCTTAGTTCCTCCACTATATACTTAACATAGTAATCCTGAACTTCGGCAAGGTTGGCATCGGCAGCGGGCCACAGCAAGCCATGAACGTGTACTGGAACATCGTTGTACCGCTGTGCTGTTTGGTAAGATTTATATCTGGGGTCGCAGATCATCATGCCAGTGCCCAGCATCATGGTAGGCCTTTCCATGCCTCCATCGGGGGCATCAGGAGGCATCATGCCTAATTGGTGACGCATGACGTCAAATCCTTCTTGGATAGTGCAATAGGTGCACAGGTTACGAGGAAAGCCCTCACCTTGGGCACTGGAAATAAAGCGCTCCCCCTGCCTCTTAACGGCAGTGATTGCGGCGTAATTCTCAGTCCAGATAGGGGTTATATCCATGGCTCTTATAATCTCATCGTGTAGGCTCATGATAAAGCAGTAGGCTATAGGCTTCCCCTCGGCTGCAGCTTCATGAGCCTGCTGACTGATCTTCTTAGTCAGCGGTCGGACCTTTTTAGCCGCATCGGTTGTTTTTATCGTTCTACTATAGATCCCCGCTAATAGTCCACCCTTTTTTTCTTCCATGATCCCTCCTCTCCTTTTTGAGGCTGAGAGGCCCATTTGGCCACTTGCTAACTGATCATCTCCAGAAACGCCTGGACTCTGGTCTTCAGCCAATCGATGCTCATCAAGGTGTAATCAACCTCGATGATAAGCCCAGGAAAGCCAGCCTGCTGAAGGTAGTCTTTAACCTCCACAGACTCGAACTCATAATTATCACAGTAATTAAGGATGAGCAGAATGATGCCATTCACCTTATACTCTTTAGCGAAGTTGGCGATATATCCGAATCTGTTGTCTAGATCCTCCTTCCGGCCTGCTGTTCTCGGTCTGTAGGTGCGGGGGCAGTTGACTTTTTCCAAATAGGCTTGTGCCATAGCGCCCAAAGGGTCGCCATTGATTTCTACATCAAACCAATAGGGTCTGGTACCAACGCACAAATCATCTATAACCACATTAGCTCCAACCCCCTCGACTAGCTCAATAAAAGGTGCATCATCGATCTCAGGACCATAAACCAGCACCCTGGCAGGCTTCTTGGGGGGTACATCACGGCGCTCTTTGACCTCACTGATGACGCTTCGCAGCAGTTCGTTAGCTTCCTCCACTGGAACTCTCGTTCCAGCAAGGAGCACCTTCATCCTCTCTGAGCCAGAGATGAGGGGAGGGTCTGGCTTACTCAGCTCATACAGCTCTCTGACTAAAGCCCTATACTCATTGTGAAGCTTGATCGACTCCTTAAGCTGCTGGAGGGAGATTTCCCTGCCAATAAGCCTTTCTATGCTTCTCTGGAAGGTGCCTAGTTCTGCCTTGAAGAACTCCAGCGATGCAGCAGATAGGGTATGAGGAACATTTATGAAGTGGGAATAAGGTGGTTTAAGGTTATACTTCCACACATCATATATCTTAACTATATTATCACAAGTATGTGGCACTACAAAGCCATCAAGGAAATCGTATTCCCCCCGCAGTGCCATATCGAAGCTGTTGCGACAGAAAGGGCACATGATGGCCTCTAAATAGCTATCAGCCTCCCTTATAGTTTCTTTCACATCGCCGGTAATCCTGTAGGGAACAAGTCCGGCAGCGGTGATGATTTCCGGCGGGGCATAGCAACAATAGCATCCGATTATTTTCTTCCCTTGTGCTCTCAGTTCTTTAGCCCTACCACCTCGATCCTGGTAGATTTTTTCTACCTTTGCCAGACCCTCTTCGGCCATAGCTTCACCTTCCTTTCTCAAATGATAAGCGAAGCTGTCTCGCTTATTCTTAGTTTAGTAAACTCCCTCTTCTCTCAATTTAGCGAGATCATCCCAGGTATAGCCCAAAACCTCCATAAGCACCTCTTCCGTATGCTGACCTAGTTCAGGGGCAAGCCTTCTCACCTTCCCTGGGGTCTCACTTAACTTCGCCGGGATCCCCGGCACCTTGACCTTGCCATAAATAGGATCATCAACCTCAACTATGTATTCGTTGGCTATCACCTGGGGATCATTCTCCAAATCAGCCATCTCATTGACCGGTGATGCCGGTACCTCTTCTTTGGCAAGAGCTTTTAACCATTCATCCCTCGGTTTGGTGGCAAATATTTCTCTTAGCTTGAGTACAAATGCAGTTGCCACTTCAAATGACATCAGCTTTTCAAGGGTGAATTCTTCTTTTGTCAGCTCTTCGATCTCCATCGCTTTACAAAATGGAGCCCAGTATTTACCTACCTGAAGCACAGAGAGAACAAGCCACTTGTCATCTTGGCACTTGTACATGTTCCACAGGGGGGCGCTGCTCCTTGTCATTCCTAATACTGAGCCTGGCATTGACCTACGACCGATGAGATAGAATTGCAGCCAAAGGCGACACATCTCAATTACAGATCCCATCAAGGAAGCTTCCACCATCTGTCCCACCCCATATCGTTCCCGTGCCAGGAGGGCCAATACTACTCCGTAAGCGGTGACAAGCCCCCCAGCCTCATCACCAAAGCCTCCTCCAATAGCGGCGGGTATTCCATCCTCTGTGCCACAGGAGATGCTCATGACCCCTCCCCTGGCCTGCCCAGCAATGTCAGCCGAGGGAAGATCGGCATCAGGACCATGCAAACCGTAGCCTGTGCTGAGGGCATAGATGAGCTTGGGGTTATATCGGCGCAAATTATCGTAGTCTATGCCATATTTTTTTGCCAGGACATAGCGATAATTGGTAACAAATACATCTGACCTCTCAACCAGCTTGTAGAGGATTCCCCTCCCTCGCTCCTTTGTCATATCTAAGACAATACCTCTTTTGCCCCGGTTCTGGTTTTGATAGTAAAAATTCAGGGGCAGATCCATTCCAAGTATTTTACCCAGGCCTCGACCAGATTCACCTGCGGGTGGCTCTATCTTGATTACATCTGCTCCCATGTCCGCCAGCAATGCAGCAGCAGTTGGCCCTTGCTGAAATACTGTCCAATCCAAAACTCTATAGCCTTCTAAGGGACCAGGCATCTTATTCCTCCTTTCGTGGTGGTGTTACCATCCCCTTTTTCCTTTCCCTACCAATCAGTTTACCACCCTTACCTCAATTCAACAAAATCACCCCGGGCCTTGTAAAGGCCATATCTGTAGCAGAATTCCCGTTTGAGTTAGTTCACCCCTTGCCTTCTCTCTACCAGCCTTGCTCCTTCTCTTAAAGCTCGTTTATCCAGGGAGAGCAAGGCATCCCACTTTCCACCAGCTAATCTCTTCTCTAATGCCTCCTCAATAAGCTCCAGCGAAACTGCTTCTGTAGCCTTAAGGTATGCCCCAAGAAAGACAAAGTTAGCCACTCGACTGTCACCAAGTTCGGTAGCAGTTTTGGAGGCAGGGATATAGAATACCTCTACATCTTTCCTGCTCACCTGCTTAGTTACCAGTGAGCTGTCTATCATCACCAAACCACCTGGCTTGGCCCTTTGTTCAAACTCCTCTAGCGGTGCCGGGCCCATAAGGATCAACGATGAAGGCTCAAGCCATGCTGGGGAGCTGATCTCTTCATTGGAAAGAATAATCGTGCACTCGCTCTCCCCTCCTCTCATCGCTGCTGAATAATTGGGGAAGTAGCTTACATGGTTGTATTTCGACATCCCTGCTTCAGCTAGTAGCCTGCCAATTACTAAAGCGCCTTGGCCTCCAAGCCCAGCTATTGTCAGCGCAAAATAATCCATGCCTTTTTCTTCCCTAGCATTACATCCACTCACCTGGTAGTTCGATAGCATTTGCATTCTTGAACTCACCCAAAGGATATTCAGCAATCATCCTCTCAGAAAGAAATTTCAAACAATCGACAGGAGTCATTCCCCAATTAGGGGGACAAGCAGAGAGGAACTCTACAAAGCCGTATCCAATCCCATCCATTTGCTTCTGGAAGGCCATCTTTACCGCTTTTTTGGCTCGTTGGAAGTTGGCCGCAGTATGGACGCTGCAACGAGCAGAGTAGGCCACACCTTTCATTGTGGCTGTGAGCTCGGCAGCATGCAGGGGAAAGCCGGTCGTACTGGGATCTCGCCCCTTGGGAGTAGTAGTGGTTCGCATTCCCCATGGAGTAGTAGGTGCCATCTGCCCTCCAGTTGTTCCGTAGCAGGCATTGTTTAAGAAGATGGTGGTCAGCTTCTCACCGCGAAGGAGGGTGTTCATGAAGCAACCCAAGCCGATAGCCCCCAAATCCCCATCCCCTTGCACGGTGAATACAATGGCCTCGGGGTGAATACGCTTGATAGCCGTTGCCATAGCAGGGGCGCGCCCATGGGGGCAAGCGGTGAAGTCGACATCAATAAGCATTGGGAAAGGGCCGAAGCTGCAACCGACGCCCGCAAGCCCTATAGCCCTGCCCTCGATCCCCAATTCCTCAATTACCTCGCAGAGGAGGCGAACAATAATGCCATAATGGCAGCCGGGGCAAAACATGCTAAAAGGTATAGGAACTCTCAACTTTGGCGTTCCATAGATTTTCTCTTTGGCAGCTTCTCCTTTCACAGTAAACTCCTCATCTCCTGGAGGATTTTCTCGGGATAGATGATGCCTGACCCTGCAGCCATCAAACCTCGTGGGGTATAACGACCCCAGATGCCCAAAAGATGGACTGGAACTCGCCCCTGCACCGCAAACTTCACATCTTCAACTAACTCTCCCGGGCTATCCTCTACTACCAGAACCTTTCCTACCCGATAAGCTGCCCCTCTTACTGCTTCCTCAGGGAAAGGCCACAAGGTTATGGGACGAAACAATCCCACCTTGGCTCCTTCAGCTCGAGCCCGATCAACTGCTCCTTTAGCCATCTTGGCTGAGGAACCATAACTTACTAGTAGCAGTTCGGCATCTTCATCCCTGTAGGTTTCGTACCTGATCTCAGAATCAACTATCGTCTGGTATTTCTCGATCATATGCTGGTGATAGGCGGGAGGTGACATAATAAGCCCAGAGATATAGAATCTCCTCATTCCTCCTTTTTTGGCTTTGCCAGTTAGAGCCCAGTCTTTCTGGGGCAGGGGTTCATCGAAGGAGAGGGTTCTTAGCTCCACCGGCTCTGCCATGCGCCCAATTATGAAGTCGGAGAGCACCAAAACCAGTATCCGATACTTATCAGCCAGGTGAAAGGCAAGCTGCATATGATCAAAGCACTCCTGGGGGGAATAAGAGGCAAGCACGATGCACCGGTAGGCACCATGCCCTCCCCCTTTGGTAACCTGGCGATAGTCCGTCTGGCCATGTTGTCCCCCGGTCCCTATCCCGGGACCCATTCGCATAACGTTGACTATTACAGCAGGCATCTCAGCCTCAGCGATGTAGGAAATCCCTTCTTGCATCAGGCTAAAGCCGCAGCTTGAGGTGGAGGTCATCACCCTTGCCCCTGCTAGGGCACCACCATATACCATATACACCGAGGCGGTTTCACTTTCTGTTTGAACGAAAACGCCTCCAATCTGGGGTAATTCTCGGGACATAAACTCTGGGATCTCATTCTGGGGGGTAATGGGATAACCGAAGAAGTACTTGCAGCCAGCCTGGATAGCACCACGACCTATCGCCTCGTTACCGTCGATCAGCACCTTCTCACCCATAATAATCCTCTACCATAGGTCTCATTAAAAAGATGATTACCCTCTCACCCCAGCACCTTAAGAAAAGTTCAAAGGGGGCTGAGCCTTTTTCCTGGCAAAGCCTTCGCCTCTTCTTTAGATGATCTCCTCATCTTTGAGCTTGTTGACCTCATCCCAACCATAGCCAAGGACTTCCATAAGAATCTCCTCCTTATGCTGGCCAAACTGAGGTGCCTCTCTGGTTATCTTCATCGGCGTCTCGCTGAAGGTAACCGGGAAGCCTATCTCCTTGACCTTGCCCCAAGCCGGATGCTCACACTCGGTGATATATTCATTGGCTATCATCTGGCAGTCAAATTCTAAGTCCTCGAGGGTGTTAACTGAGGCAAAAATCACCCCATTTTCCCTGAATATCTTCGACCATTCATCTCTCGTTTTAGTAGCAAAAATCCCATCGAGGATATCAATAAGTTCGCTGCAATGTTGGGCTCTGGCCATCATATTCTCATACTTGGTATCCTTTTCCAGGTGCTGAATCTCCATTGCAGTGCAGAAATTGGGCCAGAATTTATCCGGCTGGAGATGGGCTAAGGCGATCCATTTATCATCCTTACATCTATAATGGTTCCACAGGGGATTCCCCGCTTTCTTTCTAGCTGACCGCATTGTAGGTATCTTTGAAATAAGGCGCATGGACACAGCGAGTCCCAAAAGCCAGGTCATGCCACCCAATAAAGAAGCATCCACCTTTTGGCCTATCCCATATCTATCTCGAGCAATCAGGGCGGCTAATATCCCGTAAGCGGAGGTGGTCGCTCCCATTTGATCAGCAATGCCGGCCTGCACCATCTGTGGCGGCATATCCGGCTCCCCAGCTACACTCATAATCCCTGACCTCGCCACCCCGGTATAATCAGCCGAAGGATTAAAGGCATCCTCGCCCTTTGGCCCCCACCCTGAGGCATGGCAGTAAATGAGCTTGGGATTGTACTTCTTGAGGGTTTCATAGTCCATGCCCATCCTCTCGGCGGCACCCATACGATGATTGTGCAGAAAGACATCACTCTTTTCTACCAGCTTATAAACGAGTTCCTTCCCCTTATCCTTCCTTAGGTCTATGGTGATGCATCTCTTGCCACGATTATTGTTCTCGTAATAGGGATTTCGCCCTCCCACATCACCAATCATGGTACCTATCATCGCCATCAGCCCTCGTGCTGGGTCACCTTCAATGCGGTGTTCTATCTTGATGACATCAGCCCCCAAATCAGCCAACATTGCGCCACAAACTGGCCCCTGTTGAAATATTGTCCAATCCAGAACACGAACCCCATCTAGTGGTCTAACCATCTGCTTCACCTCCTGTAAAATTTTATTTGCCAAATCACCCCTAGGGGAGCTTCATGATTCTTCATTTTCGAATTATAACTAAAAACTAGGTAAAAATGCAAATATTATCCCATTGGATTCAGCAGAGAACTTTTGCTACAATCTTTAAGGGGGATAAATATGCCCAAGATTGCTATTGCTGGTAAGGGGGGGTGGGTAAAACCACCCTGGCTGGTCTTTTGGCTCGAGTTTATTCTGCTGCGGGTAACAGGGTTATTGCCATTGATGCTAATCCTGATGCCAATCTGGCTACTGCATTGGGTATTTCGGCAAGTGAGGCAGGCTCGATCACTCCTATTGCTGAGCTAGAGGATTTAATCGAGGAGCGCACCGGGGCAAAGCCAGGCGGTATGGCTCCTTATTTTAGACTTAACCCTAGAGTTGATGACATTCCCGATCGTTTCGCCATCACTAGGGACAATATCAAACTTCTGATTATGGGCACAGTGAAAGCGGGAGGCGGAGGGTGCATGTGTCCCGAGAGCGCCTTGCTTCGCAGTCTGCTGACTCATTTATTGCTCAGCCGCTCGGAAGTGGTCATCATGGATATGGACGCTGGACTAGAACATTTGGGTCGAGGTACCGCTCAGGGGGTAGATGCCCTTATTGTGGTGGTGGAGCCGGGGAGTCGGAGCTTACAAACCGCCGTGGCAATCAGAAAATTAGCCCAAGATATCGGGATCGCTAGACTTTACCTGGTAGGCTCCAAGGTTCAAAGTGATGCCGACCGTCAATTTATCTTAACAAGCCTAGCCGATTTTGAGGTGCTTGGCTTCATAAGCTACAACCCTGGTATAATAGAAGCTGATCGCCTCGGAGTAGGCGTCTTTGAAACTGCTCCTGAAGCAGTAGAGGAGGCAAAACAAATAAAGCAAAGTTTAGATAGCATTCTACGGGGGGAAACGAGTTGAAAAGAACCATCGGCGACATCCGGTATTACCCACAGAGTCCATGCCTCAACTTTCGGTGTGGCCCATCACCTTTCTGCGGTAGCTGGATTTCTCATCGAACGAGAGCTTGGGACTATTAGCAAGGCTCTCCAGGAAGGAACCCCATCCACCCTGGGCCCTTTTCATCGGAGAAGCTAGGCTTGGCGGGCAAAATGACCCATGTCTCCGCGGGGTGGCAGCAGGATAAATAAAATGGGCCAAGATATGGAAATCCTTTCGGGGCTTAACCCAGCTCAACGCCAGGCGGTGGAAACTGTAACCGGGCCCTTGCTTATTATCGCTGGTCCGGGCAGCGGCAAAACCAAAGTGATTGCTCATCGAGTTGCTTATCTAGTTGGCATCTTGGGCACTAACCCCCGCCGTATCATGGCAGTTACCTTTACCAATAAAGCTGCCAATGAAATGAAACATAGACTTTGCCAACTCTTAGGCCAGGCAACAGACGAGCTAACCCTAGGCACTTTCCACGCTATCTGCTGTCGTATCTTACACCAGGAAGGGGAAAGGGTAAGCATCGACCCTAAATTTGTTATCTACGATGAGGATGATCAGCTCAACTTAATAAAGCGCAGTCTTCAGGAGATTGGCCTTGACCCTAAGCAGGCAAATCCTAAAGCGATCCACCGGGCTATAACTGGAGCTAAAAGCCAGCTTATGACCCCAGAGGATTATGCTGATCAGGCGCGTAGCTATTTTGAGGAAATTGTGCAGCGAGTGTACCAGCACTATCAGCAACTCCTCGGCCAGAGTAAGGCTTTAGATTTTGATGACCTCATTATGAGAACAGTGCACCTGTTCCGTAGTCAACCTCAAATTCTTGCCCGATACCAATCTCGCTACCTCTACCTCCTCATCGATGAATTTCAGGATACCAATATCGCCCAATATGCCCTGGCCAGACAACTAGCCGGAAGGTATGGCAACATTTGTGTAGTCGGCGACCCCGATCAGTCGATATATTCCTGGAGGTGTGCCGACTTGCGTAATATCCTCAATTTTGAGAAAGACTACCCCGAGGCTAAGGTAGTTTATCTGGAGCAAAGCTATCGCTCTAGTCAGACTATTTTGAACTCGGCTCAACAGGTTATCTCCCGCAATAAGCAACGCAAGGAGAAGAAAGTATGGAGTGACAATGAGATAGGCGCGCCAGTGGCTCTTATTGAAACCGAGGATGCTGAGGAAGAGGCGCAATTTGTGGTCAGCGAGATAGAGCGCTTGGCAAGCCAAGGTGAAGTTTCACCTGGCGAATGTGCCGTGATGTATCGCACTAATGCTCAGTCGCGGGCAATTGAGGAGGCATTTATCCGCTACGGAATGCCTTATCAACTTGTAGGTGCCCTCCGCTTCTACGAGCGGCGGGAGATTAAGGACGTTATCGCCTATCTCAGGCTTATCCATAACCCCTATGACAGCGTTAGCTTGGCGCGGATAATCAATGTACCCGGGAGAGGTATCGGGCAGCGAACCTTGACTGAGCTAGCCCGGTGGGCAAATGCTCAAAGTATACCTCTATATGCTGGGCTGGAGCTTATCGCCGCAGGAAGAGCCTCTCCCAGTCTTCCCCGACGCAGCCTAGAGTCTCTAATCAATTTCTTTGCCCTGCTTAAACAGCTAATTGCCCAAAGCGAATCACTCAATGTGGCTGATCTACTGGATTTTGTGCTTCAGGCCTCAAGATACCAAGAGTGGATTCGGGAAACGGACAGGGGAGAGGAGCGCTGGGATAACATCTTGGAGTTGCGCGCTGTAGCTAATGGCTTTCGGGGGCTTGAACCCAAACAAAGCCTGGCTTCCTTTTTAGACCAGGTGACTTTGGTGTCCGAGGTGGATAATTTGGATGAGAATAAAGACACGGTGACTCTTATCACCCTGCATCAAGCCAAAGGGCTGGAGTTCGGGACGGTTTTTATTGTTGGCATGGAAGAGGGCATTCTCCCTCATAGAAGGTCCTTTGCCGCTCCGGCGCAGATGGAGGAAGAGCGCCGCTTGTGTTATGTGGGGATGACACGAGCCAAAAGCCACCTCTACCTAGTTTATGCCCAGCGCCGCAGTCTATTCGGGAGTAGCAGTGGCCCCTCTCGCTTCCTCCGAGATATCCCGCCACACTCGGTAAAGCCTGTAGGTGAACAGAGAAAGGCCACTCCTGTGTTATTGGCTTTGGAAGCTGGCGACCAGGTGTGCCATGCCAAGTTTGGTCAGGGGGTAGTTCGAAGCTGTACCTCTATTCGGGATGACCATGAGATCATTGTAGACTTTCAAGGGGGGGTGGGGACTAAAAGACTACTGCTCAGCCTAGCACCTTTAGAACGAGTGAAATAAGCTTTGATAGACTGCTGAAAGGGAAGTTTTTAGTGTTGCCTTTTCTGATTAACAGGTTTGACTTTGCTGGGCGTGGCTGATATTATTTGCCCAGCCGTTTGAAGAGAGGTCAATATGGGGCGCTAGCTCAATAGGAAGAGCAGCTGACTCTTAATCAGCCGGTTAGAGGTTCGAGTCCTCTGCGCCTCATTGAAAATCCAAATACAGAGCAGCAGCATTCCGCTGCTCAATAACCGAAGTCTGTTAACAAATCAGGACCCCATCTTGTTAACAAAATTCCTCAGCTCGCGAAGTCAAGGGATTTGTGCCCAGACCATCAGGTTTTATCAAAGGGAGCGGGAAT
>DEIJ01000065.1 GCA_002352365.1 Dehalococcoidia bacterium UBA2777 | reverse complement strand
TGAGGACCATATAGTAGTCAGAGAGGCCCTTCATCAGCTTCTCGAGCGAGAAGGCGATTTAGAAATAGTTGGCGAGGCTGGTGATGGAGAGGAAGCGATTCAGCAAGTGAGCGAGTTATCCCCCGATGTGGCTATAGTAGATATCGCCATGCCCAAACTCAATGGCGTCGAAGCTACCAAACAGATCAAGGCAAGATATCCTGCTACTGCAGTGTTGGTCCTTAGCGCACATGATGATGATGATGATGATGATGAGTACATCTCTGCCCTCCTCGAGGCAGGAGCATCTGGTTATCTGCTAAAGAATGTCCGGGGACAAGTGCTTATTGATGCTATCCGGATGGTGCATGCCGGAGAGTATGTGTTTCACCCGGTAATTGGCCGCAAGGTAGTCAACCGCATCACCTCCACTCATCAGGACAAACCTCAAAAGGGTGAGCTCTTGGATCAGCTCACCGGGCGCGAAATGGAGGTACTCAAGCTGGCAGCCAAGGGTATGAGCACCAAAAAGATATTGCTGAGAGGCTCACCCTAAGTGTACGCACTGTCCAGGCCCACCTGGGAACTGTATTCAGCAAACTACAAGTGGGGTCGCGCATGGAGGCAGTGTTGGTGGGGATAAGAGAAGGTTGGTTCGACGTCGATGATATGGAAATAACGGATAGGCTATCTCAGCACAAGGCACTAAAGTTTAGCTAGCCGCAGCGGGCTAGAGAGAGAATAGTGAGGATAGCCCCGGGCGTATCGGTGGTCAACTCGGTAAGGCAGATTTGGTGTTATTGTCGACTTGGGCTTGTGATGGCTATGCTAGCCATCAGTGCAATCCTCCACTACAGTGGGCCTGAAGGCATTCTCTCTTTGCAGCCCCCTGGCATCCTGTCGGGCTTAACTCAGGACTTTGTTGGGAGGGTCTTATTACTATCGGCAGCAGCTTACGCTGGCTACGTCTTTGGACTGGTGGGAGGGTTAGCAACCCTGTCGGTTGCTGTGGCCATTGCGTTGTCTGCGGCCATTCTTAGTTCGCCAATTTCGTGGGACTTCGTGGGACTACGTAGTTGACATAGCAGCTGTCAGTCTCGTTGGCGGCCTAGTGCTGCTGGGGTTTGAAAGACGACAGAAAAAGAAGAGGCGGTACCAACGCGCCTTGATCCAGAGTGAAGTAGCTCAAGATAACCTTTATGAAGCCTTAACCCATTCTGAACTGGCTCGCCAGGAGGTTTCTGCTCACCTTGAAGCCATAAAGGAGAAGGAGAGGCAACTAAACATACTTAATGCTATTTCTAGTATACTCAGTCAGTCTTTAGAGCCGGACCAAATCTTGGAAAATGCTGCGGATAAGATTGGGGAAGTTATGGGTGTTGGCGCCATCCTGATATTTCTTTTGAATGAGGGGACCCAGGAGCTAGTGCTTAAGACTTATCGAGAGGTGTCACCAGAATTCGCCCGTGGTGTGGATAGAATAAAGGTGGGTGAAGGCTTCAATGGCCGAGTAGCTGAGTCAGGGGAGCCATTACTGATAGAGGATTCTTCACGTGAATCACGACTCGCCAGAATGTGGGGGGGGAGGGGCTGAAAACCCAACTCGTTGCGCCGCTGAAATCCAAAGGCAAGGTACTAGGCACCATTACAATAGGCACTCATGCCCCCCATCCGTCTTTCGGGCAGGAAATGGAACTTATTGCTGCCATTAGTAGCCAGATTGGTGTTTCTGGGGAGAATGCTCGTCTCTATCAGCAGCAAAGGGTGATCGTGGAGCAACTACGGGCATCGGAGGAAAGATACCGCCAGCTTTTCGAGAGTGCCAGTGACGCCATCTGTGTTAATGATTTACACGGCAACATTAGGGCAGCGAATAGAGCCTGTGAAAAAGTTATCGGCTATCCCCGGGAGGAATTCATAGGGCTTAATATTAAGGAGCTTTTCGCGGAGGAAAGCCTGAGATTCGCCAGGGAAGTTCACGGCAAGCTACTGAGCGGAGAGGATATTGCCCAACCCTATGAACAGCGAATGGTCAAGAAGGATGGGTCGGAAGCAATTGTGAAGCTAGCTACTAGTTTGGTCATTAGCGAAGGCAAGCCCATAGGTTTCCAGCATATCACTAGAGATGCAACCGAGGAAAAACGAGTGCAAGATAATATGATTCTGTATACCCGCCAGGTCACCAGGGCTCAAGAGGAAGAGCGAAGGCGCATCGCCCGAGAGCTTCATGATGAGACTGCCCAAGCTGTTGCCACCGCGTCTCGGCAATTGGACAACTTTATCTTGGCCAACACTGGGAAACTGTCAAGATCCGATCTGACTTCCTTGGAGAACCTCCGTGAGGAGATGGATAGAACTTTGGAAGGGGTGCGCCGTTTCAGCCAGGGTCTCCGTCCGTCGATATTAGATGACCTGGGTCTACTAGCTGCGCTGGGGTGGCTGGCAGATGGTCTCAGCAAGCAGGATGGCATAGTCTGTAAACTTAAGGTGGTTGGTGGCCGCAAGCGCCTCTTGCCTGAGATAGAGCTAGTGCTATTCCGCGTCGCTCAATAGGCACTGAACAACGTGCGGCAGCATTCCCAAGCTACCACAGCGGAGATAATCGTAGAATTTAACTCCAGTGAAGTTAAGCTGACTATCAATGACAATGGTCGGGGCTTTGAACTGCCCAAAAGGATGGGTGACCTGGCCAGTTATGGCAAGCTGGGACTGGCTGGAATGCAAGAGAGAGCCCAGCTTGTTGGTGGTGTGTTAATGGTATACTCAGAACCAGGTAAAGGAGCAGCTATAGTTGTTGAGGCACCACTGGAAGCAGCCGCAGGGAAATAAAATCCGCTTCTTGACCACGCTTATATACCCCCTAAACTCCTGCAGCCGGGAGGCTGGCGAAGATATTTATGTTAGCTCGCCGCCCAACCGGGCGCTTCTAGCCGCATACCTGGTAGCTGCTTCATAAGCATTGGATGTTGCGTACCTGGGGTAATTCTCGGCCACCGAAACGGGTGAACTGGCGTGTGTATGAAAAAAGTAGCGATACGCACGGAAGATTGTTGACTTAAAGATTTTTATAAGCTATGCTACACTACGAGATGTGGGGAGATTGCTTACGAGCACCGATGAGGCTCGGGCTAGTCTCAAGGGGGAGATCTTTGCCTTTGTTTGAGGTGTTCTCGGTTGACTGGAGCAGGATGGGGCAATTATTTCGAGGTGCGGCCTGCGTGGTTGCTGTAGATTCGCATCATTCGGTGAGTGAGGTCGAGGCAGCCAAAAAATTAAGGAAGTGAGGAAGGTTTATCATGCAAGCAGTAAGTCCATACAGAGAAGCAGCAAATATTATAATAGAGGAAGGTGGCGAGCCACTTAACTTGTGCTATCAATGTGGCCTTTGCAGTGCTACCTGCCCCTGGAATCTGGTTAGAAGCTTCCCCGTCCACATGATGATACATGAGGCGCAATTGGGGCTGGTTGACTTTGAATCTGAGGAGGTGTGGCAATGTGTTGCCTGCCGTGCTTGTGTTCAGCGGTGCCCTCGTGGTGTAGAGATACCAGACATTATGAGAGCTTTGCGGAGAGCTATCGTGTCATTGGGTATAGCTAAGGTTCCTGACTCGCTGCGGATCACAGTTAAAAATGTCTCGAGCGTAGGTAATCCGTTAGGCGAGGCGGCGGAGAAGCGTGCAGATTGGGCGAAGGACATGGATGTGAGTACCTTTATTGAGGGTACCGAATTATTGTATTTTGCATGCTGCATTCAAGCCTACGATCCCATGATTCAAAAAGTTGCCCGGGCTACAGTCAATATCCTTAAAAAAGCTCAGGTAGATTTTGGCATCCTGGGTGCCAAGCAAACTTGCTGTGGTGAGAGTGTTCGTAAAGCAGGTATGGAGAGCGTGTTCCAAAGCCTAGCCCAAAATAATATTAGTGTTTTTACTGAAGCCGGCGTTAAAACAATCCTTGTTACCTCTCCCCACTGCTATCATACTTTTACCCAGGAATACCCCAAGTTTGGGGGCAATTTTGAGGTAATCCATTTTTCTCAATATTTAGCCAGACTTATTAAAGATGGAAGGTTAAAGTTCACCAAGGAGTTGAATAAAAAGGTTACTTATCACGATTCCTGTTGTCTAGGACGTTATGCGGGTATATATGACGAGCCTCGGCAGATTCTGGAGAGCATCCCTGGCTTAGAGTTGGTTGAGATGCGGGATAATCGGGAAAACAGCTTATGCTGTGGTGGTTGTGCTGGGAGGCTCTGGATGGAAACCAAAAAGGGGGAAAGGTTTTCCGATATAAGGATAGAGCAGGCTCTTGAAACAGGGGCCAATACATTAGCCGTTTTCTGTCCCTATTGCATGCTTAACTTTGAGGACAGCGTGTTGACAACGGATAAGGCTGGTATTATTGAAGTTAAGGACATCGCAGAACTGGTCCAAGAGGCGATTTGACAAACTTGAGGAGGGTTTTACTATGGAGGACAAGGTTAGAATTGGAGTGTATATCTGTCATTGCGGAACTAATATCGCTGGAGTAGTGGATGTGAAGGAGGTGACCGAGTTTACCCGGGGATTACCTTCTGTGGTAATGGCTAAGGATTACATTTATATGTGTTCAGACCCAGGGCAGAATATGATTAAGGATGATATTAAGGAGCTAGGGCTCAGCCGGGTAGTGGTTGCATCTTGCTCTCCGCGGATGCATGAGCGCACCTTCCGGCAGGCTTGCCAGGAGGCAGGACTAAACCCCTATCTCTTTGATATGGCTAATATTCGCGAGCAAGATTCCTGGGTAACTGAGGACCACAGTGCAGCTACCACGAAGGCCAAGGCATTAGTCAGTGCCGCGGTGAGGCGGGTTTCCCGTCAAGAATCACTAGAGGTTAAGGAGGTTCCGGTTAGCTCCAGCGTCTTGATTGTGGGAGGCGGCATTGCCGGGGTTCAGGCTGCTCTGGAGATAGGTAATTCTGAGCATAAGGTCTACCTTGTGGAGAGAGAGCCCAGCATTGGTGGTCATATGGCTCAGTTTGACAAGACCTTCCCTACGCTGGATTGCGCTAGCTGCATTTTTACCCCCCTCCTGAGTGCGGTAGGGCATCATTCATATATTGAGCTGTTGACCCACAGTGAGGTGGAGGAGGTTTCTGGCTATATCGGCAATTACAAGGTTAAAATCAGGAAGCGAGCAAGGTATGTTGATGAAAGTAAGTGTACTGGCTGTGGCGTTTGCATAGAGAAGTGCCCGTGGAAGGTAGACAGTGAGTTTGATGAGGGATTGGCCAAGAGAAAGGCTATCTACACCCTCTTCCCCCAGGCAGTGCCCAATGTCCCCGTGATAGATACAGAGCACTGTGTCTATTTTCTAAAGGGCACCTGCCGCGCCTGTGAGAAGTTCTGCGACGCAAAGGCTATTGATTTTGAACAGAAGGATGAGTTGGTTGAGGTGGAGGTGGGTGGAATCATTGTGGCTACAGGCTACCAAGCCTTTGATCCCTCGACTATAGCCTGGTATGGTTATGGGCGCTATGATAATGTCATTACTGCCCTCCAGTTTGAGAGGATGTGTAATGCCTCTGGTCCTACACGGGGCAAAATCGTGCTCAAGGATGGTTCGGAGCCTAAGAGCGTAGCCATCATTCACTGTGTAGGTAGCCGTGACAAAAACTATCACGAGTATTGCTCTCGCGTATGTTGTATGTATGCTCTCAAGTATTCCCACCTGATAAAGGAAAAGACCAGTGCCGAAGTATACCAAATGTATATAGATATGCGCTGCTTTGGTAAAGGCTATGAGGAATTTTATAAGCGTCTCTCAGACGAAGGCATTAATTTCATACGGGGGAAGGCAGGCGAAGTTACTGACCGTACTATAACTGAAGAGGAGCAAGGAAAGCTTGTTGTCGTGTGTCAGGATACCTTATTAGGTAGCCTGATACGGGTGCCGGTTGACATGGTTATTCTGTGTACAGCTTTGGAGGCTCGTTCAGACGCCGAGGGAGTTGCCCGGTTATTTAATATCAGCCGCAGTGCTGATGGCTTTTTCATGGAGAGGCACCCCAAGCTTGACCCGGTAGCTACCATGACTGATGGAACATTTGTGGTCGGTTGCTGCCAGGGTCCTAAGGATATACCTGATACTGTAGCTCAAGCTTCAGCGGCAGCTGCCCGAGTGCTGTCTATGATCAGCAAAGGGAGGATAGAGATCGAAGCAGCCACCGCTATGATCGACGAAGAGCTTTGTTCAGGTTGCAAGATTTGTAATACCCTCTGCCCCTTCAATGCTATTTCTTTTGAAGAGGAAAAGGAAGTCTCCCAAATTAACCAGGCTTTATGCAAGGGATGCGGCACCTGTGCTGCTGCTTGCCCCAGCGGTGCTATTACCGCTAGGCATTTCACCACAGAGCAAATTATGGCTGAAATCGAGGGGGTGCTAGTCTAGCCTTGAATGGGGGGAGGTGACTCGTCATGCAAAGAGAACAGATAGAATCGAATACGTTTCAAGTGGGCTTGGTTCAAGTTTATACCGGGGAGGGTAAAGGCAAGACAACAGCTGCTCTGGGACTGGCACTGCGCGCTGTGGGGCATGGCCTAAAGGTAATTATGATTCAGTTTCCCAAAAGGGATCTCAACTGGGGGGAACATCTTTTCATCGATAAATACCACCCCTTTGAGATAGTGCAACTGAACAATAGGAACATCATTCATCAGCCGAATGGGGAACTGCGCTCACTCGCCCGGCAGACTTTAGCCTATGCAGGGGAGATGCTATTCGAAGGGCACCACCATGTGGTTATCCTCGACGAGATTCTCACTGCTATTGATGCCAGACTACTGGAAATCTCGGATGTGATGAATCTGATTAACATGAAACCTGATTGGGTAGAGCTAGTTCTTACTGGGCGAAGCGCCCCAAGAGAGATCCAAAAGAGAGCGGATCTAGTCACTGAGATGCTGATGATCAAGCATCCTTTTGCTGAGGGTATTAAGCCTCGTCAAGGGATAGATTACTAGAGGCAGCCGCTGTTTTTAGTTGCCAATTTTTGATTGTCTCTCGTGGCGCTGCTTCGAATTTGGCCCTCTCCTTAGCTCCAGGAGCAAGTTCCTTTTGGGCGAAGCTTTGCACTTGGTGGGGCCACATCTCCTGAGCCTCGGTAACACTTAAACCTGCCATCTTACCCTTTTTTATTTAGACGCTGTTTATAGTATGTTGCAAAAATCTGTGCACAAATCCCTCTCCCTTTTTTGAACGGATGTTCCACTGGAAGG
>DEIJ01000055.1:12067-12503 GCA_002352365.1 Dehalococcoidia bacterium UBA2777 | reverse complement strand
ATGCTCCCTTATGAGCCTTGCCCTTGTGGTAGAACCCACCCTAAGATATCCATGGTCAAAGGCAGAGTTAGCCAGATTATCAAAATCAAAGGCAAAAAGATCCTCCCTATTGATGTTGAAGAGGTAGTAGCCAGCACTCCTGGACTAGGAGAGGAATATCAGCTAATTGTGGCCAAAGGCGGAGAACTGGAAAGGTTAAAGGTGAAGGCGGAGCATCGTCCTGAAGTCGAAAATGTAGCCGCATTAAGGAATCGATTTGAGGAGGCAATCTATCACCAGCTGGGGGTAGAGAGCGAAGTAGAGCTAGTCCCCCTAGGAACACTATCTCGGGCCATATTCAAAGCACAGCGACTCATTGCCGCTTAGGAAAAAGCCAAATTACTAACCAGCTTTTGGGAAGGAGCTATACATGGCACAGGAAAGAAAATACTGGGAT
>DEIJ01000055.1:11591-12049 GCA_002352365.1 Dehalococcoidia bacterium UBA2777 | reverse complement strand
CAAGAGGTGGTAACTCGGGCTTATGAGAAGACGGCACTATATCGCCGGAAGTTTGATAAAGCGGGAATAAGACCAACTGATATAAAGACACTAGACGACCTTAAGAAGCTGCCGTTGACCTCCTATCTGGACGATTTCTGCTATACACCTCCCCTGGAAAAGCTAGCTGTCCCCATGGAAGAGGTGAAGACGATTAACTCTACCTCAGGCACTCTCTCCGGGTTCACCCAGCCAATATTAATATCTAAGCGGGATTGGGAGTTTTACTTTTATGGCGAGGCTAGATCGAGGTGGACAATAGGGGTGAGACCGCAGGATGTTATTCAACTTCTCCTCGGCTTTGAATCCTCTTCGCGAGGATATCAAGCCATAGGCTCGACAGTTCTGTTAGCTACTGCCGGCCGGGGGAATCCAGATCATCAAATAAGGCTGGCTAAGGAGATGAATGTTACCGTTAT
>DEIJ01000055.1:9979-11561 GCA_002352365.1 Dehalococcoidia bacterium UBA2777 | reverse complement strand
GAACTCCGACTGGTAGCCGGTGTGGGAGAAGGCTGGGCCGAGACATACAAGAAAAGAATCGAAGCACAATATGGGGTCCTGTTTCGGACTCTCTATGGCACTGCAGAAACAGGTGGAATCGGTGTTGAGTGTGAACAAGGAGGTGGCATGCATCTGTTTGCCGACTGTGGCATTGCAGAGATTGTCGATCCAGAGACTGAAAAGGCTCTTGGCATAGGTGAGGAAGGAGAGATTGTGGTTACCCCTTTGTGGAATGAGGCCGTGCCGCTGATCAGGTATAAGACCGGTGATGTGGGTAGGTTGCTCCCCTACCAGCCCTGTCCCTGCGGCCGTACCCATCCTAAGATGTCAATGGTCAAAGGCAGGGTCGCCCACATCGCAAAAGTCGACGGGAAGAGAGTCCTGCCCATTGATGTCGAGGAGATAATAGCTGGTATCCCTGGCCTGGGGGAGGAGTACCAAATAATCCTTGATCAGCCGGGGGAATTAGACCGGCTAAAGCTGAAAGCAGAGTATCAACCCGAAATCAAAGATGTAGCCGCATTGAAGAATCAGCTTGGGGAAGCCCTGTACCGAGATCTAGGGGTAGAAAGTGAAGTGGAGCTGGTCCCCCTGCGAAGCCTGGCCCGAGCATTGTTCAAAGCTCAGCGGCTCATCCATAGTTAATACCGTATGAAAAATTCGCTCTTTTACGGCCAGCCGAATCTCTGATTCGGCTGGGACCCCCACTCTTCGGGGGCCCCGAAAATCACAAAAAACGAATCTAGGATCCGCTGCCAAGTCCCATCAAAATCTTCGATTTTGATGGGATCCCAAATGCGGACTTTTTTCAGGGGCAATTAGTTATGAGTAAGGGATGCTTCTAGCCGAGAAGGGTTTGCCTTAGCCGGAAAAGGGAAGCGACCACCGTCCTTTGCTTTATCTCCTCCCTGCCTCCAGGATAAACTCCGGAGTATACTTGTACCTCGCCTCTATTGTCAACAGCGATATAGACTACCCCAGGAGGTTTCCCCTCAAGTTCATCTGGCCCCGCCACCCCGGTAATACCCACCCCAATATCTGCTCCAATTTTCTGGCGGGTTGCCTTGGCCATCTCCTCAGCTATTTGGGGGCTTACTGCCCCATACGAGTCAATAAGCTGAGCCGAAACCCCAAAGGCTACCTTCATAGCATTGCAGTGGCAAACCAACCCTCCTTTATAGTACCGGGAACTTCCCGGAACATCAGTCAGCGTGGAGGCAAGAAGCCCTCCGGTGCATGATTCCATAGTCGCCAAGGTCAGCTTCTTTTCACCGAGAATCTCCCCCACTACCTTCGCTAAGCTATCCTCATCTGTTCCCCAAATATGTGGTGTCAGGATTCCGCTCAGCTTGGCCTCAGCCAGCTTGAGCATTTGCTCAGCCTCCCTCTCATCCTTTGCTTTAGCGATCAATCTCAAGTGAATTCCATCAGTTTTAGCATAGATGCCCATCGAGGGGTTAGACCAAGAGAGTGGATGCACCATTTCATCCACCTCTGCCTCGGTCAGGGCAAAGGTCTTTAAAGTACGGCAGCAGATCACCTCTGTTGCCTGTGGACCTAA